>JBKPCV010000187.1:0-6403 GCA_046727575.1 Actinomycetota bacterium
TGCGTTGCTGGGCGGCCTGACCGGGCTCCTCGACGCGTGCGATCGTGACGACGCCGTGCGGGTCGTCGTGTTCACGAGCGCCGACCCCGACTTCTTCCTCATGCACGGTGACGTCGAAGCGATCCTCGCCGCGCCAGCCGCGTCCGCCGACCCCGTGACGGAACCCAACGTCGCCGCGCTCACCTTCGATCGTCTCCGCACCGCGTCCTACGTCTTGATCGGCGCCATCGACGGGGGCGCACGCGGTGGGGGAGCGGAGTTCTGCTCCGCGCTCGATTTCCGCTACGGCACCCCCCGGACCGTGCTCGGCCAGCCGGAGGTGCCGATGGGCATCCTGCCCGGCGCCGGCGGCACCGCGAGATTGCCGCGCCTGCTCGGCCGCAGCCGTGCGCTCGACGTGATCCTCAGCGGCCGCGACGTCGGCGCCGACGAGGCGCTGGCGATCGGGTGGCTCGACACCGTCGTTCCGTCGGAAGAACTGCTCGCGCACGTCGGTCGGATCGCGCGGCGGATCGCGGCGATGCCGCCCGCGTCGGTGGCTGCGGTGAAGGAAGTAGTCGACGCATCGTTGCGCGGGTCCTTCCATGACGCCCTGGTGGCCGAGAGCGCGGCGCTGGCGCGGCTCATGGCGAGTGGCGCGCACCGTGAACCCATGACGCGGTTCCTCGCCGCCGGCGGCCAGACCCGAGAGGGCGAGACGCAGCGGATGGCCGAGATCGTCGACGGCCTCCTCGAGGGCAAGTTCGAACGGTGACCGACCCAGCCTCCCCGAATGAGCGTCAGCTCGGCGCGCCGTGGTGCATCGGGCCCGGCGGGAGTCGGCCGTCGACGTCGCGGAACCCGTAGCGCTCCGCGAGATCGCGCACGGTGACCGCGCGGCCCGACCAACTGGCGACGTCGGGATCCGTCGCCAGCGCGACGACTGCGCGGCCCGTGAACCGCGGTGACTCGGCCGTGTCGACGTCGAGACCGTCGAGCACGGCGCCGTGCTCGACCGCGACGTCGATTCGTTCCGTGCGCACGAAGCCGGGCCACAGCGAGACAACCGACACGCCGTGCGGTGCGAGCTCGAGCGCCGTGTCGGCGGTGACGCGGTCGAGCGCGCACTTGCCGACGCCGTAGGCCACGCTCCACGCGTACTCGTTCGCGCCCGAGCCGCTGATGTTCACGATGAGGCCGCTCCCCGCGGGGACCATCCGCCGTGCTGCGAACACGCTCGCGACGTAGGCGGAGCGCGTGCCGACGTCGATCATGTCGTCCCAGTTCGACAGCGGCGCCTCCCAGAAGCTGAGACCCGACGTGAGCTCGTTGGTGACGATGAAGGCGTTGTTCACCAGGATGTCGAGGCGCCCGTGCTCGGAAGCGACGCGGTCGAAGAGCGCGGCAACCGCATCGTCGTCGCGGTGGTCGCAGGCGACCGCGACCCCGGTGCCGCCGACCTCGTCGATCGCACGTGCCGTCGCGCCGACCGTCCCGGGGAGCGGGTGGTCGGAGTCCGTCACGGAACGGCCCGTGACGTACACGGTCGCCCCGGCGGCACCGAGCTCGAGAGCGCAACCCTTGCCGATCCCGCGGCTGGCCCCCGTGACGACGGCGATCCGACCGTCCAACCCGTTCACCGATGCGAACCTTCTCCGAGCCATGCGCGCACACGCCGTGCCACCGCATCGTCGCCGCTCGTGGCAGCACGACCGAGGTGGACGAGCGTGTTGGCAGGCCACGCACCGATGACGTCGTCGACTGGTGTGCCCGCGCTCGCGAACGAGGTCCATGCCGTCTGCATGCGGTCCGACAGCGCGTCGGCACTCGCGTCGTCGGCGCCGGCGAAGTCGCGCCAGCCGTCGACGTCGAGCGTCCCGAACGTGAACGGAATGTCGAGCGCGTGACACGCGCGACGGACCGGCGCCTCCCACGTGAAGCGGTACCGCCAGACGGCATTGCCGCGCGCTTCGTGCGCGCGCGCGAGCAGCTCGTTGGGCACGTGCAGGTCGAGGTCGGCCACCGCTTCGACGACGTCGCCGTCGCACGCGCGGAGACCGGCGCGCACCTGCGCCTCGTCGTCGATGCCGAGCGCGACGGCCTTGCGGCTCACGAAGCGCAGCGCGGCATCTTCGGGAAGCGCAGGGACCTGGCCCCGGAACAGCTCCATCTCGTGCTCGGCCGTGCCGACGACGAGCGGGACCGGCGCGAGCGCGGCCCGGAACGGCGGCGCATCGAGCACGTCACCGTCGATCCAGGGGTGGAACGGCATCTTGCCAACCTTGCCGAGCGCGGCGTCGGCCGCCCGCTGCTGCGCGTCGAGGACCGCGTCGAGCGGGAGCTCACGCAGCGCCGCGGCGTCGCGTACGCGTGCAGCGTCGAAGACCTGCTTGGCTACCCATTCGGCCGTGGCGGCGTCGAGCGTGCCCGCCGGTGCGCCACTCTGGAGGATGGCGCCCGCGATGCCATCGCTCGGCGCGTCGTGAGCGGAGAGCCGCCTGGAAGCGAGGAGGTGTGCGATCATGCCCGCCCCCGCCGACTCACCCATGAGCGTGATGCGGGCGGGGTCGCCGCCGAGCGCGGGGACGACGTCACGAAGCCACGTGATCGCGGCGGCGACGTCGCGGAGGCCGAGGTTCGCGGGTACGCCCTCGGTCGCGAGCCAACCGAGCGCACCGAGGCGGTAATTCAGCCCGACGACGACGATCGAACGCGCGGCGAGACACGCACCGTCGTAGCTGGGGAGTGGCGCGCCGCCCGTCCGGTACGCGCCACCAGGCACCCAGACGAGCACCGGTTGGCGGCCGTCGACCGACGGCGTCCAGATCTCGGCCGTCAGGCACTGCTCCGACTGGCGGGTCAGACCCATCCCCGGCACGAGGTCGGGCTCACTCGTGTCCTGTGGCGGGACCGGGCCGGCGCGGGTGGCATCGAGCGGCTCGCTCCAGTCGAACGGCTCGGGCACCTCGAACCGACGCGCACGCGCATACGGAACGCCGCCGAACCTCGTGACGCCGTCGGTGCGGACGCCGCGTACCGGACCGACCGGGAGGTCGACGAGAGCGTCAGAACGCATTCGGGTCCCGCTGCACGGACTCGGGCACCGGGTGCCGGAACAGCGCGGCGGCATTGGCCCACGTGACCCGCGCGACGTCGTCCGGCGGGAGCCCGGCGAGTTGCGCGGCGAGCCTCTGCTGGGTGTTCGGCCAGGTGGAGTCCGCGTGCGGGTAGTCGGCCTCCACGAGGATGTTTTCGACGCCGATCACGTCGCGCTGCAGGAAGGCCGACGGGTCGTCGATCGCGCACACCCAGAAATTGCGGCGGAACGTGTCGGCCGGGCTCAGCGCGATGTCGTTCCATGTACCGTACATGGCGTCGTACTTGCGGACGTGCTCGAGCCGGTCGAGGAGCCCCGCAACCCAGCCGATCCCGCCCTCGGAGAGGCAGATCGAGAGCTCCGGGAACCGCACCGGGATCCGGGAGTAGAGCCAGTCGACGGCGGCGAACATCGCGTACCCGAAGAACAGCACGCCGATCGTGTCGGACGGCGCGTCCGGGGCCGTCGCCGGTGACGTCCCGGACGACCCGACGTGGAGGCACACCACGGTCTCGGTCTCGGCGCACGCGGCCATGAGCGGGTCCCAGTGGCCGCTGTGCAGCGTCGGCAGCCCGAGGAGGTGCGGCGCCTCGGAGAACGTCATCGCCTTGAAGCCGCGCGCCGCGTTGCGCCGGACCTCCTCGGCGCCGACCGAGGGGTCGAGCAGGTACGGGATCTGAAGGGGGACCATCCGTCCGGGCGCGAACGCGGCCCATTCCTCGATCACCCAGTCGTTCCACGCGCGGACGCACGCGAGCGCGAGGTCGGGATCGTCGGTGAGTTGCTGCAACCGTTGTCCGGCGAACCCAGGCAGGAACGAGGGAAAGCACACCGACGCGTAGATGCCGTTGACGTCCATATCGGCGATGCGCGCGGCGATGTCCCACGCGCCGCGCCGCATCTCGGCGAACCGCGCCGGCTCGAAGCTGTATTCGCTCACCGGCCGGCCGACCACTGCGTTGAACCCGACGTTCGGGAGCTCCTGACCCTCGAACAACCATGCTTGTGTACCGTCGTCACGCTCCACGACGCGCGGAGCGCGATCGGCAAACCGAGCGGGGAGACGTCCGTCGAACGTGTGTGGCGGTTCGACGATGTGATCGTCGACGGAGATGACCGTGTAGTGACGCTCGGCGCGCGCCGGTTCCGGGAGCCAGCTCACTGCTCCGCGTTTGGCCGTGGTGAAACCCTGCTTGGCCTGCAGCTCATCGAGCGGCATTGCCATGGGCTACGCCAGCACCTCGGGCTCGGCCGCAACGACCGCGCGCACGACGCCGTTCCAGTACACCGGGGCGGCGCGCTCGACGAGCGACGCCTTGAGCTGCTTCTGGTGCGCCGGCGCGATCGGCAACGGCGCGCGATCCATCGCGCGGACGAGCCAGTGCAACATGCACGTGCGTTCGAAGAGCACCGACTTGTACACGGCCTCACACATCGTGGGCGCGGTGACCACCACGCCGTGGCTCACGAGCAGCGCCACCGACGCGTCGCCGATGCGTCCCGCGAGGTCGGCGCCGAGGTCGGCGCGGTCGACCTCGCCGTCGTACTCGTCGACCAACACGAGCTCGTCGGCCAGGATCGACGAGTTCTGGTGGACGAGCTCGGGCAGCTCGCCCACCGCGGCGAGCGCCGACGCGTACGGCGGATGGTTGTGCACGACGACGGTCGCGTCCGGGCGGCGGCGGTGGAGCTCGGTGTGGATGTGCACGGCCGGGGTCACGTCCAACTCCCCGGCGATCACCGCGCCGTCGCCGTCGATGGTGAGGATGTCGCCGGCGCGAACCTCACCCCACCACAGGCCCCACGGGTTCACCAGGAGCGCGTCACCGGCGCGGAGCGTGATGTGCCCCGTCATGTTCTCGCACCAGCCGACGTCGTCGAGGTGCCGCAGCGCGATCGCGAGCTCCTGTGCGGGCGTCGCGTCGAACCCGGGACCCGGTACCGCCCGGGGCGCCCATGCGCCGAGCCCTCCGGGGCGCTCGGTGGTCATGCGTCATGGTACCGAGCGGGCTTGCGGGGCCCCGGCCGCCTTGGGAGGGGGCCATCCCCGTAAGTGTCGTACCCCCGGTTTACGGTCGACATGTCGTATCCGAAGAGGAGCGTTTGTGCGCGATGGAAGCCTTGGTGGTGGTGCTCGGACTCATCGTCGTTCCCGCATTGGTCGCGGCGGTCGTGGTGGCGCTGGTGGTCTCGCGCCGTCGGGCACCCGCGGTCGATCCCGCGGCCCAGCGAGCCGAGCGCGACGAGGCGGTGAGAGCCGCGATCGACCACCTCGTCCGGGTGAACGAGCAGATGCTCGCCGCCGAGCGCCGCCTCGGTGCGCACGACCTGGAGGGGAAGAAGTCGCTGATCGACCACGAGCTGGTGAGCATGCGCGGCGAGCTCGAGCGGCTCACCTCACTCGTCCAGGAGGTCGAGCGTGAGCGCCGGGAGCACGTCGGGCAGCTCACGTCGCAGCTCGCGGAGGCGGGCCGCAACACGCAGGCGCTCGCCGACACCACCCAGTCGCTGCGCGAGGCGCTGTCGAGCACCACTGCACGCGGTCAGTGGGGCGAGCGCATGGCCGACGACGTGCTGCGCCTGGCGGGCTTCGTCGACGGCGTCAACTACCGGCGGCGGCAGACGATCACCAGCTCCCGGGGCGTCCCCGACTACACGTTCCTCCTGCCGCAGGGGCTGTCCCTGCACATGGACGTGAAGTTCCCGCTCAACAACTACCTGAGATTCCTCGACGCGACCTCCGACGTCGAGCGCGAGCGGTGGCGCAAGGAGTTCCTGAAGGACGTGCGGCTGCGGCTCAAGGAGGTCACGAGCCGCGACTACGTCGACGCGGGCGCGAACACGGTCGACTGCGTGCTGCTGTTCATCCCCAACGAGGCGGTCTACGCGTTCATCCAGGAGCAGGACCGCACGATCCTCGACGACGCGCTCCGCGACAAGGTCATCTTCTGCTCACCGCTCACGTTGTTCGCGGTCCTCGCGGTCATCCGGCAGGCCGTCGACAACTTCCGCCTCTCCGAGACCACACACGAAATCCTCGGGTTGCTGCAGGGCTTTCAGAAGCAGTGGGCGAAGTTCGTCGACCAGATGGACAAGGTGGGCCGCAGCCTGAAGACCGCCGGCAACGCGTTCGACGAGCTCGAAGGGACGCGAAAGCGCGGGCTCGAGCGCGAGCTCGACAAGATCGACGCGATCCGGCGCCAGCAGCTCGATACACCCGACTCCGACGCCGACGGCACCATCACGCGTCTCGCGCTCGAAGCCTGACGCGAGCAGCGCCCGGGTATCATTGGGCGCGATGTTCTTCCTCATCGGCTTGTTCCTCGC
>JBKPCV010000188.1:0-6188 GCA_046727575.1 Actinomycetota bacterium
CCACGCGCATGGAGCACCGTTGTGTCGCGCGCTCGGAGACCTTGGAGCATGACTCGTTCGAGCACCCAGCGATCCGGGAAATCCTCGGCGCGGTAGAGCTCGACTGTGCTATTCGAAGCCGTCTCCGGGATCATGAACCAGTCTGCTCCCTCGCGAAACACGAACGGGAAAGACAAGTGGTAACTCCGTTCGAGAACGGTGCGCGGTTCCGACAGCTTGCCGTCTGCCTGCAACTCCGCGACCGCGATCGTGCCCTTCCGGGTCGCAAACAGCAACTCTTCGAGAAAGACGAGCGTGCCTTGTGCGTGATCGACGACAAACGGGTCCGCGTACGTTCGATCAGTGGGAGGAAGGGTTGGGATGTAGCCACGAGGGTCCGCAAACGAGCGCTGCATCGAGCGTGGTCGAGTGCCGACAATCCATTGCTCTCTTGCGCCGCGCACGTTGTCGAGGCGCGCGCGCGCCGCCGCCTTCACTCGTTGGACCGCAAAACGTACGATTGAAGGGGAGCGCACATCGAGCCGTGCTACCGATGTCGTTCTCTTTTGCGAAACGGCGGACCGAGCGTCGTGTGATACGTGACCGCGCACGCGCGACTGCAGTTCCCGCACGAAGAGCGTCGCGGCACGTCGGTACACCAAGCTTCGACTGAGGGTGACTGACGCCGGATTCAGTGCGACGACCGACGACACCTCCGAGCGACTCTGACCGTCCTGCACCACGACCGTGGCCTGGCAGACTGGCAGCGCGCTCGCGACGGCCGACCACAACGTCGGGTCGAGCCGCTTTCCACCGGCGTCCGCGAGCTCGAGCCACCACCACTCCCTCGCCGACAGGAGCGGCGGGACGGCGCCCCGGGCCAAACGGAGGTCGAGCAGCACGTCCACAGTCTCTCGACTGAGGTTGCTCTCGCCGCCCAGTTCCACGTGGTGAACGAGCGATGTGCGCGCGAGCAGAGAACTCGCATCGCCTCGTTCGTACGCATCGGCACCGGAGCGGTAGCGACGGCGATCAAACGCGTCGTAGGCGCGGACCGCGAACCGCGGACGCGCTTGCTGAGGAACAGGTGCAACCACTGCAAAGACCCAATGGATCGCCGGTTGCGCGTCGAGGAATTCGAGCACGCTGCGGACCCAACCGGAAAGGAGCTCACCGTCGACCAGCGCCGCAACTCGCAGCACGGCCCCTGCCGCGGCGCCCACTGACTAGAGGAACTCGCCGCGGAACTGACGATCGCGCAGGCAGCCCTTGGTATCCAAGACCAGCTTGGCGGACGCGCAGATGTCCTCGTACGGAAGATCCGGGTGGTCGACGAGCACTACCACGAGATCGGCTGCCTCCAGTTCTTCTCGACTGCACGGTACCCGCTGGACCTCGACCCCGAGGTCGGCACCTTCGGGAACATGCGTGTCGTGGACACGTACTTCGCTCCCGAGATCGAGGAGCAGCTCCGCGACGCGCATCGAGGGTGATTCACGCCAATCCGACGTTGCTGCCTTGTACGCGAGCCCGAGCACCAGGATTCGGCTCCCCCGGACGGCCCTCTCGTGCTGATTGAGCAGGTAGATCGCGCGCTCGACAACATACTCGGGCATGTGGCGGTTGACATCGTTCGCGAGCTCCACGAAACGGAAGCGGTGCCCAAGGCGTTGCTCAACGCGCCACGCGAGGTACGACGGATCAATCGGAAGGCAGTGACCGCCGACTCCGGGACCCGGCAGGAACCGCATGTAACCAAATGGCTTGGTGGACGTGGCGTCGATGGCCGACCAGATGTCGACGCCGAGATTTCGGGCGAACATCGCGAGCTCGTTGACGAGGGCGATGTTGACGTGCCGGAACGTGTTCTCCAGGAGCTTGACAAGCTCGGCTTCCGCCGTCGAGTTCACGGGCACGACCTTGTCGACGAGTGTGTCGTAGAACGCCTCGACCGCGCGACGCGACTCGTCGTCGATACCGGAGACGACCTTCGGGGTGTTCCGGAAGTTCCAGGTCGGGTTACCCGGATCGATGCGCTCCGGCGAATACCCCAGGAAGAAGTCGGGCCCGGCGAGAAGCCCCGACCGCTCGAGGATCGGACGGAGAAGCTCCTCGGTCGTCCCCGGATAGGTGGTCGATTCGAGCACCACAAGAGCGCCGCGTTCGAGAGCCGGCGCGAGATCACGGGCGGCCGACTCAATGAAGCTCAGATCGGGAGCGCCTTCACGGAGTGGCGTGGGAACACTGATGACGGCAACGTCGAAGCCACGGAGATCGCGTACGTCGTTGCTCGCGAGGTAACCGGCGTCGAGCGCCGCTCGCAAGTCGTTGTGGGACACATCCTCCACGTGCGACTCTCCGCGCCGCATCGCGTCGATGCGCTGCGTCGAAGTGTCGAACCCGACGACGGAGAAGCCGACCTCCGCTGCACGCATCGCCACCGGCAGTCCCACATAGCCCTGCCCAACCACGACCACCTTCGCGGTGCCGCCGGCAATTCGGGCCAGCAAGCGTTCCAGCGACGCGCTCATCGACTCATGCCTGACACTCGGCAACCTTCACGGCTCACACTCTTCTACGCGGAGGCGGACCGACGCGACATCAGCTTGCGCTCTCGCCACCGAGCCACGTTGTCCGCCTGAACTGGATCAAACGCACAGTCGGCAAGATTGAGAACATATTGCTCGATTTGGTCGGCAACGCGCGCGTGGACTCGCCGACGACGACCGAACGGGTCGCGAACCTCGTCGGCCGCGCTACCCAACGTGATCTCGCTTTGCCGCGATGCGTGCAACCGGTGAACCCAACAATCGAACGGCTCACCGCCCTTCCTCCCCCCGGCGAGCTGATTCAGACGAACGAACTCGCCGAGCATGAACGCCCGCGGCACGACGTCGGGCTCGAAGAGGGCTGCCTCCCAGACATGCTCGCGTGTCATGCCGAGCACGAGGTCAACCCCGTCGAGCATGTCGGCGCGAAGGACGCGGCTTCGGTGGGAGCTGAGGTCGATGCCGCGGGCTCGCATGACGGCGAGCGTCGCGGGAGGCGGCGGCTGGCCCGGAGCAACCAGGCCGGCCGACGCCGACTCCAAGCCGCTGCCGGCGAGATCGGCGCGCGTACGCACCATGGCCTCGGCCATCGGCGAGCGGCACACGTTGCCAGTGCAGAGGAAGAGAACGCGAGGATTCCTGCCAATGCGCGCGATTGTAGGACCGGCGCAGCTCGTGTTACGCTAGGTGGTCAACATTTGGTGATCTTCGTCACGGAGAGGGGCAGGCACCTTGGAGCGGCGGGTCAGGCTGTTTAGGCTCTGCGCTGGCCGTACTCCTGCTGGGCGGTTCCTCTACCTGTAGTTCTACTCCCCGGTTGACGTGCGCCGCACGCCATCCCTTCATCCTCGCGAGGTCCGTGTTTGGAACCTGTCCACTACTTCAGAGCGGTACGCACTTGGTGGATGCTGATTGCCGCGCTCACTGCCATCGGCTTCTTCGCAGCTCTTTTGTCGTCGTCCGCGTCGAGCACGAGCTACTCAGCAACGCATACGCTCGCTCGAACGGAGGGAACGGGCGACGACTCCACGCTCGCTCGAGCGGCGTTCGTCGCGGGCACGCAACGCGTCAAGCTGGCTGTTGCCAAGCAGTTGGGCGTAGATCCCGGCGCCATCGGCGCCTCGGTGCAAGCTGTGCCCGATGCAACGCTCGACGGCCTCCACGTCACCGCAACCGCGTCCGGTCCCAAGACGGCTGAACGCGTCGCGGACGCGTACGCCGAGGCAGTGGTCGCCGACCTCGACGTTCAAGCCACCGCCCTGCACCAGAAGCAAGTCAAGAACGCTCAGGACGCCGTCGACGGGTTGCAAGCCCAGCTTGCTTCTCCTTCACTGACTCCAGCCGCACGCGATGCGATCTCGGCTCAGTACGACACGCAATTCACCAAGCTCGAGGACCTGAAGGCGAGTGCTCCTCCGTCCAGCTTCGAAACGATCCAACAGGCTGTGCCCTACGTGACGAGCGGAGAGACCAGCACGAAGACGCGAGTGGCGGTGGGAACCGTCATGGGCGCCCTCCTCGGCATTGTCGCGGCACTCGTGCTCGCACGGTTCGATACGCGGATCCGGACGCGCGAGCAACTCGAGACGAAGCTGGAGCTGCCCGTACTCGCCGAGATCCCGCTCCTGCGGCGGCGGCTGCGCTCGACGCGGTCGCTCGTCACCAAGACCAACCCCGAATCGCTCGCCGCGGAGTCGTTCCGCAGCCTGCGCACAGCACTGCTCGTGTCTTCCCAACCGCGGGCCGAGATAGCGCCACAAGGTTCGCGTCGGAGCAGAAGCAACCGACCAAGCCCCGCAAAGCGCACCGAAGCTGGCAGGGTCGTGCTCATCGTGTCGCCGGGGAGCGGCGAGGCGAAGACCACCACCTCCGCGAACCTCGCCGTGGCGTTCGCGGAGTCCGGCCGCAAGGTTCTTCTCGTCGGCGCCGACCTGCGGCGCCCACAGCTCCACGAGCACTTCGGGATCGAAGAGAGCCCGGGCCTGAGCGAACTGCTGCGGTCCGACAACGGGAACCGCAACCTTGCATCGGTGATTCGCGACACGGAGATCCCGCGTGTGCAGATCGTGACGAGCGGCGCGCCGGTGGAGCATCCCGGCGAGCTGCTCTCCCGAGGCCTGAACGTGCTAAGGGCGGCACGCCAGGATTACGACGTCGTGCTCGTCGATACGGCGCCGCTCCTCGCCACCGACGACGCGGGCGTGCTCATGCCGCTCGCCACGGACGTGGTGCTCCTGTGCCGGGCGGGTCGTACGCCGCTGGACGCGGCGGAACGGGCCAAGGATCTGCTCGTGCGGCTCGAAGCACCGTTGAACGGCGGCGTGCTGGTTGGCTCCGAGCAGTTGGCGTCCGCTCGTGCGTACTACCGCTCCTACTACCGGTCACGGCACCGGACGGGAACCAGTGCTGCGCAAGGCGGCGACGCGGTTTCCACCGACGGCGAAATCGTTGAGCCAAGCGGCGTGTCCCAAGTGATCTCGGTGCCCGAGGCGAGCCCCGCCGAAGACTCGTCGGCCGCGGCGGCGAAACCCTCACCGAACGGCAGCGACGCTTCCGAGCCGGCAGCACCGACCGAAGCCTGAGCGGCGGTCAGAACAGCTCGACGTCGCCAAGCGTCAACGCCCAATCATGTAGCGATGTCCGTGTACGGACGGAGTCGACGAGCGGGCGGCACACGAGCACGGGTCCGACGGGGGGCAGACGGATGAACGGCTCGGACGTGACGACGCGGGAGTCGAGCCTGATCAAGTAGTCGGTCGGCAGGAGCCGTGCCAGCCGTCGGATGAGCGAACGGGCGGCTGAACGGTCGGACTCGGGGACCAGGAGCTCGCACAGCACGCCTTCCATTGCTCGTCCACGACGCCGGAGCCTGAACACCGCGACCCCATCTTCGACTGATCCGGCCGTGGCCGCTAGCGCGCGGTATCCGAGCTCGCTCAGGCCGTAGCGCCAGCGGAAGAGCGTGACGGTCCGGCGCGTCGCCAACCCCGAAGGACCGGCGACTGATCCGAGAAGTCGCTCGACACCGCGATCGTCGGAAAACGCCTCTTCGATAGCTCCGCCGGCGGTAGTAGGCACGCCCTCGCGCCCCGCGGACTGACGGGCGGACGCCACCACCACTGGAAAGCGAAAGCTCGTGGGCATGACGGCAACCGGCAGGCGACCGACCTCGCGCCATCCCATCTTGAGATAGCCGGGGAGGCTGCGCTCGTTCGGCGTGTTGAAAACGAGGTCGACACCATCGTCCGCGAGCGCGCCGAGCGCGTCGAGCGTCAGACGCGTGAAGATCCCTTGTCCCTGGTAGTCGGGGTCGGTTGCGGTGTCGACCGCACGGACGGCCCGAACGACCGCTCCGGATGGCTGTACCAGCTCCCAACGCAGGAAGGTGCGGAAGCCGACGATGCGTTCGCCGTCGACCGCGACCCACATCGGGGATGCCCCGAACGGGTTCTCGAGGTGCTTCCACGCAAGGAACCTCGCATCACTATCCGTCCATCCCAGCGCACGGCGCGCCAGGGCCAGAATCGCAGGAAAGTCGTCTGCTGATCCCGGGCGAGTACCGACGCTCATGCAGCCTGGAATTTCGCGCGACGGGTCCCCGACGACAGTCGAGTTGAGACCGACACACGACCCGCGGAGTCCCGACCTCGAGCATTTGCT
>JBKPCV010000189.1:0-21946 GCA_046727575.1 Actinomycetota bacterium
TCGTCGAGGATCAGCGCGTCGCACCGCACGTGGCTCTTCGAGTGGTGCGCGCCCTCTTCGACCTTGACGAGACCGCGGTAGCTGGTACGTCCGCCGTCCTTCGCGATCGACTTCGAGTCGATGATCGACGTGGTCTCCGGAGCGGCGTGGGTCATCTTGGCTCCGGCGTCCTGGTGCTGGGCCGGACCGGCGTACGCGATGGACAGCACTTCGCCATGCGCCTTCGGCCCGACCATCACCACCGCCGGATACTTCATCGTGAGCTTCGAGCCGAGGTTGCCGTCGACCCACTCGACGGTGGCCTCGGTCTCCGCGCGGGCGCGCTTGGTGACGAGGTTGTAGACGTTCGGTGACCAGTTCTGGATCGTGGTGTAGCGGATGCGCGCACCCGGCTTGGCGATCAGCTCGACGACCGCCGAGTGGAGCGAATCGCTCGAGTACACCGGCGCCGAGCAGCCCTCCACGTAGTGCACCGACGCACCTTCCTCGGCGATGATCAGCGTGCGCTCGAACTGGCCCGCGTTCTCCGCGTTGATGCGGAAGTACGCCTGGAGCGGCATCTCCACGTGCACGCCCGCCGGGACGTACACGAAGCTGCCCCCCGACCACACGGCTGAGTTCAGCGCGGCGAACTTGTTGTCACCGGGCGGGATCACCGTGCCGAAGTACTGCTGCACGATCTCGGGGTGCTCGCGAACCCCGGTGTCCATGTCGGAGAAGAGCACCCCCATCTTCTCCAGGTCCTCGCGGTTCTTGTGGTAGACGACCTCTGATTCATATTGCGCCGTGACACCGGCCAGGAACTTCCGCTCGGCCTCGGGGATGCCGAGCTTGGCGTAGGTCTGCTTCATGTCGTCGGGGAGCATGTCCCAGTCGGCGACCTGACCCTCGGTGGGCTTCAGGTAGTAGTAGATGTCGTCGAAGTCGATGTGGGGCATGTTCTTCGCGAACCACTCGAGCATCGGCTTCCGCTCGAACCGCTTGAGGGCGTTGAGGCGGAACTTGGTCATCCACTCAGGCTCGCTCTTCTGGTGCGAGATCTCGCGGACGATGTCCTCGTTGAGGCCCTTCGTGGGTGTGTTGATGTAGCCCGACGTCGGGTCGGACCAGCCGAGCTTGTACTTTCCGAGGTCGATCCCGGAGACGGCCATCAGGCCCTCCTCCTTGACTGGTCAGCCCTCCGCCACAAGTGACGGTTTGCCCACCCCTGCGGTGTCGAATCGTCAATTGCTCGGGATGGGAGGGCATTCGGGGGGATTTCCACTACGTAGATAGTAACAATCCCCTACCCACTGAACAATCCCGGAAACCCCGCTCCGGCGCCCTGGCGCCAGAGGGCCTACTGGCCGCTGACCGAGTTCAGAATGGCTTGCGCCTCGTCCACGAGCCGCTTGTAGGCACCGAGATCCTCGTTGGCCAGTGCCTGGTCCGCCTGCTGCAGCAGCTGGTTCGCTCGGTTGACGGCCTGCTGCGGCGTGAGGTTTCCCGGGACGGCGGTCGAGGGAGCCGTCGTGCTCGGCGTGCTCGGAGTGGCTGGCGTCGTGGTGGTCGTACTGGAGCTGTTGTTGTTCGCATTGGCCGGGCCGGTAAGCGCCGCGAGGTTGCACGTGGTCGAGCGGGCCGTCGTACTGAACAGCTGGTTCAGGGCGTCGTCGACGGTCTGGCCACAGACCGCCTGGCCGAAGTCCTGCGTCCACACCGCCACGAACTGGAACTGCGGGTAGCTCCCGCTCGCCTGGCCCTGCGCGTAGAACGGCCGCACGTAGAACAGCGAGTTTCCCACTGGGATGAGCTGCAGGCTCCCCTGGGTCACGCGTGACCCCTGCTGGTTGAGGAGCGTGACGGCCTGGGAGATCGCCGACGATCGGCTCATCTCGCTGTTGACCTGCACGGGCCCTCTGACCGTCTCGCCCTGCGGCATCGTGAACGCGCGCAGCTCACCGTAGTGACCGGGGTCCGAATTGGCGGTCAGGAACGACACGAGCCGCGTCTCGCGGTTGTTCGACGACACCGGAACGAAGGGCACGATCACGATGAAGTGTTCGCGAGTGGCCTTTGGCAGCTTCATGTACAGGTAGTAGGGATCGATGCGCCTGCCGGTCGAGGTCGCCGCCCGCGGCGCGCCGGTGGACGCGGTATCGGCCGAGTTCGCCGCATCGGCGAGGGCGCTGAACTCGCTCCTCGACACCGGGCCCGAACCAGGGTCAGGCGAGATGAGCCACTTTGCGCTGCCGTCGTAGAAACGGCGAGGTTCGGTGACGTGGTAGCGGCCGAATATGTTCGATTGCACCCGGAAGAGGTCTTCGGGGTACCGCAGGTGCGCCCGCAGCTCGCGCGACATGCGATCCTTGTCGGTGAAGAGGTCGGGGAACGCCTTCCGCCACGCGCGGATGACGGGGTCGGACTCGTCCCACACGTAGAACGTCACCGTGCCGTCGTAGGCGTCGATCGTCGCCTTCACCGAGTTGCGCACGTAGTTGAAGTTGTCGCTGAGCCCGCCTTCGCCGCTCGTGGACTGCGAGTACGGGTACTGGCCCGTGGTGGTGTAACCGTCGAGGACCCAGATCGTCTTGTCGCCGAGTGCAACGGGGTAGGGGTCGGCGTCGAACCGGAGGAACGGCGCCAGTTTCTCGACGCGCGCACGGATGTCGCGCTCCATGAGCACCTTCGTGCTGGACGTCACTTGCCCGGAGATCAGCGGGTTGATGTCACCGAAGCGGAGCGCGAACGCGGCGCGGCGGATGATGTTCGACACTGCGACGCCGTCCTTGCCCTCGTAGCGCGTGAACCGGTCGGCCTTGCCCGCGGTCTGATAGTTGAACTCCTTCGACTGCGCATCGACGAGCACGTAACTGCCGAGGTTCTCGGCGAAGTAGATCTGGGATGCCTTGCCGTCGCTCAGCTTGATGCCGTTCGCGACCGTCCGGGTGGGGATGTCCTGCAGGTAGAAGTCCGGAGAGCCGTCCGTCGAGGCCACATTGCTCGGCGACGCGACGACGCCGTACCCGTGTGTGTAGATGATGTGTCGGTTCACGAACGACTGGCTCGGCAGGTCGGCGCTGTTGAGTCCCCGGGCGGCGATCAGCACCTGGCGCGTCTCGTTGTTGACGAGGTAGCGATCGACGTCGACGTCACCGATCTGGTAGTAGGTCTGCAGGTTCTGCAGCGTGCTGTAGGTCTGCTGGATGATGCCGGGGTCCCAGAGGCGAGCATTGTTGATGGTGCCCTTGTTGGCGTCGACGATCGCCGTCGCCTGAGTTGGCTGGATCTGGTTGAAGGTCTGGAACTGGAAGTCGTTGGTTTTGAGTCGGGCGAGCCCGAACGCCGTGCGTGTGGCGCGGATGTTGCGGTTGATGTACGGCGCTTCGGTCTGGAACTCGTTCGGGCCCACCCGGAACTGCTGGATCGCCGCCGGGTAGATGGTGCCGATCACGATTGACACGAAGCCCCACAAGCCCACCGCGATGATCGGTAGCACCCAGCCGCGGCGCTGGATGTTCCAGATGAACAGGCCGGCGGCGATGATCGAGATGAAGATCAGCAGGTTGAGCGCGGGCAGTTGCGCTTTCACGTCGGTGTAGCTGGCGCCCTCGACCACACCCCGGCTCGAGAAGTTCAGCCGGAAACGTCCCAGGTAGTACTGCGCCGTCTTGACGAGCGCCATGATCGCCAGGATCACCGACAGGTGCGCCTTGACCTGGGGCGTGACCCGCTGGAACGGGCTCTGGAAGCGGATGCCGCCGTTCAGGTAGTGCTCGACCGCGGTGACGATGAGCACGATCACCAGACCGGCGAAGAGCCACTCGGCGATGAACTTCAGGAAGGGCAGCTGGAAGACGTAGAAGCCGACGTCCTTGTGGAACTGCGGGTCCTTGACACCGAAGTCGACGCTGTGGGTGAAGAGCACCCATTGCTTCCACTGCGACGACACACCGATGCCCGCGATCAGCGCGAAGAAGATCGACACGCCGACGCGGATGCGGCGGGCGTACGGACCCGCGACTTCCTGGTACCGCGCGATCAGTTCGTCCTCGGGACCCATCGACCGGTACTTCGGAGCCAACCGGTCGGCGATCACGAGGTTCACGAACATGATCACGAAGAACGCAACCGTGAACACCAATGCCGGTGCGACCCTGGCGGCGAGCAGGTTTCTCCACGTGCTGCCCTGACCGAGCGAGTCGAACCAGAGAAAGTCGGTGTAGAAGCCGGCGAGCCCGCGCAGGCTGAACAACAGCACAATGAGGATGACGACCAGCGCGATGATCCAGCCGCGTACACGGAAGCGACGTCGAGGCTGGGCCGCGGTGGGAACCCGCACGATTCGGCAGCCTAGAGTGCCCGGCTCCGAACCGGGCGACGCGCGGAGGGCGCTCGCGAGCGAGCGTCTACGAGCCGGGTATCCCGGCTCGTAGCGAGCGAGCAATGGTGCAGGCGTCGAGAGCGGAGAGTTAGGCGGTCACGAGCAGGAGCAGGCAGCGACACCCTGGGTGCGCGGGCGGGTACGGCTGCCCGGTCGGGAACGCATCGCCGCGCACGGTGGGCTCGAGCGCGTTGTCGTCGCAGTCGGGACACTTGCCGACCCGTGCCGGTATCCACCGCAAGTGCGATCCCTCCGGTGCCGCGTCGTAGACGCCGCGGACGTACGCCGCTGCGAGCGCGTCGGCGAGTGCGTCCTCGAGATCCTGCGCTCGCCATTCGCGGTAACGGGCCCCGAGCCGCTGCGCGATCGCGATCTCGGCGTCGGCGGGTGACCGTGCGTCGATGGTCTCGAGCGAGCTCTCGAGCCGGGTCCGGAGCGGGGTGACCACAGCGCGGGCGAGGTCGGTCACGAGCTCCCCGGGGACCGCGCGCTTCTCGCCCTCGGACCGCTGGTTCGCCGGGATCGTCGATCCCCCGGCGGCGTAGGCGGCCTCCACCGACGGCTGGAGGACGTGCTCCCAGCGGCCGAGGTGTTCCTCGGCCGACGGCAACACCTTCTTCGGGTCGATCTTGCCGCGCTGGCGCCGCAGGCCGTCGAGGACGTCGTTCTGCTCGTCCTGTACCGCGCGCTTCGCCCGACGCCCGAGATCTTCGGCCACCGGTGCGAGCGCGTCGGCGCGCGCCGCGAGCGCCGCCTGGTTGGCGTCGGGCTCCTCGTCACCTTCGAGATCGACCTGAGCGACCGGAGAAGGCGCGGCCTCGGTGTCCGGGGCACCCTCTTCTTCAGCGGCTTCTTCGGTGGCGGCCATCGCGAACGTCGACGGTGACTCGTCGTCGGATGCGACAGTCTCGATCGCCGGTTCGTCGTCGCGCGCTTCGGCGACGTCGGCCTCAGGCCCGGGCTCGTCGGACGCAGCTTCGGTGCGCAGCTTCTCGAACAACGCGCCGACGTCGCGCGTCTCGCCGTGCGGCTCCGCAACGTCTCCCTCCTCATCGCCTTCGTCGACCGCCGGCTCGGCCGAGGGCGGCGCGGGCGGCGGGGGTTCCGCGGCCGCGGGTGGAGGTGCCGCGGGTGCTGCGGTAACGGGGGGAGGCGCTGCCGGCAGC
The DNA here is from genome assembly GCA_046727575.1 of Actinomycetota bacterium. Taxonomy (GTDB): domain Bacteria; phylum Actinomycetota; class Acidimicrobiia; order IMCC26256; family DASPTH01; genus DASPTH01. Next base: position 5,530 of record JBKPCV010000189.1, read on the forward strand.
GGAGGTTCTTCCGCGATCGTCCGTGTCGCTTGGACGAGCGCGCGCTCGACGGTCTGGTAGACCTCGACGAGCTTGCCGCGGCCGGCGCGGAGCTCACCGATCTGGCGCTCGAGATCGGCCCGGCGTTCGGTGAGATCACTGAGCACCCGCTCGCGCACCGTCCGCGCTTCGGTGACGATCTCCCGCGCGCGTGTGCGCGCCGCCTCCTCCGCCTCACGCGTCCTCGCCTCGACGACCTGCTGGGTGGACGCACGCAGCTCCCGTACCGATTCCTGTGCCTCGCGGACCACGCGGCGCGCGTGCTCGTCGGCCTTCGAACGGAGGTCGGCGGCCGCCTCGCGCGCCTGACTCAAGACGCGCGCCGTCTCCTCGCCCAGCGCGGCGATGAGATCCTGGTCGGACGGGATCGGGACCGGCCGCGAAAGTCGGTCCTCGAGGTCGGCCACTCTCGTGGCGAGATCGCGCTCGCGGGTGCTCAGCGCCATGAGCTCGTCGGAGACCATGTGGAGGAACGCTCGCACTTCCGACTCGGCGTAGCCGCGCTTGACCTGCGTGAAGGTTCGTTCGGCGACTGCGTCCGGGCTGAGCCGCGCGTCGCGAGCCGGGAAGACCGGCGTGCCAGAGCTTTCGGTCATGCAGTCATGATCGCGCCGCTGTGGAGGAGCCTTGCGGCACTGAGCCGTTACCGGCCTTCTGCAACGCGGCCAGTGCATCGTCGACAGTGTCGACGCCGACCACGCGCACCTTGCCGGCACCGGCGCGGGCGTCCTTCAGCTCCTGCCGAGGCACGATCATCAACGACACTCCATTGTGCCGCGCGGTGATCGCCTTCTGCTCGACGCCGCCGACGGGGCCGACCGTGCCGTCGCCGGCGATCGTGCCCGTCACCGCGACGCGATGCCCGCCGGTGAGGTCACCAGGGGTCAGGTCGTCGATGATCGCGAGCGTGAACGCAAGTCCCGCCGACGGTCCACCCACTTGCTGGGTGTTGATCGTGACGTTGATCGGAAAGCGGTACTTCACGAACGGTTCCATCGATACTCCGAGACACGCGGTACCAGTCGTCGTACCGCGAGTGGTCACGCATTTGCGGCCACCGCCAGAGATCTTCCCCGCCACGATGCTCGTGGTCTCGGTCGTTCCGCCGCGCGTGTACGAGACGGTCACGGTGTCGCCCGGCTTGTGCTTCTGCACGAGCGGCGCGACATCGGCGAGCTGGTGCACCGGTTGGTCGTCGACCGCGAGCACCCGATCGCCCGCGGTGAGCTTGTGGTACGCCGGCGCTCCTTGGCACACCTCCGTGACCGTCACCTCGGGTGGCTCGGCCTCGACGGTGTAGCCCAGCCGCGTGAGTGCGACCTTCTTCGCGTCGTCTTGCGACTGCTTCATGAGCCGTGCGTTGATCGTTTCGTTCTCAGTATCCGAGAGACATCCGACGACGGTCTCGCGGTCGACGACGTCACGATCGGAGTTGAGCCAGCTCGCGACGACGCGCCACACGTTCGGGTCGTGATTGCTGACGCGCACCGTCAGGAAGAGCACGTTGCCGTGGTGTGGATACGTCTGCGCGCCGTCGATCATCACCACGTGATGATCGAGCGGTTTCGCTTCGCCCGGCGAGATGATCACGTACGGCAGGTGGATGAGAAAGCCCGCCACGAACGCAAGGACAACCAGCACCCCGAGCGCCGACAGCGTGCGCCTGAACACGCGACGCCCACGCCGGCGGGTCGGGACGGGCGGCGGTGACTCGGCCTCCAGTGGGTTGCTGTCGTTCATCGGGCTCCGAACCGATACCGTGGCCGAATCACACGGTCACCGGATCACAAGCCTGCCATTCCGCCCCGTTTCGCTGGTACGCGCCCGACCCAGAATGCGGCGCTGCGTGCCGGCCGGCGCGGCTGGGCGTTCGCCCGCGGCGCCACCCTCATCGTCTTCACCGGGGTGCTGGTGGCGCTGGTGGCCGCCGCGGTGTTCGCGGGGCTCGTGATCGCCATCGGCGGCCAGCTCCCGTGAGCGAGCGCCCGGTGAGCCGGGCCGCCGACCTCGCCGCGCTCGGCCATCGAGGGACGCTCGCGGCGGACGACCGCGCCCGCGCCGAGCAGGCGCTCCAGGAAGACCCCGACCCGCGGGTGCGGGCGGCGGCGCTCGGCGCACTGCTGCGGGCGGGACGCCCCGACCGTGCGCTCGAGGCGTGGGCGCGGTCGCGACACGATCCAGACCCGACGGTGCGCCGACGGTGCGCCGAGCTCGCCCCGGCGCTCCCAGCCTCGCCCGCCGTCGTGTCGGCGCTTGTCGCCCTGCTCGACGACGACGACGTCACTGTGGTCGAGGCGGCTGCCTGGGCCCTCGGCGAGATCCGCGACGTCGACGAGCGGGGAAGCGAGCACGGGACGGTGGCCGCGCTGGCGCGAGTCGTCTCCGAGCACCCGGACGCCCTCGCGCGGGAGGCGGCAGTCGCCGCGCTCGGGGCGCTGGGCGATCCGGCCGCGCTGCCGGCGGTACTCGCCGCGTGCAACGACCGGCCCGCCGTTCGCCGCCGCGCGGTGCTCGCGCTCGCACCGTTCGACGGCGACGCGGTCGACGCCGCGCTCACGCGCGCGCTCGCCGACAAGGACTGGCAGGTCCGCCAAGCCGCGGAGGACCTCACACGCTGACGCGCTACATGAGCGCGGCGTAGCTCGCGGCAGTCCGGATAGCGTTGGCCAGACGCCGGACGGTGTGCCTCGGAGGGAAGCGCCCGTGCGCCAGATCGAATCGGGTCGCCCGTGAGGTCCAAGCAGGCGACGCCCGGTTGGCTCGCAGGAGTGCTCGCGACCGTGGTCATGCTTCTTCCCGCAGCTTGCGGTGCGGACGGCACCGCGCGGCTCTCACCACGGCGGCCGCTCGAACTCTCCGTCGGCGCCCCGAATCGATCGCGCGTTCCGTCGCCGCTCGTCGTCGGCGCGCTCGTACCCGGCACGTACTCGACAACGCGGCTCGCGACCCGGCTCACGTTGATGTTCGGCGAGGGCTGGAACCTCGCGAACGAAACTCCCGGCGAGCTCGCACTGACGCGCGGGCCGCTCACGAAAACCGCCAGCATCTTGCGGTTCGTGCTCTTGCGTCATGCGTGGCAAGTCGCTCCTCCCTGGGTCACCGACCAAGAGACTCCGGCCGACTGGATCAAGCGATCACGCAAGGCGCCGTCTGACTACATCAGTTTCGTGCAAAGCCTGGGCGAGTATCTCGATGTCGGTCCCCTCACGCCATTGCGCGTCGCCGGGCGACAAGCGAGGGCAGTCACGTACATGGTGGCGCGCGAAGCGAGCACGGGGCCAGGCACGTGTTACGAGGCACCAGGTGCGTGTTTCGCGCCGCCCAGCGGAGTTCGCCTCGACACCGTGTCGCTTCCTGTTGGATACACGGTGCGAGCGGCCGTGGTGCACAGCGCCGCCGGCCCGGTCTTGATCGAGACGGCAGCACCTGACGGAGCGCAGCTCGACGAGCTGCTGGCTGTCGTCGATCCGATGCTCGAATCGATGCAGCTCGGATGACGCGCACCGCGCGTCGGCGTGCGCTGCTGCGGGCTCCGGCGATGGCTACGGGGATTGCGGGCGTTGCCGGCTTGCTCGCGTGGGCCATCGTCGGGTCGGGCTCCGCCCGCGCTGCCCGCATTGAGGCCACCGACGTTCTCTTCCCGCGCGGAAGCGCCTCCCCACAGGTGCTCGTGGTCGTTTGGGACCATCCGTTCGTCAAGCTCGCGACCTCTGAGGGAACCGGCGCGTTCACCGCGATCACGGGGGCACTACTCGACGCGAAGGCCAGAACCATCGTGGCGGAGCCGGACACGGTCGAGGCTGCCCGGTCGGCCTTCAGCGAGCAGTACCTGCTCGACTACCTCGCGCTCCAGTTCCGCGCCTCTGGTCATGTGGTCTGGGCGCTTCCCAACGTGCGCGTGGGACGGCCGCGTCCCGGTTCAGCGTTACCGATGGTGCGAGACGCGGTCGCGAGCTCGGTACCCGCCGAGGCGGCGGCGGCCACGGGCCTCGACGCCACCGGCCCCGGCCCCGACAGCGACGCGCACACGATTGCGCTCGCCGCAGAGGTACCCGCCGGCGGACGACCGAGCTTCCGGACCACGGCCGTACTCCCGTCGGCCGCGCTCGTGGCATGGCTGCGCGCCAGCGGCCGCCGCGCCGACATCAGGACCGGCCCGCACTCGGTCGTCGTGGGCGGTCGACAGATTCCCACCGAGGGCGACGCCGGGCTGCGCGTGCACTACGTCGACGCGCTCTTGCCCGGTGGCGCGCAGGTCGTGCCGGCTCTGGATCTGATCGAGGGACAGGTCCCCGGGTCCCGTCTTCGGGGCAAAACGGTTGTGGTCGGCGTCGATGACGCATCAGTGACCAAGTCGGTTCCCGCCCCAGTCGGACCGAGTCGCCATGTCGCGCCGGTGTACGTCGAAGCGAACGCAATCAACACGCTCGTGACGGGAGCGTTCCTTCGTCCCGCGTCGACGGCGGAGACCGTGCTCACCGTCATCGTGGTCGCCTTCGTCGTCGCGTTCTCGGTCTTGCTCCTGCCACTGTGGGCATGTTGGGTGGCGCCGCTCCTCGTCGCCGGCGCGTATTGGCTCTTCGTCGGATCACGGTTCCGTCATGGGGTCGTCTCGGACCTCGCGGTGCCGACCGCGGCGATTGTCCTTGCGTTCGTGACCGCCGGACTCGGCAACACCTTGATCGAACGGCGGCAGCGGCGTCGAGTCGCAGAGCTGTTCTCGGAATACGTTCCAGACTCCGCGGCGCGAGAACTGATCGATACCGGCGCGGCTGAAGCGGTGGCTGCCGGTCAACGGCTCGACGTCACGGTGATCTTCTGTGATCTCCGCGGGTTCACGCCCATCGCCGCCACGCTCGCACCACCGCAAGTGCGCGAGTTGCTCGACTGCTACTACGAAGTCTTGACGGAGATCATCAAACGCCGAGACGGCACAGTGCTGCAGTTCGTCGGCGACGAAGTGTTCGCCGTGTTCGGCGCCCCGCTTCCCCAGCCCGAGCACGTGCGCATGGCTATGGACTGCGCGTGCGAGATGCTCGAGAGGCGTCCTGTGTTGAACGGCAGACTCGCAGAGCGCGGGCTTCCGCAAGTGCGGTACGGCATCGGCGTGCACACGGGCCCGGTGGTCGCTGCACACGTGGGAACCCGGGTGCATCGGCAGTACACCGTTCTCGGCGACACCGTGAACGTGGCTTCCCGCTTGTGCAACGAGGCAAAGTCCGACGAGGCCGTCTTGTCGGGCTCCGTTGTCGCGGCGACCGGGCTCCCCGCCAACGCCGAAGCGATGGGTGAGCTCTCCTTGAAGGGCGTGCAGCGATCGGTACTCGGGTATCGGCTGCGAGCGACGACCTGGTCGGCATCGGACGTTCCCGACGCCAGTCCCTCGGCGACCTCGTAGCGACGGAAGCCGGAGAACCGGGCGAGCCCGCGCCGTAGCCCCTTCGAGCCGGAAGATCTGCCGGCGTCCTACATGAACATTTCTTTCAGGCGGTCGAAGGACTCGAGGCATCGGCCGGCGCCGAGCACGACGGTCTCGAGCGGGAGGTCGACGAGCTGCGCGGGCACGGACGACTCCTGCGCGATGCGCAGGTCGAAGCCGCGCAGCATCGCGCCGCCGCCGACGAGGTGGATACCCTCGTTGAGGAGGTCCTGCGAGAGCTCGGGCGGTGTACGCGCGAGCGCCTGCTTGACGGCGCCGAGGATCGCCTGGATCGGCTCGTCGATTGCGTCGCGGATCTCCTCGGGCGTGAGCACGATCGTCTTGGGCATGCCGCTCATGAGGTCGCGCCCGCGCACCTCCGCCTTGTACTCGTCGGCGGTGGGGAACACCGAGCCGATCGCCAGCTTCACCTCTTCCGCGGTGCGTTCCCCGATCGCGAGGCCGTACTCGCGGCGGATGTAGCTCTGGATCGCGGCGTCGATGTCGAATGATCCGACGCGCACCGCCTCGAGCGCGACGATGCCGCCGAGGCTGATCACGGCGACCTCGCACGTGCCGCCGCCGATGTCGACGATCATGTTGCCGAGCGGCTCGTGGATGGGCAGCGACGCGCCGATCGCGGCGGCCATCGGCTGCTCGATGAGGAACGTCTGCGCCGCGCCGGCGCGGCGGGCCGCCTCCAGCACCGCGCGCTGCTCGACGTGCGTGATCGCCGACGGGACGCAGATCAGCACCCGGGCGCGCTGCAGGCGTGAGATGCCGGCGCGCTGGAAGAGCATCCGGATCAGCCGCTGGGTGATCTCGAAGTCGGTGATCGCACCGCCACGCAGCGGACGAACCGCCACGATGTAGCCGGGCGTCCGCCCGATCATCTGCCAGGCGTCGTGGCCCAGTGCGAGCACCTCGTGCGTCCGGGTGTTCATGGCAATGACGGTGGGCTCGTTGAGGATGATCCCGCGGCCCCGCGCGTACACCAGCGTGTTCGCGGTGCCGAGGTCGATGGCGAGGTCGCGAGACACCGGGCTACTCGGCCGTTCCGGCACCGAGCCGGACTGTTCGCACCGCCTGGGACGTTGTCGCCCAGTCGGAGCCCGCTTCCCAGTGCTCGCGCTTCCAGATCGGCACCGTCTCCTTCAATGTGTCGATGCAGAAGCGCGCGGCGTCGAACGCCTCGGGCCGGTGAGGCGACGACGCCACCACGACCACGGACGGCTCGGAGAGCTGGAGATCGCCGATGCGGTGCAACAGCGCGAGGCGCTCGACGACCGACCAGCGGCGGCGCGCTTCGACGGCGACCGCAGCGAGCCGCGGCATCGCGTGCTCTTCGTATGCCTCGTACGTGATACCGCGCACGCCCTCGCGTCCCTCCGAGTTGTCGCGCACGACGCCGAGGAACACCACGACCGCGCCCGCCGACGCGGTCGTCGCCCACGCGATCGCGTCCTCCACGGGCAGGCGCTCGGCGGTCACGGCGATCCAGTCGCCGGAAGAAGGCGGCAGCACGCTGGTCATCGTAGTGAAACCGCCCTTTGGGGTCTGCGGGCGCGGGTCACGCCGCCCGCCCGCGCCGGCACCCGACCCGGCGCGCGGGGGCGACCCTGAGCGCAAAAGGGCCGTCGGTACACTCCGCGCGGTGTCAGACCCGGAGGGCGAGGAGAGCGCCTCGGAGCGCGACGAGACGCCGCGCGCGCCGCGCCCGAACCCGATGGACCGACCATGGGTGCACCCGAGCGAGCTTCGCTCCTTCGTCGCCAGCCCGCTGCCCCCGTCGCAGGCGCACCCGCGCGAATGGGTCATCGGGCTCCTCTCGGCCGTGGTCGGCGCCGCGGTCGCGTTGCTCGTGCTCGTCGCCTTCGGGGCGCTGGGCGAGCGCAACCGGGCGTCGATCCCACCGCCGGTCTTCACGAACGCGAATTCGGCGGTCAACTACCGCACCGCGACCGAGGTGAACGACGAGGTCTCCCCCGGGATCGTGACCGTGCGGGCAACGGCCGGCGACACGACGACGCTCGGGTCGGGGGTCGCGGTCAACAGCGACCAGGTGATGACCAGCGCCCACCTCATCGTGAACGCGAGCGCGCTGAACATCGTCACCCGCGACGATCCGGCGCGCACCCTCGACGTGAAGGTCGTCGGCGCCGACGCCGACACGGACCTCGCGCTGCTCCAGGTTTCGGCCGGCACGCTCGCGTTCCGGCCCCTCGCGCGGGACGCCCCGAGAGTCGGCCTGCCGATCGTGGGCGTCGCGAACTCGAAGAGCGGGCGTTGGCTGGGCATCAACATCATCTCCCAAGACGACCAGCTGTCGATGACCGGCACCGGCACGATGATGTGGGGTTTGCTCCGCACCGGGCTCCTCACCGCGCCCGAGACGTCCGGCGGGGGCCTCTTCAACTCCGACGGGGAGCTGATCGGGATCCTCACGAGCCCTCCGGGCGTGCCCGACGCCGGCCTGGCAGTGCCGATCGCCACCGCCGACGACGTGCGCCGCCAGCTCGCGTCCACGGGCAAGGCGATCCACGGCTGGCTGGGCGCGCAGGCCGAGGACTCCCAGGACCCAGTCGGCGCCAAGATCGTCGCGGTGGTGCCGGGCAGCCCGGCGGCGGACGCCAAGCTCGCGGTCGGTGACGTCGTGATACGCGCCGGAGGCGCGCCGGTCACGAGTTACGGGGCGTTCATCGCCTCGTGGCGCGGCCGCAAGCCCGGCGACTCGCTGTCGCTCGACTTCCGCCGCGGCCATGCCACACAGACTGCGACGGTGACCGTCGGCTCCGATCAACCTGCTGCCCCCGCTGAGGCCGACGACACGAACGACACCAACGGATCAGGGGGCTGAATTGCCGAGTTTCGTCCGCCCCGCGCGACGATGAAGGTATGACCGTCGCTGCATCACCGCGCGAGGACCGCCTGGAGGAACCTGACCGCGAGCTGCTCAACGCAGTCCAGTGGGACTTTCCACTCGAGCCGCGTCCCTACGCCGCGCTCGGCGAGCGACTCGGCATGGACGAAGCGCACGTGCGAGCACGCGTCGCGCGCGTCAAGGAGCTCGGCGTCCTCCGACAGCTGTCGGCGATTTTCGACACCCGCGCCCTCGGCTATGGCTCCGCGCTGGTCGCGGCGAAGGTCGAGCCCCACCGGGTCGACGAGGCCGCCGACGTCATCTCGGCGCATCCCGGCGTCAGCCACAACTACAAACGCAACCACGCGTACAACCTCTGGTACACGGTCGCGGTACCTCCCGGCGACTCGCTCGCGGAGCACGTCGACGCGCTGCACCGCGAGTCGGGCGCGCTCGTCACCCGCCGTCTGCCGACGCTCAAGCTCTACAAGATCGGCGTCAAGCTCGACATGACCGGCAAAACCGCGGCCGACGCCAAGGCCGACGTCCTCGAGAACGAGCGTCCCGAGCGGCGCGAGCAGATGGACGCGCCGGAGCTGTCCGACCTCGAGGTCGCCGCGATCCGTGTCGTGCAAGACGACTTGCCGCTCGTCGAGCGGCCGTTCGCCGCCTACGGCGACATGATCGGCGCCGACGAAGGCGCGGTGCTCGACCTCCTGCGCACGTTCAAGGAACGCAAGTTGATGCGGCGGTTCGCGGCGGTCATGAACCACCGCACCGCCGGTTTCAAGGCCAATGCGATGGGGGTCTGGGCGGTTCCCGAAGAGCGGCTCGACGAGATCGGGCCTCGCATGGCCGGATTCGCGCTCGTCAGCCATTGCTACCGCCGGCCGACCTACGACGATTGGCCGTACTCGATCTTCACCATGGTCCACGGGAAGAACGGCAAGGACTGTGAGACCACGATCGCGGCGATCCGCGACGAGACGGGGATCGACGAGTACGCGCTGCTGTGGTCGATCAAGGAGTACAAGAAGACGCGCGTGCGCTACTTCACCGACGAGTGGACCGAGTGGCGCCGCGACCACTTGGACCGCGTCGACTCCGCGCGTTGAACGCGGGCTAACCAGAGCCGAGCGTCGGCGCTGCCGCGCCAGAGGACTTCCGTCGGCGGCGCGACCTCACGACGGCGACCACGGCGACCACCGCCACGGTCCCACCGACGACGCGCGCCCGATACCGGCGGCGAGGCGGGAGCGCGGCGAGCGCTTCGGAGACTGCCGCTTCGTTGGTGCGCGTCGGCGCCCACCCCGCGCGTTTGAGCTTGTCGTTCGCGAGGACCCAGGGGTGCACGAGATACGGCACCACGCCGGGCGGGATGTCACCCAACCCGAGATCCCACGTGCCCCGCAACGCGCGCGCGAGAGCTTCGGCGGGCACCGTCAGTGTCGTGCGCGGGAGCAGCGCGCGCGCCGCGTCGGGGTCGAGCCAGCCGTCTGCCGCGACGTTGAAGACGCCGGGGAGATCCTGGGTCGCCGCGAGCAAGAGCGCAGCAGCGAGGTCGTCGACGTGCACGACCTGCACGGGGAGCGACGCGCCCCGCACGCGTAGCGCGGGCCGTCCCAGGAAGATGCGCGCCAGGAGGCGCTCGGCGCCCGGACCCACCACCGGAGCGGACCGCAACGTCGTGACGGTGACACCCGGATGGTCTTCACGCCACTCCGCGATCAGGCGCTCGACTTCGGCTCCCTGCACCGCGGGCGAGAAGTGCGAATTCGGCCGGAGCGGCGCGTCCTCGGTGAGCGGGACGGGATTGTTGGGCCACGCGCCGTAGACCGTCGCGGTGGAGATGCGCACGACACGGCGCGCACCCACCGCCGCCGCGGCGGCGAGCACGTGCCGCGTCCCGTCGACGTTGACCCGTGCCATCAGCGTCTCGTCGGGAATCGGATCGACGACACCCGCGAGATGGATGACGACGTCGACCCCCTCCAGCAACGGCTTCAGGTCCGTTCCCGCGATGTCGACGCGTCGGAATTCGACGCGGCGACTCCGCCACTCCGGGGCGCGCACGTCGAGCGCGACGACACGCGTCACGTCGGGATGCTCGGCCAGCAGTGGGAGCAGCCGCTGCCCGACCAGCCCCGAGGCACCGGTGACAGCGACCGCGGGCACGTCCATACACTGACCGCGTGGCCGACAATCCTCAACCCGAGGATCCCGACGGCGACGACACCGACGACCAGAACGAGGGCGCCACTCCTCCCAATCTCCCCCCGTTCCTCTTCGGTGCGGGCGCACCGGGCCAGTTCGACCCGTCGACGTTCGACTTCTCACAGATCGACCTGAACCAGGTCATGCGCATGTTGTCGTCGACGGGCCCGGTGAACTGGGAGGTCGCGCGCCAAACCGCAGAGTGGGTCGCGCTCGAAGGCAAGCCCGAGCCCGCAATCGACCCGCGCGACGTCAAACAGTTCGAGGAGCTCGTGCACGCCGCGCAGACGCTCGTGGTCGGCGAGACCGGCCTCTACGCGACGTTCGCCACGCCGGTCCGGACCGTCGGCCCGATGGGATGGGTCGAACTCCACCTCGACGCGCTCCGGCCCGTGCTCGAGGCGCTCGCGACGACGCTCGGTCAGGCGATGCAGACCGCGGGCGACGATCCCGAGGCCGAAGCCGAGCTCGCGAGCGCGTTTCCCGGGCTTCCCGCGGGCTTGCCCATCGGCGAGATGCTCCGGATGGTCGCGCCGGCGCTGCTCGGCGTACAGGCCGGTTCCATGATCGGCTACCTCGCGCAGCACGCGTTCGGTCGCTACGACCTGCCGCTGCCGACCGGCCGCCCGCCCGATGGCGACGAACCGAGCCTGATGTTCGTCGTCCCGAACGTCGACCGGTTCGAGACCGAGTGGGAGCTCCCGCGCGACGACCTCCGGTTCTACCTCGCACTGCACGAGGTCGTGCACGCAGCCGAGCGCTCGGTGCCATGGGTACGCGCACGGCTGCTGCGACTCGCGCTCGACTACGTCTCGAGCTACGAGGTCGACCCCGCGGCGTTCGAGGCCGAGTTTGGCGCCATCGACCCGACCGATCCGTCGTCGTTCGAGGCCATCACCGCGAGCCCCGAGCGCATCCTCGGCGCGCTCCAGTCGCCGCGGCAGGTGGTGCCACGCGAGGAGCTGCAGCGCCTCACGTCGGTCGTGGAGGGCTACGCCGACACTGTGACCGAACGCCTCGGACGGCGCCTCATCCCGTCCTTCGACCGCCTCCACGAGGCGATGCTGCGTCACCGCGTGGTTCGGGGCGAGGCGGAGCGCTTCATCGAAGGGCTCCTCGGCCTCAAGCTCGAACGCGAGCACTACGAACGAGGACAGGCCTTCTGTCAGGGTGTGGTCGACCGCGCCGGACCCGACGGGCTCAACCGCTTGTGGGAGAGCGAGGCGATGCTCCCGACCCCGAACGAGCTCGCCGCGCCGGGCCTCTGGCTGGCGCGCATCGATCTACCCGAGTAACAACCGCGCCCATGATTCGAGTCGGAGTCATCGGCGCAGGAGTGATGGGAAGCGGGATCGCGCAGGTCACCGCAACCGCGGGGTACGAGACCGTCTGTTACGACGTCGATCCCGCCGCACTCGAGCGCGCGCGCGAGCACGTCACGACGGGGCGCTACGGCTTCGAGCGCGGCGTCGAGCGCGGGAAGCTGTCGCGCGAGAGTGCCGACGCCGCCCTGGCGCGACTGTCGTTCACGTCGTCGTTCGACGAGGCCGCGGGTGTCGACCTGGTGCTGGAAGCGGTGCCCGAGAACCTCGAGCTCAAACAAAAGGTGTTCCGCGACCTCGACGCGGCCGCGCTGCCCGACACGATCCTCGCGTCGAACACGTCGGGCTTCCCGATCGTGCAGCTCGCGGATGCGACCTCGCGACCCGAGTTGGTGATCGGCTGGCACTGGGCGTCGCCACCTGTGGTCATGCGGCTCGCCGAGATCGTCCGCACAGAGAGCACGAGCGACAGGACGGTCGGCACCGTCACCGAGGTCGCGACCGCGTGCGGCAAGAACCCCGTCGTCATCAACGACACGACGAGCTCGTGGGGCTTCGTCGCCAACCGCGTCTACGCCGCGATGAGGAAGGAGGCGAACCGCGTCGTCGACGAGGGCGTCGCCACACCGGAACAGGTCGACCAGTTGATGGTCGACTGCTTCAACTGGCCCGTGGGCCCCTACGGCATGACCCGCGGCGCGCGCAGCGGCTGGGAGCAGTGACGCCCCCTGCGAACTTGCGTCAGTTATTGGGGTTATACGCGCTTTTCTGACGCCGGTTCGCAGATCAGGTGGGTTCGTGGGTTCTCCTGAAGCGCTTGCGGACGCGCGCGAGGGCCCGGTCGCGCTGGCGCGCGATGGCCCGGTCGACGGAGTCGGGCATCAACTTGGTGCGCATCCCGCGGCGGCGAGCGGAACGCAGCGCGCCGACGTAGGAAGCGGCGGCGCAGAGCAGCACGACGGACAACACGAACAGCCCGAACTTCGCGCCGACAGGAATCAACCCGAACAGGCCACCAATGACCCAGACGAGCTGAAAGCGCGTCTCGAACCGCGCGAACGAACGACCGCGCACCGCGTCCGGGCCGTCGCGCTGCAGCAGACTGTCGAACCCGACCCGCCCGGCCGCCGCTCCGGTCGCGACCGCGAACGCGGCCAGCATGAAGCCGAGCGTCCCGCCGAGCAGCGCCCCGAAGAGGGTGAGCACCGCGGGTACGACGAGCGAGGTCGCGACGATCACCTCTTCTGACACCGACTTGCGGACGAGCGGCGCCACGACCACGCCGAGGAACCCGCCGACAGCACCGGCGACCAGCGCGACCCCCAAGCCGAACAGGTCGTCCTTCAGCGCGAAGGCGGTGAAGAACGCGAGGAAACCGACGCTGCTGCGCAACACCGCCATCGCGCTGCCCGCGAGCTGGATGCTCGGCTGGTGGAGCTCCTCCTCGACAATCTGGTCGTCGTCGGCGACCTGGTCGGGCGCGCGGGACGGCGCCTTCGGGATCTTGAACGCGAGGACGGCGGCGGTGAGGAAGACGACCGCTCCGAGGCGCAGCGACCAGTCGGCGCCGAAGAGGTGCTGGACCGCGGCCGCGGGCAACGCACCCAAAGTGGCTGCGACCACGCTGAGCAGCGCGAGCCGCGAGTTGGCGTTGACGAGCTCGCTCGGGTCCTTGACCAGTGCCGGCACCAGGGCGCTCTTCGCCACCGTGTGGCCCTTGGCCAGCACGAGCACACCGAACGCCAGGGGATAGATGAGGAGCCCCTCGGGCGCGGGTTTGCTGATGTACTGGGCCATCGCGAGACAGAGGAGCGCCCGGCCGGCCGCCGCGCCGATCACCAACAGGCGTCGGCCGCCTCGGCTGCGATCGAGCGCCGGGCCGAGGACGGGTGCCACGATCGCGAACGGCGCCATCGTGAGCGCGAGATAGAGGAGGACCTTCTCGCGGGCCGCCGCGGTGGGGTTCTGGAAGAAGAGCGACCCTGCGAGCGACACCGTGATGCACGCGTCCCCGGCGACGCTCACCGCGTGCGCATACACGAGCCGTGCGAACGGCGTGGGCGCGGCGAAGCGGGAATCAGTGCTCATCGCCGCCCTTACGATACCCCCGACCTCTCTCCGTGACTCTCGCATGCCGGCCGAGGTTGCCGCGGCGTGCCCGCCGTAAACGCAGAGTGAACGCCCGCGACGCGGCCGGGAAAATCGTCAGGAGCAAACGGTACAGTTGTTCGATGGTCAGCACGGACGTCGCCCGGGGCGCGGATCCCGGACTGCGTGAACCGGGCGTCGGCGTGCACTATCTGAATCGCGAGCTGTCGTTCCTCGACTTCGTGGAACGCGTGCTCGCGGTCGCCGAAGACGCAACGGTCCCACTCCTCGAACGCGCCAAGTTCCTCGCGATCGTCAGCGAGCACTTCGACGAGTTCTTCCAGGTGCGCGTCTCGGGACTCATGGAGCAGTTGGCGGCGGGGCTGCGCACCACCGGTCCCGACGGCCTCGATCTCGCCGAGCTGCTGCGTGAGATTCGCGTTCGGGTGGCCGAGCTCTGTCGGCGACAGAGCACCATTCTCGTCAAGGAGCTCATCCCCGCCCTCGAAGAACGCGGCGTCGTCTTCGCCGACTGGGAGGACCTCGGCGCCGACGACCGCGCGTATCTCGACGAGCTCTTCGCCGAGCGCATCTTCCCTGTCCTCACGCCCCTCGCGGTCGACCCTGCACACCCGTTCCCCTACATCTCCAACCTGTCGCTCAACCTGGCCGTTACCGTGCACGACCCCGCGACGCACGAGGAACGCTTCGCCAGGGTCAAGGTGCCGCCCCTGCTCCCGCGCTTCCTCGAGCTGCCCGACGGCGAACGCTTCGTGCTGCTCGAACAGCTCATCGCCGCCAAGCTCGACACGTTGTTCCCGGGCATGGAGATCCTGCGCCACTCCCCGTTCCGCGTCACGCGCGACACCGACTTCGAGCTCGAGGACGAAGCGGAGGACCTCCTCGAAGCGGTCGAGTCGGTGCTGCGTCGTCGGAGCCGGTTCGCGCGCGTCGTCCGTCTCGAAGTGCACAGCACGATGAACCGGGAGACCGTCCAGCTGCTGTGCCGGGAGCTCGAGCTGTCCGAGGACGACGTCACACGCATCGAAGGCCCGCTCGACCTCGTCGCGCTGTGGGCCCTCATCGACCTCGATCGTCCCGACCTCAAGGACGAAGTCTGGCTCCCGCAGACACAGGCCGCGTTGTCGTCCGGTGAGAGTGCGCCCGACTTCTTCCGACTGCTCTCGGCGGGCGACGTGCTCGTCCACCACCCGTACGACTCGTTCACCACGTCGGTGGAGCAGTTCGTGGAGCAGGCCGCCAGTGACCCGGCGGTGCTCGCGATCAAGCAGACCATCTACCGCACCGCCGGTCCGGAGAGCGCGCTCGTGCGAGCGCTGATCAAGGCGGCCGAGCGGGGCAAACAAGTGGTGGCGCTGGTGGAGCTCACGGCCCGATTCGACGAGCAGGCCAACATAGAACGTGCACGCGTCCTCGAAGAAGCGGGTGTGCACGTGGTGTACGGCCTCGTCGGGCTCAAGACGCACGCCAAGGTGCTGCTCGTCGTGCGCCAGGAGGCCGACGGGATCCACCGCTACTGCCACGTCGGCACGGGCAACTACAACCCGAAGACCGCGACCGCCTACGAAGACCTCGGGTTGCTGTCGGCCGATCCCGACCTGGGCGCCGACCTCACCGACCTGTTCAACCACCTCACCGGGTACAGCCGTCAGGCCTTCTACCGGAAGCTGATCGTCGCACCCACGCACCTCCGGCAGGCCATCATCGATCGCATCGAACACGAAGCCGCCAAGGGTGCCGACGGTCTCATCACGATGAAGATGAACGCGCTCGTCGACGCCGACATGGTCGACGCGCTCTACGCCGCGTCGCAGCGCGGTGCGCGGATCGACCTCGTCGTGCGCGGGATCTGTTGCCTGCGACCACAGGTGCCCGGCCTGTCCGACAACATCCGCGTGCAATCGATCGTCGGCCGGTTCCTCGAGCACTCGCGGGTGTACCGGTTCGGGGCAGATCCGATCGAGGCCGAGTACCTCATCGGATCGGCCGATCTCATGCCCCGCAACCTCGATCGCCGGGTCGAGGCCCTCACGCCGGTGGGTGACCCGCGGCTCAAGGCCCGGCTGGCTGAGGTGCTCGACGCCAACCTCGCCGACGACACGCTCTCGTGGGAACTGGGCCCGGACGGCGAGTGGTCCAAGGTGCCGACCGTACGGGGCGTATCGACGCAGCGGCGCCTTGAGGAGCTCGCGGTCGCGCGCGCACACACTCCCTCACGTGACTGAGCAACGCGAGTACGAGTTCAAGTTCTCGCCGGGACCGCTCTTTCGCGTTCCCGACGTCACTAGGGTGCAGGTTGGGCTGCGCGCCGAGCCGTCGGAGACGGTGCGGCTCGAGGCCTCCTACTACGACACCGACGACTTCCGGTTGGCGCGCTCGGGGGGGAGCCTCCGCTACCGCGAGCCCGAGGGCTGGACAGTGAAGGTGCCGATCGCGCGCGACAGCGCACTCACC
>JBKPCV010000190.1:0-2863 GCA_046727575.1 Actinomycetota bacterium
GGTCTGCACCGCACACACCGTCGCCGGGCCGTAGATACCGTCGACGGGACCCGGATCGAACTGGAGATCAGCCAGCCGCTGCAGGTAGACGACCACGTACAGGCCGGTCGCGCCCGGGCCGACTCCTTCAGGAGGCGGGCACGAAGGCGCGCCTCGATCGGTTGCACGATTCCCGACGGACTCGGCGGCGGCGTCGCCAGCAGCGGCAGTGTCGCCGTCGTCGTGGTTGTCGTTACGGAGGTCGTGGTAGGAATGGTCACCCTCGACGACGGCACAACAGGCACGGCCTTGCCGACGGAACCGCTCCCGCGGGTGAGCACCACACCGGTCGCCGCTCCGCCCACCGCGACCACGGCCAGAATGCCGAACACGATCGCGACACGGCGTACCGCAGCCGAACCTGCCGCGACCACCCAAATACCTGATGGATGCTGCAGCCGCGGCGGCACCGGACCACAGCGCGGCGCGAGAACGCATCGGTGTCGACTGAAGCTTCGTGTCACGCGCAATCAACGGTTCCGTGGGCCGCAGGAGCACCGAGAGCTTGTCGCCGCCTGGCGTCGAGCCCCCGACCCACCACGACGATGAGCGGCGGCATCTCGCTAGTAGTCGACTAGGTGACCGTCACGAGTGCTTCTTGGGCACCCTGGTTCAAGGCCGCTCGTCGCTCAACGTCCGACAGCGTCCGAAGAATCGTCGCCGAGTCGGAGAGTGAGCGCCGAGGTCGACTGTCGACCTCGAGAGCGCTCGACGAGAACGACCGCGTGTGATAAAGACATCGCCCCGGTGGGCATCCCATGTCAGGCGTTTCCCCGTGACATCCAGGGAGGACAGTTATGACGACTTCCAGCGGAACCGAGGGCGGCGTTTCCCGGCCGGAAGAGCCATACCGCGGTCGCCCCGACGAATACCTCAATCGGCCGTCGGGCCGTCGGGAACGAGGCATCTTCATCAGCACCGAAGCCCGCCCCGGCTTCATCACCAGCGAGTTCTGGCTCACGCTCATCGGCGTGATCGCGCTCGGCATCCTCGCGTACACATCCGACGCGCTCGGTGTGAGGTGGGGTATGGGCTTTGCGACCGCAGTGCTGCTCTCATACATCCTCAGTCGCGGGATCTCAAAGGCCGGTTCGAGCGAAGTATTCCGAGCAGGGGACGAGCGCTGACGGTCCGTCCACGCTACGCCGCGAAGAACACGCCGCGTTCGGATCGCCGCCCTTGCGGACGAGCGCCTCGATCGCGCGCCCGTCGCAGTGTCGCGACGTAAGTACGCAGCAGATCAAACACGCCGAACAGGAGATCGCGTTTCGCGGTCACCCTCGATCACTTCGACATGGACCTCGAGCTTTGTCTGGGAGCGGGCTCGGCGGGAGCCGATCCCGCGAACATGAAGAAGGCGCAGTTCTTCACGGTCCAGTGCGATGTGCTCGGGACCCTGGAGATCGTGGTGACGGCAACGGGGCGTTCACGCCGGGGCACGTGCTCGGCAACAACCAAGTGGGCATCCCGTATGCGTTCGAGTTCACCCAGGCCGGCCAGACCTTCTCGTTTGCCAAGAAGGGACCGAACAACGGTCGGGTCGACACCTGTACGTTCAGCGGTGTGGACGAGGGCGGTCCGTTCACGGCCACGGCGTCGATCTCGTACACGCCCGCGCACTAGACGCGTTTCGGAGCGCGGTCAAACCACGCTCGACCACGCACGCGTGCATCACACAAGCGGCCTACCACCGAACTGCCGCTGGGAGCGGTTGACGTTCTGTCGCGATGAGACCGCTGGTCTTGGGCACGCGCGTCGGGCATTCTGCGTCCGTGCGCCGTCCTGACCAATGGGCTGACTGGCTGATCAGCGGTCGCGGACGCGGGCTCGATCAACGCCAAGTTCGAGCGATGGACGCCACGCTGGGACGGGTGCGGGATCGAGTGCTGGCCGGGGTCCGGCTTCGGAAGGGCATGCGCGTGGTCGATGTGGGAGCGGGGACTGGTCTTTTGGCTCTCGACGCATGCCGACGCGTAGGCGAGTCGGGCAGTGTGCTCACGATGGACGTTTCACAGGATGCCCTGACCGAGTGTCTACGGGCGCCACGATTGGGCGCGACGCTCCACGCGGTGGTGGCAGACGCGGTGGCGCTTCCGCTGCCGGACCGATGCGTGGACGCGGTGGTTACTCGCTCGGTGCTGATCTATGTCGTGAACAAGGCCCGCGCGGCGGCCGAGTTCTATCGCGTGCTGCGGCCCGGCGGTCGAGTATCGATCTTCGAGCCGATCAACCGTCAGTATCAGTCGTTCGCCGATGTTGACCTCTCCGACCTGGAGCCGGCCCGCAGTCGAGTCCTCGATCACTGGCACCGCGGGGCTGACCCAGGGGGCGCCATGACCGGCTTCGATGAACGAGAGCTCGTACAGGATTTCGTAAACGCGGGCTTCGAGTCCGTCGAACTCACCTATGAAGTATCCCGTCGCAGGACCCGGGCGCGGCGCCCGGAGGTCGCCGCTTTCCTGACGGTCCGGCCCAACCCGAACATGGTCAGCTACGAGGAAGCGGCACGCGAGGTCCTCGGTAACACCGCGGATGAGCATCTCACCGCCCTGGCGACGGCGCTCACCGAGCGCCCGTCCACGTCGGTGCACGCGGGCGCGTACCTCCGAGCACGACGCGCCCGCCACTAGCACATGTCTCGTTCGGCTCCGGACTTCAGGCGGTCGTGTTCGTCCTCTCCGGGTCGGTTGCGCTCCTCGCGGACTTGATCCACGACGTCGGGCACGCGCTGACTGCGGTACCGCTCGGCACCGCGTTCTTCGCGGTCAGTCGACGCGCTGAACGGTGGGCCGGCTACGCCGTCGTGCTCACCGTCTTCGTTCGG
>JBKPCV010000191.1:0-27632 GCA_046727575.1 Actinomycetota bacterium
CCCCCCCTTTTAAACCCCCCGCCCACCACCGAGAACTACACATTAGTGGAGTCGTCGGCAGCGTCAGATGTGTATAAGAGACAGGTACGTGCCGATGTGTCGCGTCGAACCAGCGAGGCGTTTCGAGTCTTCTATCGTCGCGTTCTGGTCGTGTGCGCGTGTAAGAGACGTGTCGCGAGACATCTCCAGGTTCGGGAGAAAGCCGAGCGCAAACACCACATCGACGTCGCCGGACCCGATGATCTCATACGCGATTCGAACGTCACCGAGCTCATCGCGTACCGAACATCGGGGATGTCGCTGAGGCTCATCAGCCCCTCGTCCCCTCCACACCGGATCCGCGCATACTGCCTTCTCGACGCTCCTCGTGTCACGACGTCGACGTGGCCGCCCGCGGTAGCGTGCGCGCCGCATGACCATCCGCGGCAAGGCACACATCGTCGGCGCGTACGAGCATCCGGCGCGGCGGCTTCCCGATTCCACCGTCCCGCGCATCCATGCCGAGGTGATCACCGGCGCGCTGGCCGACGCCGGCCTGACGCTGGCCGATGTCGACGGCTTCTTCTGCGACTCGAGCGTCGGGTTCGGCCCGATCTCGATGGCCGACTACCTCGGCCTCCACGTGCGTTACGTGGACTCCACCGAGATCGGCGGCTCGTCGTACATCGCACACGTCGGGCACGCGGCCACCGCGATCGCCGAGGAGAAGTGCTCGATCGCGCTGGTGAGCCTGGCCGGCATCGCGACGCGCGGCGGCCTCGCCGGGCGTCCCGGTCGGTCGTTCCCCGAGGGTGCGTTCGAGAACATCTGGGGACTGACGGGGCCGGTCTCGAACTACGCGATCGCCGCCCGTCGACACATGTACGAGTTCGGGACTGCGAGCGCGCAACTGGCCGAGATCAAGGTCGCGGCGTCGTTGCACGCACAGCACAATCCCAACGCGTTGCTCCGGGACCCGGTAACCGTCGACGAGGTGCTCGACTCGCCGATGATCGCCGACCCCCTCCACCGTTTGGACTGTTGTGTGATCACCGACGGCGGCGGCGCCGTCGTCGTCGCGCGGCCTGAGGTCGCGCGTGACCTCGCGCGCCGGAGCGTGAAGGTGCTCGGTCACGGAGAAGCCGTCAAGCACACTGACTGCGGACGCGTCGACCTCACATACAGCGGAGCGATGTGGTCGGGCGCGCGTGCATTCGCCGAGGCCGGAATCGCGCCTCCCGACATCGACTACGCGTCGATCTACGACTCATTCACGATCACCGTCTTGGTGTGCATCGAAGATCTCGGCTTCTGCGAGAAGGGCAAGGGGGGCAGCTTCGTGCTCGACGGCGCGCTCGTCGCGCCCGACGGCCGACTCCCCTTCAACACCGATGGTGGTGGGTTGTGCAACAACCACCCGGGCAACCGGGGCGGCATGACGAAGATCATCGAAGCAGTACGTCAACTTCGTGGCGAGACCCATCCGGCCGTTCAGGTGCCCGACTGCGCCCTCGCGATCGCGCACGGCACGGGAGGCTCGCTCTCCACGCGCATGGGGAGCGCCACACTGGTGCTCGGACGCGAGGACGCATGAAGGTCGCGGTCGTATGCCGATGAACGAAGCTCTGCCGACGCCTGTCCCCGAGGTGACACCCGAGACCGCCCAGTTCTGGTCGGCCACCGCGGACGGGACCCTGCTGCTCCCTCGGTGCAATCGCTGCGACACCGTGTTCTGGTATCCCCGCGCGTACTGCCCGGCGTGCGGGAGCCTCGACGTCACGTGGTTCCCAGCGAGCGGACGCGGCTCCGTCTACAGCTTCACAATCATTCGGCGCGGCGCGGCGCCGTACGACCGTTCTGCTCCCTACGTCGTCGCCTACGTCGAGCTCGCGGAGGGCCCGCGCGTGCTGACGAACATCGTCGAGTGCGAAGTCGATGAGGTCGAGGTCGGAATGCCGGTCGAGGTGGTCTTCCACGACACCGGCGAGGGACCGGCGCTCTATCGCTTCCGCCCGGTCGGGCGCGGCTAAGAAGGCGAGCGGATAGGTAGCCGCCTATCCGCGCGGCCTCTAACGCCTGGGGATCTCGAACAGCGTGCCGTCGTCGATCTGTTGGTTCAGCTCGCGCACGGCGCTCGGTCGGAGTGACCGCGGCTCGTAACCGTCGAAGTACCGAAGGCTCGAGTGCAAGCCAACGAGGAGCACGAACCCGACCGTGACCCACTGCAATGCACTGAGCTCGCGCCGGCGATCGCCGAGCCAGATCCACGTCACGATGAAGAAATTGGCGACGAGCAGGAACGCCCATCGCCATTCGTCCCACCCTGCGAACGCGAGCAGGACGGGCGCTGCGATCGCGCCACAGGCGAGGACTGGATAGAGCGGACTCGCATGCTGCGGGCGGCCGTCGAGGAAGTAGAGCAGGAGGAACGCAACCAATCCCACTACTGCGAGCGGCAGGAGGAACAGGAACACGTCAACTGGCTTGTAGAGATCCCAGCTCTCCGATTGCGAGCGCTGGAACAGCGCGAGGGCGTCGGCTCGCGGCCGAAAGTTCGCAACTCGCATGGTCGCCGTAAAGCGACGAACCGCGCCGGCGTCGATCGCCGCGACCGACGCGACGACGATCGACGCGATCGCGGGGGGCGCGAGCGCAGCGACCGCGCGGCGCGGGTTCAACTCGCGCAGCACGGCAAAACCGAAGACGGGCAGCACGGTGAGTATGGCGATCTCGTGTGTCAGGACCGCGAGAGTCATCAGGACCGGTGCGATGGCCCACACCGACCGCCGCAGCAACCACAGAGAAGCGAACAGCAAGAGATAGAGCAGTTGGTCGAGGTAGCCAACCTCGTGGAACAGGAAGCCCCCGGTCGGCAGCAACAGGAACGCAATCACGAGGAAGCGTTGACTCACGAGGCGCGCTCGCAGTACCGCGGTCACGAGCACGGCGAGCACCAAGAAGAGGATGACGAAGGCGACCGTGGCGAACAGGTAGTAGTCGTAGTCCAAGGCCACCGACAGCGGGTGGACAAGCGTCCCGACGAGGAACCGTCGGTGGAAGCCGTCCTGCAGCGAGACCGCGTACAGCGTCGCCGACCACAGGTTCGGCATCCGGAATCCGGTGTATGCGGCCAGCAGGAGCGCGATCGTGAGGACAGGAACCCAGAACCACGCGCTGAGCGCTCGGGACGGCGCGGCTCGCTGCGCCTCCCGGGACACGCGCCGGGCGGACCGGCGCGACGGCTCGGTCTGCGGAGCGTCGTACGGGCTCTCCGGAGCTTCGATGTCCTCGACGGCGAGGCGCTCCGTCTCGGAGACGTCCACGCCGAATGCTAACCAGTGTCGCCGTAGCCTCTTCGGCGTGCTCTGGGAAGCTCGCTTCGGCCCCTTGATCGCTGACGGGTCGGTCACGGTCACGTTTCGGCGCTGGAAGCGGCCGCAGGTCGTCGCGGGTCACCGCTACCGCACGCCGGGCGGCATCATCGAGGTCGACAGCGTGGGGACGGTCGAGACGAACGCGATCCGCCCGCGCGACGCCCGGTCCGCCGGCTACTCGGCGGTGGCGGACCTCGTCGATGACCTCCGCGGTGATGCCGATCTGCCCGTGACGCGGATCACCTTCCACCGCGTCGACGAACCCGACCCGCGCGCGGAGCTTGCAGCGACGGACCACCTCACGTCAGACGAGATCACGGACATCGGTCGCCGCCTCGACGGGCTCGATGAGCGCAGCGCGCACGGTCTGTGGACCCGGGCGACGCTCGACGCGATCGCAGCACGGCCCGGGACCCGCGCCGCGGACCTCGCCCATGCGTTCGGCCGAGACACCCGCGCCTTCAAGATCGACGTCCGAAAGCTCAAGAATCTCGGGCTCACGATCAGTCTCGAAGTCGGGTACGAGCTGTCCCCACGCGGCGCGGCCTACCTGCGCGCGTCGCGGACTGGAAGGGAACCTGATGGCTCATGAGATGTCTCCTCGGGAGACGGTGGCGTTCCTGAGCCAGGGCACTCGAACCGCGAAGGTCGCGACTGTGCGGGCCGACGGCCGGCCACACGTCGCCCCCGTATGGTTCGTGCTCGACGGCGATGGCGTGGTCTTCACGACGGGTGCGAACAGCGTGAAGGGTCAGACGCTGCATCGCGACCCGCGTGTGTCGCTGTGCGTGGACGACGAGACGCCTCCGTTCGCCTTCGTCGTGATCGAAGGAACCGCCGAGATTTCACACAACATGGACGAGTTGCTGCGATGGGCGACGGCGCTCGGTGCCCGCTACATGGGAGCTGAACGCGGCGAGGAGTTCGGCCAGCGGAACGCAGTCCCGGGCGAGCTCCTCGTCAGGGTGCGTCCTACTCAGGTCGTCGCATGGAGTGGGATCGCCGATTGACGGCACGCCGTCACGGGGCCGCCGGCACAACTCCTTCCGCGACCTCGTAGGAGCCGGTCGCGACGCGGAGCTTGTAGTGATGCTCGCCACGTCCGAGGTCAACCAAGTCGACGCCGCGCGCGGCCGCGTGTTCGATGAGGTCCAGGAGCAGGATCAGGCCCGGTGAGTAGTGCGCAACGTCCGGGTCGTACGCGGGAAACCACCACGACAGACGATTCCGCCCCAGCAGCCCGAAGTGCACCGCGACCAGGCGGTCACCAGCGCGGAGGGTTGTCAGCAGTCCGGTGAGTCCTTCGGCGCGCGTCTGCCAGAGCGCGCGCACGACGTCCACGATCCACGGTTGATCGAAACGATCCCACGTCGACGTCTCGCGGTATTGCGCGGACTTCCATGCGATCAGCGTGTCGAGTACCACGTCATCGTCAGTCTGCCAATGCGTCGTGACCTCACCAACCTCTCGTCCCAGCTTCCGACGGCGGCGCGCAACTTGTGCGAGCACATCCTTCGAATGTGCACGCACCTGCGACAGATACGCGTCGTGACCCTCCGAGAGATCGACAATCGGTGACCGGTGGAGCGTCTGATGAAATGGCTCGAACGGCTTCTGCGTCGCGACGATGTGGTCGAAGTGCCAGCTCGAGAGGCCCGAGTCGCGTACCAGCGACGGTGGATCCCAGACGAATCCCTCGTGCGACACAAAGGCTTGCGCGTCACAGATCGTGGCTCCGATCGGCTCGCCGATTCCCTGCGCGGTCGCCGAGAACGCGAAGAAGCCGATGATCTGGTCCGCGTCCTCGACGACCGCGACGCGTGCGTCGTCGCGCGCGCCGTCGACGGCCACCGCGAATTCGGGAGAGAGGAACGGGCTGGCGAGGGTCGCGTCAGCGCGTTGGAGAGCACGCCACGCATCGCATTCGGCACGGCCCAAGTCACCCGGGCGCAGGATCCGCAGTCGCACCGTGCATCCCCCGTCCGCGGCCGTCTCCACACGCGTCCGCTCGGGTCTCCGAGGTGGTCTGATCCCGGGCGGCACTAACCTGACCCGAGGTTACCGCCCCCGACGGACGTCATTGCTCTGTCTCCGCGGCGAGCGGTCGCGCACGAGTCGCGGAGGAAGAGTGAGTCGTCTGCTGATCGGCGTGCCGGCACGGAACGAAGCGGAGCGCATCGCGGAACTCGCCGCTCGGGTGGAACTCGGCGCGTCCCTGCTCGACGCGTCGTACCAGTGTCGACTCGCGCTCGCCTACCAGACGAGCGAAGACGACACCCTCGAGCGCTTCACGAGGCGACCAAGCCGCATCGCGCAGCTCGTGCTCGAGTCGCCGCACGACGTCATCGGAAAGGGCGCCAACGTCAAGCTCCTGGTACATCGCGCGCTCGACGACGGTGACGATTACCTCCTCCTGATCGACGCAGATCTCTCGGCGTACGACCCGTGCAACCTCGCTCGCGTCATGGCGGCTGCGGCACACGACAATCACGCGCTTGTGCTGCCGCTCTGGTCGCGTCCGCACGGTCAGGGCAACACCACCAACTATCTCGCATGCCCGCTGATTTTTGCGACGCACCGCGCGCGCGTCCGTCAGCCCATCGCCGGACACATGCTCCTGCACCGGTCGCTCCTCGAACGGCTGGACGTCGACGCGCTCCCGGACGACTTCGGCATTGACATCATGGTCACGCTGTCCGCGCTCCACAGCGGACTGCCGATCGGCCAGGTCACTCTCGCCGCGCCCCACCATCCGTCGAAGCGCGGCAACAGTGAGCGGATCGTCACGCAGGTTGCCACCGCGCTGCTCGGCGCGCTCGCCGGCATGCCGAGCGTCGATCGTCCCGACGTCAGCTGGCCCCAGCAGTACTGGGACGGCTGGGAGTGGCCGGTGAACGACGGGGTCGATCTCGATCACCTCGAGGTCATCATCCGCCACGCGGCGTCGGAGGCGGAGCTGCAGCGCTGGCTCGTCCTCGGCGCCACCAGCGACGATGTGGTCGCGGAGATGTGGTGCGACCAGCTCGCCGACGCGGTTCGGCGCACGCGTTCGCCCCATTCCGACATCAGTCGCATCGTCGACGACCTCGTCTGCCCGTTCTTCGTACACGCAGAGCACCGGGCACGACGCACCGGCTCGGTTGCGGAGCTCGAGCAGTATGTCGCGGGCCTCGGTCTCCGCCTCGCGGCGCGCCTCCACGCGTGAGGCTGTGACCGACGCGCCGCATCGGATGAGCCGGGTGGCGGTCCTCGCGCCGCATCCAGACGATGAAGTGCTCGGGTGCACGTCGGTGCTGACTGATCACGACGCGGTGGTCGTCGTCCACGTGACGGCCGGCGTCCCGCCGAGTGTGGAGGGTGCCGATGCAGCGGTGTTACGGAGTGCGCGAGAGGAAGAAGCTCGCAACGCGTGCCGGGTGCTCGATGGCCACGTCGAACGCTTCGTGACATTGGATGCCCGCGACCAGGAACTGTGGTGCCGCGCCAGAGAGGTTGCGGACGCGCTCGCCACGCTCCTGCCGACCCTCGACTGTGATGCGGTGTACCTGCCTGCATTCCAAGCTGGTCACCCCGACCATGACGGTCTGTACGTCGCGGGACAGCTCACACGAAGCGCACTCGGCGCCAGTCGTCTCGGTTGGACCTGCTATGCCCTCTACGCGTTGGACGATCGCGGCCAGCCTGGGTACGGGTGGCTCCATCCCGAGCTGTTTCCCGAGGTCATCGACCGCGCGTTCTCCAATCTGGAGATCGACCGCAAAGCGGATGCGCTGCGATCGTTCACCACACAGGTGAGTCCTGGATCCGTCGTGCAAGCATGGCTCGACGCGCCGACGAACGAGCGCTTCGCGCCGCTCCCGCCACGCGAGGCGTCGATCCCGCGCCTCCGGTCCTACTACGACGAAGTGTTCCGCTTCGCCGAGCAGGGGATCGAACGCGAGACCGTGGAGCGGGTCCTCCGAGATGCGCTCGCGCGCTCGTGATGGCGGTCGACGTCGACGCGCTGATGGGAGTCGCGCTCGACGAGGCTGCTGCCGCGCTCGAACATGGCGACGTGCCCGTCGGCGCACTCGTAGCGCGCGTCGAAACCGGCGACATCCTCGCTCGTCGACACAACGAACGCGAGAACCTCGCTGACCCGACGGCGCACGCCGAGGTCCTCGCACTCCGCGACGCGGCACGCGCTCGCGGGACGTGGCGGCTCGACGGATGCATGCTCGTCGTGACGCTCGAGCCGTGCCCGATGTGTGCGGGCGCCGCGGTCGCGGCGCGCATCAGTGAAGTGGTCTTCGGAGCAAGCGACCCGAAGGCCGGCGCGCTCGGAAGCCTGTACGACCTCGGCGCCGACCCCAGGCTCAATCACCAGTTCGTCGTGCGGGGCGGTCTGATGGCTGACCAGTCGGCAGCGCTGCTCCGCACGTTCTTCGCGGAACGGCGCATGTAGGCCATCTAGCCTCACGCGGATGCACCGAGCCCGCACAGCGGCAGGCGCAACGCTCATGCTGCTTTCGGCCATCGCGTCGGTCGCGTCCTTCGCGTCGACGGCCGTACCCGCGTCGGCGGGCGCACCGCCAAGACTCTCGATCGTCCAGCTCGGCGACTCGGTCGCATCGGGCGAGGGGACGCTCTACGGCTATCGGTACGACACCACCACCCGGAAGTGGACCGGTGGTGATCTCGGCGTCACGTGGCCCGGTCCGTATCCGAAGTGTCACGACTCGCCCGACGCCTACGGCAACGTGGTGGCCCGGCGTCTGAGCGCGAAGTTCACCCAGTTCGCGTGCAGCGGCGCCTCATTCGAGAACGGGATCACCACGCCGCAGGTCGAGATGGGGCTCCTCAGCAACACGACGTACCGACCAGCACAGTTCGGCAACTGGGATACCGGCAAGCTCAATGCCGCCTACGACGCCGCGAAGCCCGACGTCGTGCTCGTGACGTTCGGTGCCGACGACCTCCGGTTCGTCAAGATCGTGGAGGATTGCGTCCTGAACAAATACGCGAATTCGGTGAGTCTGGCCGACCTCCAGTGCACGGCTTCGAATCCCGGGAGCACGATCACCTCGCTGTTCACGCAGTTCATCGACAGCGGACGCCTGGCCGATCACTATCGCGAACTGGCCCGGTGGATCCGTGCGCGCGGGAACGCCGCCAAGCCGGCGTTGGTCCCGAAGGTCGTGTTCACCACGTATCCGGACCCGTTTCCACCGCGCGGCCGACAATGTCCCGACAGCAGTTATCTGTCACCCGACCAGCTGACCTACCTCAGCGGCCTCGTCCAGGAAGCGAACTCGGTGATCAGAACGACGATCGCCGGCTTGGACCTGCCCGGCGTCGCGGTCGCCGATCTCTCCGACGCGTACTTCGGCCACACGTGGTGTACCCCCGATCCGTGGGCGTACGGCTTGTCGATCTACACGGTCACGGACCCCTCGAGCTTCGAGTCGGAGGCACCGTTCCACCCCACGCCGAGGGGACAACGCGAGCTCGCGTCGATCGTCGCACCCGTCGTGCGCAAGCTCGTCAACGACTGACCAACGCACAACGACGGACTGAGCCGAAGAAGCGCGTCGGTACAATGCCCGGCGGAGGGATGCGAGAGCGGCCGAATCGGATGGTCTCGAAAACCATTGTGGCGCAAGCCACCGTGGGTTCAAATCCCACTCCCTCCGCCAGTGTCGTGTCGCTCAAACGGCGGGCGGCAGCCCGAGTTGTTGGTAGATCTCGCGGGTCGCGCTCGATCGGTTGAGTGTGTAGAAGTGCAGCCCGGGAACGCCGCCCTCGAGCAGCTTCTGGCAGAGCTTCGTCGCCTCTTCGACGCCCACCTTCCGCACCTCGGCCGGGTCGTCGCCGCACGCTTCGAGCTTCGCGGCTAGCCAGCGCGGGAACTCCGAGCCCTGGAGCTCGGCCATGCGGGAAACCGATTTGAGACTGGTGACAGGCATGATCCCCGCGATGACCGGCTTGTCGACGCCGAGCGCCTGCAGGCTCTCGACCAGCGCGAAGTAGTGCTCGGCTTCGAAGAAGAACTGCGTGATCGCGAAGTCGGCCTCGCGCACCTTCTCCGCGGTGTGCCGCCGGTCCGACTCGATCGTCGGGCTCCGGGGGTGGGGCTCGGGGTGAGCGGCCACTCCCACCGAGAAGTCGCCGATCTCGCGCACGAGCCGGACGAGTTCGATCGCGTACGAGAGCTCGCCCGGCGGGAGATCGAGGTCCTTCGGCGGGTCGCCACCGAGGGCAAGGATGTTCTCGATGCCGGAATCTCGGTACCGCGTCACGACCTCTTCGAGCTCGGCTCGAGTGTGCGCGGCGCAGGTGAGATGAGCCATCGCCGTCATCGAAGTGTTGCTGTTGATGTCGCAGACGAGCCCATGCGTCCGCTCCCGCGTGGAACCGCCGGCGCCGTAGGTGACGGACACGTACGACGGACGGAGCGGCTCGAGGGCGTGGAGGGTACGCGCCAGGATCGCTTCCATCTCCTCCGTGCGCGGAGGGAAGAATTCGAACGAATAGCTCGTGCCGACGCGGAGGTTCTCGTGGATCTTCACCGCTGCGAACGCCTCGTGAGGGCGTCCAACTCCTGCGGCGAGCCGCGGTGGAGACCCTGGGCCCTCCGCGGCACCAGATCGGACGGATCGGGAGTTTCCGGCATCGCAACAGGCTAGAGCGAAGCGTCGCGAGGCGGGGATCGCAAATGGGGCCCGCCGGACTGTGCCATCCGCGGATTGCTATGGGAAACTCCTGAGGTATGCCACCCGAGAAGTTGCAGTGGAAGGAACTGTACGCCGAGGTCGTCACCTCGGGTCTTTGCACGGGTTGTGCGGGCTGTGTGATCGCCTGCCCGCACGACGTGCTCGGCTATCGCGACGACGAAGGGATCTACCGGCCCTTCCAGCTCGAGGACGGCTACGCGCCGGACAACTGCAGTCACGGCGAACGGGGTTGCACGTCGTGCACCCGCGCGTGCCCCCGCTTCCGCGCGTGGGAGCCCGAAGTCGACGAATTCCTGTTCGGGCGCACGCGCGATGTCTCCGAGCCATCAGGTGTCTACAAGGACATCCTCCTCGCACGCGCGACCGATCCGGTGCTCGCCGACGTTGGTCAAGACGGCGGACTGGTGTCGGCGATCCTGATGTACGCGCTGGAGAAGGACGTCATCGACGCCGCGCTCGTGAGCTACCTCGAGGGTGACGGGTCCACGTGGAAGGCGATCCCAGGCGTAGCGCGCACGCGTGAGGAGATCCTCGCCTCGGCGGGGAGCCGGTACACGTACTCGGCGAACACCCTGGCGTACGCGGAGGCGGTGGAGACCGGGGCCGAGCGCATCGCGCTGGTCGGCATGAGCTGCCAGTCGTCGGTGCCTCCCGTGATGAAGCAACGGAAGGCCGGCAAAGTGGCCCGGCGGTTGTCGCTCAACATCGGGTTGTTGTGTTCCAAGACCTTCGACGACGCCTTCTTCGAAGAGCTGCTCGAGGCGAAGTACGGGCTGAAGAAGTCCGAGATGAAGAAGATGAACATCAAGGGCGTCCTGCAGATCTGGATGAAGAACGGCGACTACCACGAGGTCCCGCTGAAGGAGTGCCACGCCTGGACGCGTGAGGGCTGCAAGCTGTGTCCCGACTTCGCCGCCGAGCACGCGGACATCTCCACCGGCGGGATCGGCAAGTTCAACGACTGGACACTGACGATCGTGCGCACCGACGTCGGGCGTGAGCTCATGGCGGGGATGATCGACGACGGATGGATCGAGACGCGTCCCGGCGACGACGATCCCGACGCGATCGCGTTGATGCACAAGTTGTCGATCAAGTCTCGCAAGCGCTGGCCGGAGTTCGCGATCGAAGGACCGAGGCTCGTACCCGCAAAGACCTCAAGTTAGATGCCGCGCGTGGTTGCCCTGGTCGGCGACCTGATGGACCGCTCCAGGCTCTCGACCGCGCTTCCCGACGTCGTGTTCAGCTCCGATGTCGCGTCGTGCGCCGCCGCGGACGTCATCGTGATCGACCTCGCGCGCCACGGCGGCTTGGTGGCCGCAGCGCGCGCCACCACGCCGGGCGCTCGGATCGTGGCATTCGGTCCGCACGTCGACGACGACCTGCTCGCCGCGGCACGTGCCGACGGAGCCGACGTGGTGCTGTCTCGCATGCAGTTCTTCCGCGACCCGACCGCCGCGGCGCTCCGGGACATTTGACAGACTCACGTCCATGGCTGCCCCCGTAGACATCGAGAACGCCGACCTCTTGCTGTCGACGACGCGTTCCGTCCGCCGACGGCTCGACCTCGACCGACCGGTTCCCCGCGACGTGGTCCTCGACTGTGTGCGGCTCGCCGTGCAAGCGCCCACCGCGAGCAACGGCCAGACGTGGCGGTGGATGATCGTGACCGATCCCGCCAAGCGCGCCCGGCTGGCCGAGCTCTATGGAGGCACGGGCCGGCCGTACCTGGAGGCGGGGGCGCGGGGCGAGATGTCCGACGATCCCCAGACCATCCGGGTCTACAAGTCCGCGCTGTACCTCCTCGAAGTGCTGCATCGGGTGCCGGTGCACGTCATCCCGTGCATCGTGGGCCGCGCCGGCACCGGGAACAACCTGTCGGGTGTGAGCTTCTACGGCTCGGTCATGCAGGCGGCCTGGAGCTTCATGCTCGCACTGCGCGCGCGCGGGCTCGGCTCGGTGTGGACGACGCTCCACCTGCAGCGAGAGCAGGAAGCCGCCGAGCTGCTCGGGATCCCATACGACTCGGTCACCAGATCGCCCTGCTCCCGGTCGCCTACACGGTGGGCACCGACTTCAGGCCGGCGAAGCGGGGACCGGTCGAGGAGATCACGTACTGGGACGACTGGGGCAACTCCGCGTAACACCGGCGCCGGGATCGGAGCGCTGCCATGCTCCGTGGCCACCAGCGGAGTAGTAACCCGCCGCGGGGCGCCGGAGTCGAACAACTCATGCTGTCGCTCCGCGCGCGCCTGGAAGCCGCGGCAGACGGTCGGGGGACGATCACCTTCGTCGGCAGCGCAGCCGACGATCAGCGCGTAGACCGTGTGGAGTGGGCGCGGCTGTACGACGACGCACGTGCAGCAGCGGCGGTGCTCCAAGCTCGCGGCGTGGGCCCCGGAACACACGTCGCAGCCATCGGTCGCACGTCGCGTCCGATGGTCACGGCGCTGCAGTCGACGTGGCTCGCGGGAGGAACAGTCGTCGCGCTGCCCCTGCCCATGCGACTCGGCTCCATCGACGCGTTCGTGGAAGACACGCGGCAACGGATCGCGCAGGCGGACGTCGAGATCGTGGTGTGTGATCCCGAGCTCACGCCGTTCTTCGATCCGCCATCAGCGCGCGTCGAAGTGGTCGCACTCGACGTTCTCGCGCGCGCGGCCAGCCAACGACCGGTCGATCGCTTCGCGACCCCGCCCGACGATCCGGACCGACTCGCGATCCTCCAGTTCACGAGTGGGTCGACCGCGGAACCGAAGGGAGTGATGCTCCCCGACCGGTGCATCCTCGACAACGTCGACGCGATCGCCGCCGGTTTGGGCATCTCGGCTGCCGACCGTGCGGTGTCGTGGCTCCCGCTGTACCACGACATGGGGCTGATCGGCTTGCTGATGACGCCGATGCTCACCGGATTCGAGCTCGTGCTCGGCGCGCCGACCGACTTTCTCGCTGCACCGGCCGTCTGGCTGGAGTGGATCTCCGAGTATCGCGGCACGATCACGGCAGGCCCCAACTTCTCGTACGCGCTCGCGGCGCGCGCCTTGCGACGGTCTACCGGCCTCGACCTGTCGTCGTGGCGGCTGGCGCTCAACGGAGCCGAGCCGGTGGATCCCTCGGCCGTCGAGGCGTTCTGCGCGGCCGGTGCACCGCACGGGCTCGATGCCCGCGCGGCGTTCCCCGTGTTCGGGATGGCCGAAGCCACGCTCGCGGTCACGTTCCCTGAAGTGGACGTGGGGATGGAGGTCGACACCGTCGACCGCAGCGCGCTCGAGAACGAGCGCTATGCCGCGCCGGCGTCGGGAGGCACGGCGGCCTCGCGCCGACTCGCGGTGCTCGGACGGCCGCTGCAGGGAGTCGAGCTGCGCGTCCGCGACCCCGAAACCGGCAAACGGCTCGGCGACCGTGAAGTCGGGGAGCTCGAGCTGCGCGGTCCATCCGTGACACCCGGGTACTACGGCAACCCGGCCGCGACGGACGCCGCGTTCCGTGATAGTTGGCTCCGCACCGGCGACCTCGGTTACCTCGTCGACGGAAGGCTCGTCGTGTGCGGGCGCATGAAGGACTTGATCATCGTGGGCGGACGCAACGTGTTCCCGGAGGACATTGAGCGTGCCGCGGGTTCGGTCGACGGGGTACGCACGGGCAACGTGATCGCGTTCGGCAGCGATCGTCGTCGAGGCCGCGAGGCCATCGTCGTAGTGGCGGAAACGCGCGCTGACGACAACATCGGACCAGTTCGCGACGCGGTCGCGACCACCGTGTGTGACGCCGTAGGCGTTCCTCCCGTCGACGTAGTGCTCGTGCGGCCCGGGACGTTGCCGAAGACTTCGTCGGGAAAGCTCCAGCGCTCCCTGTGCCGCGACCGCTATCACGCCGACGAGCTCGAGCCAGTCTGAACGGATCTCTCGACCCGCCAGCGGGCAGAATGAGCGCCTGGCTATGGCGGCAGTGACGACATTCGAAGCCCCGGTCGAGGCGCGCCCGGAGGTCGTAGCGCGGCGCGAACTGAAGCGGATGTTCCTGGTGTTGCTCGCGATCACATTCGCGCTCCGCCTACCTGCATTCTTCGTGCCTGTGTTCAACTCCGACGAGACGTTCGTCGCGACGCAGGCACACGTGATCGAACGGGGCGGGGACCTCTACGAAGACGCGACCGACCGCAAGCCGCCGCTGGTCCCGTATGTGTACGCGGCGACATTCGCGTTCTTCGACACATCGGCGTTGTGGTCGGTACGCGTGGTCGCAATGCTCGCAGTCGCGCTCACCGCGCTGCTGCTCGCCGTCGAAGCGCGCCGTCGATATGGCGCGCGTGCGGGATGGATCGCCGGTGTGCTGTTCGTGCTGGCCATGGTCGCCTTCGCACCACAGGACGGTCAGGCCGCGAACTTCGAAGTGTTCATGCTGCCGTCGATGACAGCCGCGATTCTCTTCGCGCGGCGCGGACGGGGCGTGGCCGCGGGAGTCGCAGTAGCTCTGTCGACGCTCGCGAAGCAGACGGGCGCCGTGACCTTGTTCCCGGTCGTGTACCTGTTGGCCCGCCGTCGGGGCAAGCGCGGCGTGGGCGAAGCCGCGGTCGGGTTCAGCGCGCCGATCGCGGCGGTCGCCCTGGCCGTCGGCCCGAGCCAGCTCCTCTACTGGGCGGTCCTCGGTAACGGCTCGTACCTCGGCGTGAACAGCGCGTCGGTCGCGGTCATCGCCACGTTCGTGTTGATGACGCTCAGCTGGGCGGCGTGCAACCTGCCGATCTTGTGGAGGTTGCCGCGGGCGTGGCACGACCGCCGCGTCCCTGCGCGCGACGGCGAACGCGACACCGACTTGTGGATCTGGCTCCTGTCAGCAGCGTTGTCGGTCGCGATCGGCCTGCGGTTCTTCGGTCACTACTACATGCAGCTGCTGCCGCCGCTCGCTCTTCTTTCGGCGGGCGCGCTCGCGCGCGGCTCGCAGCGGGCGGTGAAAGTGACGATCGCGCTGGCGGCGACATTCGCAGTCGCCTACTCGGCAGCCGGATACTTCATGCATCCGTTCGGCCCGGAGCCCCAGTACGAATCGGTGAGTCGATTCGTCGCCGCCAACACGCACCCCGACGACAGAATCCTGGTCTGGGGAAGTGAGCCCGAGATCTACTGGGCATCCAATCGACTCCCGGCCACGCGTTTCCTGACGACGCCGACGTTCCTGACCGGCAATCACCCGGGACGTCCCGCAGACGACGTCGACACCGACGCCAGCACCGCACAGAACTGGCGGTACTTCTACGACGACTTCAACACCGCACCGCCGCGGTACCTGCTCGACACGTCACCCGAGAAGCTGCGCAGCACTCAGACGATCGCCAACTTCCCGGAGCTCGCCAGGATCCTGAAACAGGAATACCGCTACGTCCGCACGATCGACCACGTCGCAATCTACGAGCGCCGCTGACTCTTCTTCGACCGTCATGTTTTGGCGTCAGAGACCGTCGAGATACGCCGGTCTGTAACGCCAGAGCAACCTAGGAAGCACGCTGCAGCGCGATCCGCACGGTCGGCGCGAGCAGCCGTCCGCGGTTGCGAAGGTCGGCGGCAGTCACTTCGACGATCTCCCAACCGATGCTCTTGAACTTGCGACGTCGGGCGTTGTCGCGCTCGAGCGCCAGCTTGCCCGCGTGGTGCTCATAGCTCTGGAGCTCGAGCCCGACACGTCGCTGCGGGTACGCGGCGTCGAGTCGGCCGATGAACTCGCCCTGGTACCACACCTCGTACTGCGGTATCGGAGGTGGAAACCCGAGTTGGCGGAGCAACCAGAGCAAGCGCGTCTCCATAGGACTCTCCGGGACGGGGCGCTCGGGGGCGCGCTCGTCGAGGATCTTGCGCAGAACTCCCGCGCCATTGCGTCCGCGGCGTGCCCGCCGCTTCAGGAGAGCCCTCGTCGACTCGTAGGTGACGAGCTCTCGGCGCAGCGCTACATCGAGCGCCATTTCGACGACCAGCGGCGAGCACACCGCACCGAGCATGAGCAGCGTGAGCTCCGCGGATGTGACAGGAATGTTGTCCACCGCCTGGCAGTCCGTCGGATCAATCGCCTTGCTCTCGTGCACGAGGGGTCCGACTTCCTGCCCTCGTCGCCAGCGAGGGCACGTGATCTCCGCTGTGTCCGTTCTGCCCCCGGGTAGGTCAAGAAGCGCGGCAGCAGAGCCGTGCGAGGCGACCGCGCTCGCGCCGCCTGCCCAACATGCTGCGAGGAGCTCGCTCTTCCATGTCGTGGGCGCGCCCGCCAGCCGGTATACGCCGTCGTAAAGCCTGTGCCAGCGCCCCGAGTTGACGCGCCGACGGATCTGTTCGTAGCCGACGTCGAGGTCGCGAAGCTCCCGGAGCGACACCAGCCCATGATGCGCGGCTGCGAACTCTCCCACCGTACAGTCGAAACCCGTTCTCATCGCCGAAAGGGAACCAAAGGGCTACGACACTCATCGTTTTGGCGTCAAGAACCGTCGCTATGCACCAGTGCTTGACGCCAAAACAGAAAGGGAAGGGAGGGCAGGTCAGACGAGGGGCCAGGGAGTGGAGCGGTAGCCGTGGTCGGGGTAGGGGAAGCCCTCCTCGAGCAGCGCCTTGCCGCGGTACGCGACGGCCTCGATCTCGACGGCAGTGAGGTGGTCGGCGAGCCGCCGGCCGAGGACGCCGCTGTCGAGCTCCGCGAGCGCGCGGCACACGTCGTCGACGTCGGCGTCGGGGACGCGCTGTCCCGCGAAGTCCCAGATCACCGTGCGGAGTTTCCAGGCCGGATGAAACGTCAGTCCGTGGTCGATGCCGACGATCATGTCGTTCGCTTCGTCGCGCAGGCAGTGCCCACCCTTGCGATCGGTGTTGTTCGCGAGCACGTCGAACACGGCGAACTGCCGGAACCGGTCTTCGCGCCCGTCGAGCAACGTGAAGTAGTGCTCGTCGGGATCGTGTTCGACGAATTGCTGCACGGCGCCCTCACCGAGCGGTCCGTCGCGCAGGATGGTGACCGGTACGACGCTCCACCCGAGGCCCCGCGACAGCTCGTATGCCGCCACCTCGCGGTTGCACAGCGTCCCCGGCGGAAAGTCCCAGAGCGGCCGCTCGCCACGTCGCGGCTTGTAGACCGCCGGCAGCTCTCTGCCGTTGACACGCGCGTGCACGAGGAAGGTCGCGTTCGACGCGTAGCGCATGCGGCCGACGACGTCGAGCTCCGCCTCAGCAAGCGCCGCCGCGAGCTCGTCCGGAGTCAGTTCCAGCGCGGACACCGGTGCCCGGCGGGATCCATCGGCATGTCACAGAGCGGGCACGGCGGACGCCCGCGGGCGACGGCTTCGGCGCCGCGCGCCGCCATCGCCCGCACCTGTGCCCGCGTTGCGTAGATGCGGGCGACGTAGCCGGCGTCCTCGTCGTCGGCTGCGGGCGAGTCGTATTGACGGTCGGGCTCCTCGGCCTCGTCGTCGTCCTCGGCCCGCTCCCGCAGCTCGAGCAGCACGAGCTCGCGCTCGGGATCGAAGCCGAGGCCGATGAGCCGCGCCCGGAACAGCGGCACCGTCGGCTCGTGCAGCTGCGCTTCTGATTCGGGCACCGCCACCGGTATCTCCGGGAAGTCGCCGGCCAGGCGATCGAGGAACGCGACGGCCTCCGTCGCCAACAGCGCGACCTGCTCTTTCTCGACGAGCACGGTCAGCTGGGCGTTCTCGGTGCGCGCCTGGATGTAGAACGCCCGCTGTCCCGGTTCGCCGATCGCGCCAGTGCCGAGAGCGTCGATGTCGTCGAGCTCGATGACGTCGCCCATCACGCGTCTCTCCCTTCTCCCCCCACTGCCGTGGTGCCGGCGTCGCAGACGTCGCTCGCGGCGGATGCATCGGCGGGCGACTCGTCGGGAGCCTGCTGGTCCGCTGGCCGCGGTATCAGGTCCTCGAGCGAACCGGTGTCGTTGCACTTCACCATCGCGACGCCGTAGGTGGACAACTGGAACACCGTGACCGACGCGGGTGAGACGACGATCCTCTGGAAGTGGTCGAGATGCGCGCCCGTGTAGTGCGCGATCGCCGACTTGATCGGGTCGGCGTGTGACACGACGACGACCATGTCGCCGCGGTGCTCGGCGACGACAGTTTCGAGCGCCTCCACCATGCGCACCTGCATCTCCGCGAGCGACTCGCCATCCGGGAAACGAGTACGTGACGGTGCGTGCTGCACGGTACGCCAGAGGTCCTCCTTCGCCAGGTCGCCGAGCTTGCCGCCCGTCCACTCGCCGTAGTCGGCTTCGAGGACGCCCGGTAGCGGGCGGACGTCGAGAACGTGGCGAGCCGCGACGGGAACGGCCGTCTGCATGGTGCGCTCCATCGGGCTGGCGTAGACCGCGGCCACCGGCAGCGCCGCGAGCCGTTCGGCCAGGGCCTCTGCTTGTTCGCGCCCCCGGTCGGAGAGATCGATCCCGGGTTTGCGACCGGAGAGCATCGAACCGGTCTCGGCGGTGACCGCGTGCCGTACGAGCAACAACACCGTGGCCGGCGGCGGCTTCGGCTTCTCGGCGTCGCCCGCTCCATCCGGCGAGGGAGCAGCGCCCTCCTCGTCCGCCGGGTGCGCGGCGTCCGTCGTGTCGGTGGTGTCGGGTTCGGGGCCGGCGGTCGGCGCTTCGACGTCGGCGACGGTGTCGGTCACCCGACGATCGTACCGGCGGCCGCGGTCGCCCCAACGAGCCGCGCGTACCCTCGGCAGCGTGACGAGCGATCTGCCGGTGAACTTCTCGACCGGGGGCATTCCCGAGACCGTGCTCGACCCCGAGCCGCACGACGCGCTCGACGCGCTGCGTGCCGCCCTCGCACAGCCCGAGCCGGCGCGCCGCGCGGCCGTGTCCGAGGTTGTCGCGCGCTGGCCGCGCTTGCTCGACGGTTGGGCGCGTCTCGGCGCGTTGGCACGCGACGACGTCGAGGCATACGCGTACTTCCGCGTCGGATACCACCGCGGGCTCGATCGTCTGCGTCAGTCGGGATGGCGAGGGTCGGGTTACGTGCGCTGGCGTCACGAATCCAACCGTGGGTTTCTCCGGGCGCTCGACGGCCTCCGCCGTTCGGCTGCCGCGATCGGTGAGCGCGACGAGGAAGACCGTTGCGACGAGTTCCTGCACCAGTTGGACCCTTCATGGGACCGCGTCGACGCAGACGCCCCGGAGTAACTTCCCGACATGAAGCGAGCGCTCGTCACGGGGATCACCGGGCAGGACGGCCGATTCCTCGCCCCGTTCCTCGCCGCAAAGGGCTATCAGGTCTTCGGCCTCGTGCGCGGGCAGAACAACCCGAAGGGCCAGATGGTGATCGACGAGACGCCCTCGCTCGAGCTCGTGGACGGAGACCTCCGCGATCTGTCGTCACTGATCGCGGCGGTGGAACAGGTCCAACCCGACGAGGTCTACAACCTGGGCGCGATCAGCTTCGTGCCGCTGTCGTGGAAGCAGGCAGAGCTCACGTCCGAGATCACCGGCCTCGGCGTTCTCAGGATGCTCGAAGCCGTCCGCATCGTCGGCGGCTCGGAGCGCAATCCCATCCGCTTCTATCAGGCGTCGTCGTCGGAGATGTTCGGCAAGGCCCGGGAGTCACCACAGACGGAGCTCACGCCCTTTCACCCGCGGTCGCCATACGGCGTGGCAAAGGTCTTCGGCCATCACATGACCGTCAATTACCGCGAGTCGTACGGCTTGCACGCGACGTCCGGCATCCTCTTCAACCACGGGTCGGAGAAGCGCGGCATCGAGTTCGTCGAACGCAAGATCACCACGTCGCTGGCGCGCATCAAGCTCGGGCTGCAGGACTCGCTCTCGCTCGGCAACCTCGACTCCGCCCGTGACTGGGGCTACGCCGGCGACTACGTCGAAGCGATGTGGCTCATGCTGCAGCAGGACGAACCCGACGACTACATCATCGCGTCGGGGGAGACCCACACCATTCGTGAGTGCCTCGACGTCGCGTTCCGAGCTGCGGGCATCGACGACTGGTCGCCCTACGTACAGAAGGACCCGCGCTTCGAGCGTCCTGCCGAGGTCGACTTGTTGATCGGCGATGCATCGAAGGCTCGGTCCCGTTTGGGCTGGAGGCCGCGGATGTCATTCGAAGCGCTCATCACCATGATGTACGAGTCGGACCTCGCGGCGGAGCGAGCCCAAGCCGAGATTGCGTGATGGCGGCGTCGCCACTCGTCGGCGTGATCATGGGGAGTGACTCCGACTTGCGCGTGATGCAGGACGCAATCGACACGCTGGGAGAGTTCGAGGTCGCGACCGAGGTGCACATCGTGTCCGCGCACCGCACGCCGGACCGAATGTTCGAGTACGCGCGCACCGCCGCCGCGCGTGGGCTGCGCGTGATCATCGCCGGCGCGGGTGGCGCCGCGCACCTCCCGGGCATGACCGCGTCGCTCACGCCTCTGCCGGTCGTCGGCGTCCCCGTCGTGCTCTCGGAGCTGGAGGGGCTCGACTCACTGCTCTCGATCGTGCAGATGCCCAACGGAATTCCCGTGGCGACCGTGGGCACGAACAAGGCGCGCAACGCTGCGCTCCTCGCCGTCCGCATCCTCGGAACGCACGACGACAAGTTGCGCGAGCGCATGGTCGAGTTCCAGGCGCAGCTCGCGGAGAATGTGCAGGAGAAGGACGCCAAGCTCCGTGAGGAGCGTGGCGACCCCGAGTAGCTACCCGTATCGCGGGGCGCGCTTCTCCACGAAGGCCGTCAGCCCTTCCCTCGACTCGACGCCGGCCGCCGCCTCGATGATCGCGTCGGCTTCCCGCGCGAGGTGCGTCTCGAGCGTCTCTTCCAGGCTGGTGTGAACCAGCCGCTTCGCGGCCGCCTGCGCCGTGCTCGGGCCCTTCGCGAGCCGCTCGGCGAGCGCAACCGCCTCCGTGTGGACGTTGTCGTCCGGAACCACGCTCGTGATCAATCCCCAGTCGAGCGCCTCGGCGGCGCTCAGCGCGCGGTTCGTGAGCGTCAACTCCAGCGCGCGGCGCACGCCCACGAGCCGAGGCAGGAACCAGCTCGACGATCCGTCCGGCGTCAGGCCGACACCGGTGTACGCCATCACGAACTTCGTGGACTCCCCCGCGACGACGAGGTCGGACGCACCGACGAGTCCCAGCCCGGCGCCCGCGGCGCTGCCGTGCACCGCGGCGACGACCGGTGCGTCACCGCGCACGAGCGATGCGATCGCGGTGTGCAGCAGCGGGATGAACGAGCGGATCTGGGCCGAGAGTTCGTCGCCGGCCGCCGCGAATGCCTTCACGTCACCACCACCGCAGAATCGCGCACCGGCACCCGAGAGCAGCACGACGCGGACGCGCTCGTCGACGCGGATCGCAACGGTCGCGGCCATGAGGTCGCGAGCCAAGCCTTCGTTGATCCCGTTCGCCGCCTCGGGACGGTTCAGCGTGAGGTGGGCGATCCCGTCACTCACTTCGAGGAGCACGTTCTCGTACGTCATGGACGGCGATGCTACGTGCCACGGAACGTGCAATCCTCGGCCTGGGTGCTCACGCCGAGTGCGGCGGAGTCAGTCGCCCAGGCTCTTCATGCGGTCGAGCACACGCTCCGCGGTGGGATCCTGCATCTCGTCGACGATCCTCCCGTCGGCCAGGAACACGACTCGGTCGGAGTAGCTGGCGTTTACCGGGTCGTGCGTGACGACGACTGTGGTCTGGCCCAGGTCGTCGACCGCATGGCGCATGAAGGTGAGGATCTCTGCACCGGAGCGCGAATCGAGATTCCCCGTGGGCTCATCGGCGAAGACGATCTCGGGACGGTTGAGCAACGCGCGCGCGACCGCGACGCGTTGCTGCTGGCCACCGGAGAGCTCGGCGGGACGGTGGGTCAGCCGATCCCCGAGCCGAACGGTCTTCACCACCGTGTCGAGCCACGCGGGGTCGGGCTTCGTGCGGGCGAGCGACATCGGCAGCGTGATGTTCTCGAGCGCATTGAGCGTCGGGACGAGGTTGTAGGCCTGGAACACGAAGCCGATCTTGTCGCGCCGGATCAGCGTGAGCTGCTTCTCACTCATGCGGCTGAGCTCGTCGTCACCAAGGAAGATCTGACCCGACGTGAGCCGGTCGAGCCCTGCGAGACAGTGCAAGAGGGTGGACTTGCCGGATCCCGAGGGGCCCATGATCGCGGTCATGCGCGCCGTGTCGAATTCCACCGAAACGCCGTCGAGCGCGCGCACCTCCGCTTCGCCCTCGCCGTAGATCTTGTAGGCGTCGACCGCACGGGCCGCGGTACGGGTCCGGAGAGGGCTCGTCGTCTCGGTCACAGCGGCTCCTCGGTTCACAGGCGCAACACCCTAGTTTCCGACTCGAGCACCGCTGCTCGCGACGTCGCCGTCGACCACGAGCGCCTCACCGGGACGCCGTTGCGCGGGCTCGTGACGACCGAGCCACACAAACCACACGATGCCGAGTACGAACACGATCGCGCTCACCCACGCGTTCACCCGAAGCGGGCCGAGCTCGTGGGCGGGATCGATGCGCAGGTTCTCGAACCAGAAGCGACCGAAGGTGTAGAGGATCACGTAGAGCGCGAACGTCTGGCCTAGGCGCAACCGAACGTTGCGTTCCGCGAGCAGGAGCACACCGACGAGCGCGAGGCAGTACAGCGACTCGTAGAGGAAGGTCGGATGGAACGTCGTGAACTGCTCGTAGCCGGCTGGACGGTGCGAGAGCGAGATCTCGAGGCCCCAGGGCAACGTGGTCGGTTTCCCGAACAACTCCTGGTTGAACCAGTTCCCCCACCGTCCGATCGCTTGCGCCATGAGGATGCCCGGCGCCATGCAGTCCATCACCACGAGCGTGGGCATGTGCCGCCGCTTGGTGATCACGACGACCGCGAGCGCGCCGCCGATCACCGCACCCCAGATCGAGAGTCCGCCCTTCCAGATCTGGACGGCGCGGAACGGATCGTCCTCGAAGCGCTGGTAGTCGGTGATCACGTGGTACAGGCGAGCGCCGACCACTCCCCAGATGATGACCCAGAACGCGACGTCAGAGATCCCGGGTGATCCATACCCGCGGCGACGCCAACGCCGCTCGGCGATCCAGACCGCGACCAACACGCCGACTGCGAGCAGCACGCCGTACATGTGGAACGGGCCGAGGTTCCCGCTGTTGGGACTCGGGATCGACGCGAGCACGACCGCGCATCGTAGGGGTGGACCAGTGTCGAGCACGCGCCGCGGCCCTAGTTTGAGCCGCGATGCTGTCGACGCGGCCCGAGCCCGAACCAGTCGGCCCGGGTCAGGAATCCGTGTGGGACTACCCGCGCCCGCCTCGCCTCGAAGCGGTCACGGCGCACCTCGTGGTGGTGCTCGGTGACGAGACGATCGCCGACACCCGACGGGCGTACCGCGTGCTCGAGACGAGTCATCCACCCAGCTACTACTTCCCGCCGGACGACGTCGTCGACGGTGCGATCGAGCGTGCCAAGGGTGCCTCGTTCTGTGAGTGGAAGGGCCGCGCGCACTACTTCACGGTGCGCGGCGGCGACCGCGAAGTGCACGAGGGCGCGTGGGGGTACGACCACCCGAGCGACGCCTTTGCCGTCATCGCGGGCTACGTCGCGTTCTACGCCGGCCGCATGGACGCGTGCTTCGTCGACGACGAGCTCGTCGTCGCGCAGCCGGGCGGCTTCTACGGCGGCTGGATCACCTCGACGGTGGTCGGTCCGTTCAAGGGTGGTCCCGGGACGCGCGGCTGGTAATCCGGGACCGGAGGGGCCGGGGTCTCCCGTAGCGTGCGGGGCGTGGAGTTGGCGATCCTGCT
The DNA here is from genome assembly GCA_046727575.1 of Actinomycetota bacterium. Classification (GTDB taxonomy): domain Bacteria; phylum Actinomycetota; class Acidimicrobiia; order IMCC26256; family DASPTH01; genus DASPTH01. Next base: position 23,849 of record JBKPCV010000191.1, read on the forward strand.
GTTCGACGACGTGACGGTGCTCGACGCGGTCGGGCCGTACGAGGTGCTGCACCGCATCCCCGGCATGGCGGTGCGCTTCGTCGCGGCCGAACCGGGGTTGAAACGCACCGAGGCGGGTTCGCTCACGATGCTCGCCGAGGTCGGGCTCGACGAGGTCCGTGCACCGGACGTCGTGCTCGTGCCGGGCGGAGTCGGCGAGCTCTCGATGCGCGAAGACGAGCGGGTCACGGCGTGGTTGCGCACCGCGCACGAGACGTCGCACTACACGACGTCGGTCTGCACCGGCGCGTTGGTGCTGGCGGCTGCGGGCCTCCTCGACGGCGTGCGGGCCACGACACACTGGACCGCGTTGGGCGAGCTGGAGCGCCTCGGCGCGATACCGGTCGCGGAACGCGTCGTCGAGAGCGGCAAGATCTTCACGGCCGCGGGCGTCTCGTCCGGCATCGACATGGCGCTCCTGCTCGCGGCGCGTCTTGCGGGCGACGACGTCGCCCGAGAGATCCAGCTGTCCATCGAGTACGACCCCCAGCCACCCTTCGACGCCGGCTCGCCCTCCACCGCACCGGATCACCTCGTCGCGCACCAACGAGCCCGGAGCCGGTTCGCGTCGTAAACCCAGACGACCGGGGTCGCTCAGCGGGGTGTGACGCCAAACAGGCGACGCCGGTCGTTACTTGACGAGACGCGAGAGTCGTCGGTCGGCGAGAACCTTGCCGTCGGTCTGGCACTTCGGGCAGTAGGTGACCTCGTGACTCTCGTAACTCACGCGTCGCAGGGTGTCACCGCAGCGGGGGCACGGTGTGCCGTAGCGCGCGTGCACCTCGAAGTGCTCGCCGAGCTTGGATTTCGACAGTCCACCGGTTCGTCCGCGTTCGAGCTCGAGCCCGTCGACGAGCACGCCGCGGACGGCGTCGAGCAGGCGCGCTCGCTCACCGTCGTCGAGCGACGCGAGCGAAGCGTACGGAGACAGCTGCGCGCGCCACAGGGCGTCGTCGGCGTACCCGCGGCCGACACCGGCCACGGTGCGCTGGTCGCGCAGCAGGGTATGGACGCGGCGACGGTCGGTGCCGCGCAGGATGAGGGCGGCGAACTCGTCGGAGCCCGGCTCGGGACCGAGGGTCGTGAGCGGGCCGTCGTCACCGCGCGCGAGCACCCACCACGCAGCCTTGCGCTCGGTCCCGTACTCACGGACGAGCGCCGCCTTGCCGTTGGAGAAGCGGAATCGCACGACCGACCCCTTCGCGCGCGTGCGCTTCGGCGGCTCCTCGACGTCGAGACGCCCCGCCTGTGACAGGTGCACGAGGATCCGACCGCGCTCGCCGAAGTCGAGGATGAGGTACTTCGCGCAGCGAGCGATGCGTTCCAGCGTCGCACCGACGAGTGAATCGGCGGGTGGCGTGACGGTCTTCAGCGCCGAGAAGCCGAGCGGTTCGATGCCCGTGAGCGTCGCGCCGGCGAACTCCTCCTGGAGGCGCTCGGCCAGCGCCTGCATCTGCGGCAGCTCTGGCATCTCGTTACCTCGCGTGACGGCTGCCGCGGCGGCGAGGGCGACGGCGCGACTCCTGCACCTTCCGGCGGATGTCCTCGCGCCGCTCCTGAAGGTCCCGGAACGTGAGCGTCTCCACGCTCGGGTCGACCATGAAGGCGGCGCGCAACGCGTCGGGATCCGGCGTCGCGTACTTCGCGTCGACGCCGACCTCGCGCATGATCTGCTCGCCATGCGTCTGCGCGAAGTACATGTAGATCGAGATCATCTGCTGGAGCATGTCGAGGTCGGGCGCGAGTACCGCCGTCGCGCTGTTGAGGAACATCATGTTCCGCACGAAGAGCATGAGTTCCTTGGGCGCGTGCGCGCCGTAACCGAGCAACTTCTTGGTGATCTCGCGCATCTCGCGCACCAGCTCGTCGGCGGACATCTGCCCGGGGTCCTTCACCGGGCCGTCGAGGTCGAGGTCGACCATGACCGCGTCGAGGTCGACGTCGGGAGGAAAGGCGCCGAGGTCGCGCAGCGCCGCGAGTTGACCGCGGACGTCGCCTGTGGTGCCGAACACGAGGAGCCGGAGGAACGCGAGCCGCTTCCGCTCGTCGAGACGGCCGGTGATGCCGAAGTCGAAGAGGGCCGTCCGGCCGTCGGGTTGCACGATGAGGTTGCCGCCGTGCAGGTCGCCGTGGAACACACCGAAGATCAGCGCGCCCTCGAGGGACGCGATGAGCCCGGCCTGGAGCAACGCGTGTGTATCGATGCCGGCTGCGTGCATTGATTCGACGTCGTCGAACGCGAATCCACGCAACCGCTCCATCACGAGGACGCGCGGTGTGACCATCGTGGGGTGCGGGCGCGGGACGATGATGCCGCGCTGCCCTGTCCGCGAGAGCACGTTCGCGATCGCGAGCATGTTGTCGGCCTCGAGACGGAAGTCGAGCTCCTCGATGACCGTTTCGGCGAAGAGCTCGACCAGAGCGGGTGGGTTCGCGAGCGCGGTCACCGGAATGCGGCCGACGAGGCGTGGCGCGAGCCAGGAGAGCGCGGCGATGTCGTCGCGGAAGAGCTTCGCCACGAGCGGCCGCTGCACCTTCACGACGACTTCCTCGCCGGTGGCCAGACGCGCGCCGTGCACCTGCGCGATCGAGGCCGCCGCGATGGGCTCCTCGTCGAACTCGACGAACAGCTCCTCGATGGTCCCCCCGAGCTCGACCTCGACCACGGCGCGCACGTCGTCGAAGGACTCGGGCGGCACCTGATCGCGCAGGAGCTTGAACTCGGTGACCAGTTCCTCTGGGAACAGTCCCTCACCGCCCGAGATGATCTGCCCGAGCTTCACGTAGCTCGACCCGAGGTGCCCGAAGGCGCGGCGCAGCCGTCGCGAGATGCCGGCGCGGGAGCGGGGCCGGCGGTACTCGACCACGAACCACCCGGCCAGCGCGGTGCCGATCGCGGTGAGCGTGCGGGCCAGACGGCCGAGCGGCGGCAGCCGACCAGGGGCGAGGAGCCGCGGGACCTCCTGGCGGGTGCCGCGCCGGAGTCGGTCGATCTCCCAACGCCACGGCAGGTCGTCGGGGTCGAGGACCCACGGCCCGCGATCGCTGAACGCGCCGAACTCGAGGTCGGCGGACTGCTCGGGTTCGGGAGTCGGTGTCGTCATGACACATGCCAAATTACCGGCCGGTCCCGTACGCAGACCGGCCCGCACCCGAAGGTGCGGGCCGGTCCGACCGCGGGGTGCGGGAGTCACGCCTGAGGCTCAGCAGGAGCCGCCCCACGGCGCAGACCCCTGCTGGGCGTAGAGCGCGACCGCCATCGCATCCTGGTCCGTGGGTGCGGCAGCCGCGGGATCGACACCGACGAGGTCGGGACGTCCCGACGACGCGGCGATGCCGTTCCACGTGCCCTGCATGAACTGGTAGGCACCCGACGCGCCCGTGCCCTGACTGTTGTGGACGGTGTAGTCGCCTCTGCTCTCGTGGTTGCGGATGCAGGCGAGGACACCGCCGGGCGGCGAGTGCGAGGCGGTGGGAGCGGGAGGAGCGACGAGTAGCCCGACCGCGGCCTGGTCGGCCGCGACCGCGCCGAGGAACGCGCCGATCTGCTCGCGTTGGATGGCCTGCAGGAACGTGACGGCCTGGTCGACCGTGGCCCGGAGTCCCGAGAGGCCGAAATCGTTCGGGGAAGCGGCGATCGGCCGCACCGCATGGAGTTTGTCGAGCTTTGCGTCGCTGACGTGCTCCTCGCCGTTGGGTGCCGCGGCGGCTGCGCCGGCCGCGAGCGCCACGACGCAGAGCGGAG
>JBKPCV010000192.1:0-6674 GCA_046727575.1 Actinomycetota bacterium
GTGTAGCTGTCGGCAGTCTTGGCGACGTGCTCCGGTGTGCCTTCGACGACGACCTGACCGCCGTCGTCGCCGCCTTCTGGCCCGAGGTCGACGATCCAGTCGGCCGACTTCACGACATCGAGGTTGTGCTCGATGACGATCACGGTGTTGCCGGCGTCGACCAGCCGTGACAGCACACCGAGCAACCTGCGCACGTCTTCGAAGTGCAGCCCGGTCGTGGGCTCGTCGAGGATGTAGAGCGTCCGCCCCGTGGCGCGCTTGCCGAGCTCCGATGAGAGCTTCACACGCTGCGCTTCGCCGCCCGAGAGTGTCGGCGCGGGCTGGCCGAGCCGAACGTAGCCGAGCCCCACGTCGAACAGCGTCTGCAGGTGACGAGCGATCGTCGGCTGGTTGGCGAAGAACTCGAGCGCTTCCTCGATCGACAGGTCGAGTACTTCGGCGATGTTCTTGCCCTTGAACGCGATGTCGAGGGTGTCGCGGTTGTAGCGCGCCCCCTTGCAGACTTCGCACGGTACGTAGACGTCGGGCAAGAAGTGCATCTCGATCTTGATGGTGCCGTCGCCCGCGCACGCCTCGCAGCGGCCGCCCTTCACATTGAACGAGAAGCGGCCCGGCAGGTAGCCGCGGACCTTTGCTTCCTGCGTGGACGCGAACAACGTGCGAATCTTGTCGAACACACCCGTGTAGGTCGCGGGGTTGGACCGCGGGGTTCGGCCGATCGGCGACTGGTCGATGTTGATGACCTTGTCGATGTGCTCGGCGCCTTCGATCGTCTTGTGTCGCCCGGGCACCTCACGCGACCGGTACACCTTCTGCATGAGCGCGGGATACAGGATGTCGCTGACCAGCGTGCTCTTGCCGCTGCCGCTCACGCCGGTGATTGCGACGAAGCATCCGAGCGGGAAGTCGACGTCGATGTGCTTCAGGTTGTGCTCGTGGGCATCGCGGACAGTGACCCACGCGTCCCCCGGGGTGCGCCGGATCTCCGGCAGGGGAATGGACCGCTTCTTGGAGAGGTACTGCCCCGTGATCGACGTCGGCTCAGCGATCAACTGCTGCAGCGTGCCGGCGACCACGATCTCGCCACCGTGTTCGCCCGCGCCCGGCCCGATGTCGATGATGTGATCGGCGACGCGGATCGTCTCCTCGTCGTGCTCGACGACGATCACCGTGTTGCCGATGTCGCGTAGCCGCAGGAGCGTGTCGATGAGCCGTTTGTTGTCGCGCTGGTGGAGCCCGATCGACGGCTCGTCGAGCACGTACAGCACCCCGACGAGCCCACTGCCGATCTGGGATGCGAGACGGATGCGCTGCGCCTCCCCGCCTGCAAGCGTGGCCGACGAACGGTTGAGCGTCAGGTAGTCGAGGCCGACATCAAGGAGGAACCGCAGGCGCTCGTTCACCTCCTTCTCGACGCGCTCGGCGATCATGCGGTCGCGTTCCGAGAGGTCGAGCGATCCGAGGAACTCGGCGGCCTTCCTGATCGAGAGCTCGCCGAGCTCATAGATGTTCTTGTCACCGATCGTGACCGCGAGCGACGCCGGCCGTAGTCGTGCGCCATCGCACGCCGGGCACGGAACCTCGCGCATGTAGCCCTCGATCTGCTCGCGTGCGCGATCGCTTTCTGAGTCCTGGTGGCGCCGGTCGAGCCACGGCACGACACCCTCGAACTGCGTCGTGTACGAGCGTTGCCGGCCATAACGATTCCGGTACGACACTCGGATCGGTGTGTTACCCGTGCCGTAGAGGATCGCGTTCTTCGCGCTCTTCTTCAGCTTCTTCCACGGTGTGTCGAGCGAGAAGTTGTATTCCTTCGCGACCGATGCAAGCACGCGCTCGAAGTAGTGGCTCCGGAAACCGGCCCACGCCGCGATCGCACCTTCGCTGATCGAGAGGTCGTCGTTCGGTACAACCAGCTCGGGATCGACCTCGTAGCGCGTCCCGAGCCCGTCACATCGTTCGCACGCGCCGTAGGGAGAGTTGAACGAGAAGTTGCGTGGCGCCAACTCGTCGAACGAGATGCCGCAGTGCGTGCACGCAAGATGCTCCGAGAACGTCAGCGTCTCGCTGTCGACGTCTTCCTCCGTATCCCTCGGCACGATCTCGACTTCGGCTACCCCCTCCGCCAGCCGCAGCGCGGTCTCGAGCGAGTCGGTCAGCCGTCGCTCGATGCCGGTTCGCCGTACCAGTCGGTCGACCACCACCTCGATCGTGTGGTTCTCGTAGCGCGCCAGCCGGCTCCCGCTGGCGAGATCGACGAGCTCACCGTCGACCCTGGCGCGGGTATAGCCCTGCTGCGCCAGCTCCCTGAGCAATCCCTCGTATTCACCTTTCCGACCACGCACGACCGGCGCCAGCACCTGGAAGCGCGTGCCTTCCGGCAGCTGCAGGACGCGGTCGACGATCTGCTGCGGGGTCTGGCGGGTGATGACGCGGCCGCAGTTCGGGCAGTGCGGGACGCCGATCCGCGCGTAGAGGAGACGGAGGTAGTCGTAGATCTCGGTGATCGTGCCGACGGTCGACCGCGGGTTGCGCGACGCCGACTTCTGGTCGATCGAGATCGCGGGCGACAGCCCCTCGATGAAATCGACGTCGGGCTTGTCCATCTGCCCGAGGAACTGCCGGGCGTACGCGGACAACGACTCGACGTAACGCCGCTGCCCCTCGGCGTAAATCGTGTCGAACGCGAGCGACGACTTACCGGATCCGGACAGTCCGGTGAACACGATCAGCTGGTCGCGCGGCAGCTCGACGTCGACGTTGCGGAGGTTGTGCTCGCGCGCGCCCCTGATCAGAATCGAGCCACCCACGCACTCCAGCGTACCGCGCCTCAGCCGCCGTCGAACGGATGTTCGCACCGGAGAAGTACGCCGCCCGGACGAAGTCGACGGCCCGACCGGTCACTTGGAGACAGTGGTGGCCGCCCGGACGAGACCCGGAGTCGTTGAGCCAGGTTTTCGCCGAAGGCGGAAACCTGGAGTGGCTCGGCCGGACCGCGGCCGCCGTCGAGAAGTGCAACCGGTCGGAGCCGTCGGCGACAGACTCGCGGTGGACACGGGGAGATAGGAGTCAGGACACCGCGCGGAGTTCGCGCTTGAGCTCGCCGATCTCGTCGCGGAGGCGGGCGGCTTCTTCGAACCGGAGGTCGCGCGCGGCGTCGGCCATCTCGTCCTGCAGCGTCTGGATGAGCCGCCCGAGGTCGTCGGGCGGCACGTCGGTGAGGTCGAACACCGCTGACCGCTGCGCGCGATCGCGCCCGCCGCGGCCGCGCCGGCCGCGCCCTCGGGTGGGCGCGAGGTCGCCGTCGCCCCGGAGCATCTCGAGGATGTCGGTGACCTTCTTGCGCACCGTCTGCGGGTCGATGCCGTGGGCGACGTTGTACTCGAGCTGCTTCTTGCGGCGCCGGTTCGTCTCGGAGATGGCACGCCGCATCGAGGCGGTCATCTGGTCGGCGTACATGACGACCTGACCGTCGACGTTGCGGGCGGCGCGCCCGATCATCTGGATGAGCGACGTCTCCGAGCGCAGGAAGCCTTCTTTGTCGGCGTCGAGGATCGCGACGAGCGACACCTCGGGTAGGTCGAGGCCCTCTCGCAGCAGGTTGATGCCGACCAGCACGTCGAACTCGCCGAGCCGGAGGGCCCGCAGGATCTCGACACGCTCGAGCGTGTCGACCTCGCTGTGGAGGTAGCGCACCCGGAGTCCGAGCTCGATGAGGTAGTCGGAGAGGTCCTCGGCCATCTTCTTGGTGAGCGTGGTGACGAGCACTCGCTGGTCACGGTCGGTGCGGGCGCGGATCTCCGCCACCAAGTCGTCGATCTGCCCGCGCGTCGGCCGGACGATGACCTCGGGATCGACCAATCCCGTCGGACGCACGATCTGCTCGGCGACCTGTGTCGACACCTCGATCTCGTACGGGCTCGGGGTGGCCGAGAGGAACACCACCTGGTTCACCGAGTCGGTGAACTCCTCGAACCGCAGCGGACGATTGTCGAGCGCCGATGGCAGGCGGAAGCCGTGCTCGACCAACGTCTCCTTGCGCGACCGGTCGCCCTCGTACTGGCCGTGCAACTGCGGAACCGTGACGTGGGACTCGTCGATGATGCAGACGAAGTCGTCGGGGAAATAGTCGAGCAGCGTGTAGGGCCGTTGCCCGGAGGCGCGCCCGTCGAGGTGACGTGAGTAGTTCTCGATGCCGGAGCACGTGCCGATCTCGCGCATCATCTCGAGGTCGTACGTGGTGCGCATGCGGAGTCGCTGTGCCTCGAGCAGCTTGCCCTTCCCCTCGAGCCAGGCGAGGCGCTCGGCGAGCTCGGCCTCGATTCCCGCGATCGCGGCACGCATGTGGTCTTCGTCGGTGACGTAGTGCGACGCGGGGAAGAGGACGAGCCGGTCGAGCTCCTCGACGATCTCGCCCGTGAGCGGGTCGACGGACGCGATGCGCTCGACCTCGTCGCCGAAGAGCTGGATGCGCACGGCGCGCTCCTCGTAGGCGGGGAACACCTCGATGGTGTCGCCGCGGACCCGGAACTTGTTGCGAGCGAACGCGCTGTCGTTGCGGTCGTAGGCGAGGTCGACGAGCCGGGACAGGATCGCACGTTGGTCGTGCTCCTCCCCCACGTCGAGGATCAGCGACTGCTTCGCGTACTCCTCGGGGCCGCCGAGGCCGTAGATGGCCGAGACCGACGCCACGATGACGACGTCGCGGCGCGACATGAGCGCGCTCGTGGCGGAGTGCCGGAGCCGGTCGATCTCGTCGTTGATCGACGAGTCCTTCTCGATGTAGGTGTCGGTGGACGGCAGATAGGCCTCAGGCTGGTAGTAGTCGTAGTAGGAGACGAAGTACTCGACCCGGTTCTTCGGGAACAGCTCGCGGAACTCGCTGGTGAGCTGGGCGGCGAGGCTCTTGTTGGGCGCCAGGACCAGCGTCGGGCGGTTGACCCGGGCGACGACCCCGGCGATCGTGAAGCTCTTGCCGGAACCCGTGATGCCGAGCAGCGTCTGGAACCGGTCGCCGCGATCGACGCCGTCGGCGAGCGCGGCAATGGCCTCCGGCTGATCGCCGGCCGGCTTCAGATGGGAGACGACTTCGAGCGCGGGCATCAAAACGATCGTACGCGCGACATGTGACGGCTACGTCCCCTGTTGTTCGGCCCGAAGGCGCTCGAGGTCGGCCCACACATCGTCGACCTGTGGTGCGAGCGAGTCGAGGTCGCCACCGTTGTCGAGTACGTACGTGGCGTACTCCCGCCGCTCGTCGTCACTCGCCTGCGCGGTCATCCGCCGTTCGGCGTCGTCGCGGGTGATCCCACGCGCCTCGACCCGGTCGAGCCGAACGTCGGGAGGCGCCTCCACGACGATCACGGCGTCGAACTCGCGCTCCGATCCGGGTCCTCCCTCGGCGAGGAGCGGAGCGTCGCACACCACGATCGCATCAGGGGGCGACCTTTCGATCTGCCGCGTGAACTCGTCGACGATCGCCGGCCACGTGATCCCGTTGAGGGCCTCGGTGCTCTCGCCGTCCGCGAAGGCGATGCGCGCCAGGCCAGGCCGGTCGAGCGTGCCGTCAGCGAGAAGGATGCGGTCGCCGAAGCGTTCGACGAGGGCGGCGAGCGCCGGCTGCCCCGGCTCTACGATCTTCCGAGCCGCCTGGTCGGCGTCGATGAGCACCGCGCCCTTCTCGACCAGCAGCTGGGCGACGGTGGACTTGCCCGACCCGATACCGCCCGTCAACGCGACCAACAACACGTTGTGACGCTGCGACGGGCAGAGGGCTTACGCCGACTCGGGCTCGGCGGGTGCTGGCGCGCCGGCCGCGGACGGCTCCACGCCGCCAGACGCGGACGACGGAATGTCTTGCGCCGGCGCGTCCGGCACTTCCGGCGCTTCAGCGCTCATTTCGCCGGCCTCCGCCGACTCGTCGTACGCCGGGCCGATGTAGTTGCCCTGCTCGTCGTAGGCGTGCTCGCCGAAATGCTCGCGGTACTCGGCGGCGACCTCACCACCTTCGGCGGCCTGCTTGATCGAGAGCGAGATGCGACGGCGGTCGAGGTCGATGTCGATGATCTTCACCCACAGCTCCTCGCCCGGGGTCACCACCTGCTCCGGTGCCTCGACGTGGTGCACCGCCATCTCCGAGATGTGCACCAGACCCTCGATGCCCTCACCGACCTGCACGAACGCGCCGAAGGGCACGAGCTTGGTGACACGTCCGTAGACGAGCTCACCGACTTCGTGCGTGCTCGCGAACTCTTGCCACGGATCCTGCTGCGTGGCCTTCAGTGACAGCGAGATGCGTTCCCGCGACAGGTCGACGTCGAGGACCTGCACGGTGACCTCGTCCCCGACCTGCACGACCGAACTCAGGTGGTCGACGTGCTTCCACGACAGTTCGGACACGTGCACGAGTCCGTCCATGCCACCAAGGTCGACGAACGCGCCGAAGTTGACGACTGACGACACGACACCATCGCGGATCTCGCCCGGCTTGAGGTTGGCGAGGAACTCGTCACGCTGCTCGCGCTGCGTCTCCTCGAGGTAGGCGCGGCGCGACAGCACGACGTTGTTGCGGTTCTTGTCGAGCTCGATGATCTTGCACTCGATCTCGCGGCCGACGTACGGCTGGAGATCGCGCACGCGCCGAAGATCGACGAGCGAGGCGGGCAGGAAGCCGC
>JBKPCV010000193.1:0-9838 GCA_046727575.1 Actinomycetota bacterium
CCATGTTGGGAGACAAGATCGGCGAAGAGTCCGGGCAGGTCATCGGAACCCGAGTGCTGGCCAGCGACACCGGACCGAAGATGGAGACCACGATCCAGATGCAGGGGAGTCTCCTAGGCGTGGAAACCAATGACACCGCGACGTACTGGAGCATGTTGCGCCCCGACGGGACGCTCTACGGCGAGGGAAGCGGCATCGTGATGACGGCTGAGGGCCCCGCCACCTGGAAGGGCGCCGGCGTCGGTCATCCGACCGGTGAGGGCATGGGCGCAACGTTTCGCGGCGCGATCTACTTCGAGACGAGAGCTGGCCCGCTCGACCGCCTGAATCACAGCGCGGTGGTGTACGAGTTTGCGGTCGACCCGGATGGCAAGTGCCGCACCCAGGTATGGGAATGGCGCTGACCTGAATCAATCGACAGCTGCTCCCCGGCATCTCAGAGGGGCAACCGTCTGCGCCCGGGTGACGCTGCGCACGACCAACAGCGCGAACGCCGCTGCCACTAGCAAGAGCGCGTCCCGCAGTGCGACGGCGAAGCCGACGAGCGCTAGGCAGGCGTCGACTTGAACGCGGTGCTGATGCCGTCGGGCAGGCTCGAGGCCGACTGCGCCGCCCGCGATCTGGCACATGTACACGATGCCGCCCGCGAGGCTCGACTGCGATGGATCGAGCGCGGTGACCGCGACGGTGGTGATCGATGAGTAGAAGAGCCCGACACCAATGCCGAGGACGAGCATGCCGGGACCAGTGACCCGAACGACGAGCCGCCGTCCACGGACGACAGGAGGAAGATCCCCACCGCGAGACACGCAGCATCGGTCGACACCACGAGGCGTGCGCATCCACATCCCCCTCGCCGCTGGCATCACCAGCGTGCACCTGATGGTGGAGGTGCCCGACGTCGACGAGCACTACGCGCAGGCCGTCGCCGAGGGCGCCGACATCACCATGCCCCTCCAGGAGGCCTTCTTCGGCGAACGACGCTGTGAAGCGACTGATTTGGAAGGCCACCGTTGGCACTTCGCTGCGTCGTTCGACGACATCCGCGCCCGCGGTGGTCAAGCTCCCGAGGCGTGAGCTGTCACTGCCCGGTGTAACGGGGGGGCCGACGCTCGAGGAACGCCAAAAGGCCTTCGGTCGCGTCGTGTGACCGCGTCGCGTAGCCCAGCACGAGGTCCTGCTCGGCTGAGAGCGCATCTTCGAAGCCGAGGCGCCCCGAGTAGCCGACCAAGGTCTTCATGTGCTTCGTCGCGAGCGGACTGTGTACGGCGAGCTCGCCGGCCAGCGCAAGCGTGCGGTCGCGGAGCTCGCCAGCGGGCGCCGCGAACAACGCCAGTCCGGACTTTGCCGCTTCCGCGGCGCTCCACAGGCGACCGGTCAGCAGCAGTTGCTTGGCGCGCTGAACGCCGATCGCGCGCACCAGCCGCTGGCTCCCGCCGGCGCCGTCGATCTGTCCGGTGCCGAGATGGCCGTCGCCGATTCTGGCGTCGTCGGCGATGGTGATCAGGTCGCACGCCAAGGCGAGCTCCAGTCCGCCCGCAACGCACGCGCCGTTCACCATCGCAATGCTCACGAAGCGACCGTGCTCGAGCAGCGCGTTGAGCACTCTGAACTCGTCGAGAAACGCTCGAAAGCCGTGCTCATTGCGGTACAGGTCGACGTACGCACGCAGATCGCCGCCGGCCGAGAACGCCGGCCCCGCGCCGGTGATGACGAGCACGCGGGCGAGCGGGTCCTTGTCGGCTTCGTCGGCGAGTGCGTGGAGTCGCGTGACGGTCGCGTGGTCGAGCGGATTCCGGAGGTCGGGCCGTTGCAGGGTGAGGACACGGGCGACCCCATGTGTGAGCGGGGCGTCGTCGACGCCGACGGGATCGGTCACAGGGTTCCCCCCACGATCGCATCACGGAGCTCGTGCTTGCGGACCTTGCCCGACGGTGTGGTCGGCAGCTCACTCAGGATGTGCAACACCTGGGGGAGCTTGTACGTGGCGACGTCGCGCGCACGCAGGAAGTCGACGACGTCGTCGAGCTCGAGCGCGGCGCAGTCCTCGACGACCACGCAGGCGCACGCCACCTCGCCCATCCGCTCGTCGGGTACCCCGATCACTGCCACAGCGCGAACCTCGCGCATCTCGCACAGCAGATCTTCGATTTCGCGCGGCGCTATGTTGAGGCCGCCGCGGATGATGATCTCCTTCTTGCGTCCGCCGATCGAGAGGTAGCCGTCGTCGTCGAGGACGCCCGCGTCGCCCGTGTGCAACCATCCGTCGTCCGTGAAGATCTGTCCCTCGCGTTCCGGGTCGTCGAACAACCCGACGCACACGTTGGGCCCACGCACCATCACTTCGCCGTCGCGGACGGCGAGCTCGACTTCGGGCAATGGCAGGCCGTCCGTGAACATGCGCTTCTCCAACGGCGACTCCGCTCGGTTCCAACTGACGACCAGTGCCTCGGTGAGCCCGTAAATGCGCAGCACGTTGATCCCGGCGTCCGCGCCGGCTCGCACGATCTCGGGTGGGACGGGAGAACCGCCGCAGCCGAAGCGAGTCAGCGACGACACGTCATGATCGGAGCCTTGTGCCGCGGCGACGAGATCGGTGAGGAACGTCGTTGCGGCGAGCGTGTAGGAGCACCGCTCCCGGTCGATCAGCTCGACGGCGCGGCCAGGATCCCATCGGTCCTGCAGCACGAGCTTCATGCCGAAGTAGAGCGCCAGGCGCACGCCGAAGTTCAAGCCAGTGGAATGGCCGATCGGGCTCGGCACCCAGACCACGTCGTCGGGCCCCAGTTCGTTCACCGCGTGTGCCGACCGCACGTTGCAGTTCGTCGTGTTCTCCGTGTGCAGCACGCCTTTGGGCGTCGCCTCGGTGCCTGACGTGAAGATCAACTCCGACGGCCCGCCCGGATCTGTCGCGGGGTCCACGTGCTTGGACGGTCGACCGAGCACCGTCTGCCAGAAGTCACCGCTCCCTCGTACGACAACGTGGGAGTGCAACGAGTCGAGCGCGCCGAGGAGCGTTCGGCCGAGCCCGGCGTGGTCGAAGCCACGAAACTCGTCCGGCGTGAACAGGAGCTTCGTCTGCGCGGTCGCGAGAATGTGGTCGAGCTCGCGGCCGCGATAGTTCGGCAACAACGGGTTGAGCACTGCGCCGCGCGCGAGCACGCCGAGGTCGACGGCCACCGTCTCGTACCAGTTGGGCAACTGCACGGACACAACGTCGCCCGGCCACACTTCCCGCTCAGCGAGGAACGCGGACACTCGACACGCGTCGTCCCACAACTGGCTGTACGTCACGCGCGAGTCAGTGGTCTCGTCGACGACGGCAACCGCCGCCGGCTGTTCCAGCGCGTGTTCACGCACACGCGCGGCCAACGTCGAGCCGTCCCACCAGCCGTCCTGGGCGTACTGCCGCGCCCGGGCCTCGTCGATCATCGTTCGGGTTCGAACTGCCAGATGGCTTGATCTCCCTCACGCTCGACGCAGACGGCCAACCGGAGCCCGTCTCGCAACTCGTGGTGTGCGACGTCGACGATGCGCCCGTACAGGCGCGCACCGTCGTCGAGCTCGACCAGACCGACGACGTAGGGAGTCTCCGCCGCGTACGCGGGATCGGCCGCGAGGTGGATCACCGTCCACGAGTACAGCGAGCCGGCAGACGGGGACGGCGCGGTGCCCACCTCGCGGGACGCGCAGCGTGGACACGTTGCGAGCGGCGGCAACCAACGGTTCCCGCACGCCGCACACACCGCGACCATCAGCGTGCCGTCGCCGAGCGCGGCCCAGAACGCGGCTGCGTCGACCTCGCCTGCCGGCGGGATCATCGGTCGACCGCCAGCACCAGCGCCGAGCCGTCCGTCAGCGCGCCGGACGTGACCACACACGTCTCCGCACCCACGGTCCGGACGCCGGAGCGTCCCTGGAGCTGGAGGACCGCTTCGGCGACGGTGTTCATCCCGTGCAGGTACCCCTCGGCCAGCAGACCCCCGTTCGTGTTGACCGGCAGACGGCCTTGACGCACGAAGTCAGCGCTGCCGCCTCGCTCGGCGAGCCCGAGTCCTTCCAGGCCCATCAGCACGGTGCTCGTGAAGCAGTCGTAGATCTCGGCGACGTCGACGTCGGGTGCAGCGATTCCCGCCGACCCCCACAAGTCGTCGGCGAGCAGCGACGTGTAGTTGCGCGAGAGGTCGTCCCAGAACAGCGAGTCGCCCATGTCGAGCCCCGCGCCGCGGCCGGCGACGTACGCCGCGCCCTGGAGCACGACGGGCGGCCGAGCGAGGTCGCGCGCGGCGTCGAGCGTGGTGACGACGAGGGCACACGCGCCGTCGACCTCGATCGTGCAGTCGGGCACACGGAACGGCTCCGCCACATACGGCGCCGCCCGGTGTGCCTCGACCGTGTGCGGCGCACGGAGGTAGGCACGCTCGTTCCGTTCCGCCCACGCGCGTTGCGCGACCGCGATCGTGGCGAGGTCGTCCTCGGTCTGCCCGGTCTCGATCAGGAATCGGCGGGCCCAGAGCGAGATGTAGTGCACGTAGGCCGTGAGGCCGACCGGGTAGCGGAAGTCGGTCGCCGGGCCGGGCGCACGGTTCGTGCCCACGCGCGCGCCGCTCCGACCGTTGAGCGCGCGGTACAGCACCACATGGCGCGCCAGGCCGAGGTGTACCGCCATGGCGGCCTGGGTCACGAGGAAGCACGGGGCCTGGCCACCCAGGTTGAGGTCGAGCAGCCAGTTGCTGCCCGGCGCACCGAGCGCGGTGGCGACGGCCTGCGCAGGCACGGAGTCCTCGAGGAAGCGGAAGCTCGCCACGCCGTCGACCTCGGCGGGCGAGAGCCCGGCGTCGGCGATGGCCCGCGCGCACGCCTCGGTTGCGAGATCGAGCACGCTCCGGCCCGACGCCTTCGTGAGCTCGGTGTACCCGACGCCCGCGATCGCCGTCGCGCCGAGGAACGGCGGGCGTCGGCGCGGACGGGACACGATCAGCGAGTCTCGCCGTGGGCGCGCGCAGGCGTCAACCGTCGCTGCTCGTGCGACCGAGGTAGCGTCGACGCGCATGAGGCGAGGAAAGGCGCTGCAGGTATCCTGCGGCGCCCGAGCCGGGGCCTGAGCGGCCCGGAGCGTCGCGACGAGAGCGGGAGTATGGCGGAACGCGAACGGGACCGCTACCGGCTGATCTCAGCCGACAGTCACGTGAACGAACCGGGTGACCTCTGGACGTCTCGAGTACCCGGGGAGTTCACCGAGCGCGCACCGCGCATCGAATCGTTCGAGCGGGGCGACGCCTGGGTGCTCGAGGGCGTCGCCGACCCGATCAACTTCGGCATGAACGCCTGCGCAGGGTTGCCTCCCGAGCAGATGACCGGCTGGAAACGATTCAGCGAGATCCGCCGCGGCGGATACGACCCCGCGGCGCGTCTCGAGGAGATGGACCAGGATGGCGTCGACGCCGAGGTGCTGTACCCGACGCCCCGCCTGAGTCAGGCTGTGTTCGCCTACACCGATGCCGACTTCCATCACGCCCTGGTGCGCGCGTACAACGACTGGTTGGCCGACTACGTGTCGTACGCGCCCGCTCGGTTTGCCGGCCTCGCGCTGTTGCCGAATCGCGGGGCGGCGGGGGCCGTGACCGAGATCGAGCGCGTGCGCGACCTACCCGGGATCCGCGGCGTGGTGATGGGCTGCTATCCCAACGGCAGCCTTGCCGTGCAACCGGAGGACGACGCGGTGTTCGGCCATCTCGCGCAGACGCGGGTCCCGCTGTCGATCCACGTGTCGCTCACGCAGGCCCTGCCGTCCGCGCACCGATCGCCGCTACCCGGGTACGGGCGATTCTTCGACGCGCCGAACCGGATCGTCGAGATCATCTTCGCAGGGGTGTTCGACCGGTTCCCCGACCTCAGTGTGGTGATCGCAGAAGTCGACTGTGGGTGGGTTCCGTACTTCAAGGAGCAGATCGACAACAACTACAAGCGGCTCGAACCGACGAGCGACTTCGTGATCCGAGAGCTCCCGAGCGTCTACGTCGACCGCAACGTGCACTTCACGTTCATCACCGACGCGTTCGGTATTCGGAGCCGGCACGACGTCGGAGTCGACAACATGCTCTGGTCGAGCGATTATCCGCACATCAGCGCCGACTGGCCGTACTCGTGGCGCTCGATCCAGGCGGCGATGTCCGGTGTGCCACACGACGAACGCGAAAAGCTGCTCGCGGGCAACGCAGCACGCGTCTACGGCTTCGTGTAGTGGCACTCGTTTCTTCGGCGCCGGGTGACCAGCGGGGTGTCGTGATCGTCACGCTCGACGACCCTGAGCGCTACAACGCGCTCTCGAGCGCGATGGTCAGCGAACTGAAGGTGGCACTTGCGGCGATCCGCGAGGACCGCGCCGTGCGTGCGGTCGTCCTCACGGGAGCGGGTCGCGGCTTCTGTTCGGGGGCGAACATGGCCGGTGGCGACGACCTGCCGGAGCGGGCGCGCGACCGCGGACCGGTCGGGCTGGTGCAGTTCATGCAGGAGCACATCGCGGAACTGATGCTCGCCGTCCACGAGTTGCCGCAACCCGTGATCGCGGCGGTGCACGGTGCTGCAGTCGGCGGCGGGCTCGCGCTCGCCCTCGCGAGCGACCTACGCGTCGCGAGCGAGGATGCCTTCTTCGCGTCGCACTTCATCCGCGTGGGCCTCTCGTCGTGTGACGTCGGAACCAGCTACCTGCTGCCCCGCATCGTCGGCGCTACCCGGGCAGCCGAGCTGATGTTGACGGGCCGGCGCTTCAGTGCGGGCGAGGCCGACCGGATGGGAATGCTCAACCGATTGGTGGCGGCGCGTGACGAGCTGCTGCCGGCGGCTCAGGAACTCGCCGCCGGCGTGATCGAGAACAGCGAGTACGGGGTGTACATGACGAAGATCGGCCTTTGGTCGAACATCGACGCCTCGAGCCTGCGCGCGGCCATGGAACTCGAGAACAGGACGCAGGTCCTCGGGACCTTCACCGGCAACATGACCGAAGCGGGGGAGGCCTTCCGCGAGAAGCGTGCGCCTGTCTGGAAGCCGATGTGAGCAGCACGCGCCGCCCGATTACGTCCCGTCGCGCGCGCGGAGTTCGCCTTTCGCGACCTTGCCACCGGACGCGCGCGGCAGCGAGTCGAGCACGACGAGCCGTTCGGGCCACCACTCGCGCGAGACGCCGCGCGCATCGAGGAAGCCTACGAGTTCGTCGAGTTCGAGCGTCGCGCCCGGCCGCAGCTCGGCGTAGAGGCACACCCGTTCACCGAGCACCTCGTCGCGCATCGGCACGACCGCCGCGACCGCGATCGCGGGATGCTCGGCGACCTCAGCCTCGATTGCGGGCGCGCTCAGGTTCTTGCCGCCTCGGATGATGATGTCGGACGTGCGCCCGACGACGCGCAGGTAGCCGGCGTCGTCGATATCGCACACATCGCCGATCCGCATCCAGCCGTCGGGCGTGAACAGTTCGGCGTTGGCGCGGTCGTCGTCCAGATACCCGACGCACGTCGCCGGACCCTTGCACACGGGGTTGCCGGGTGTTCCCGGGGTGGTGATGTCGCGACCGTCGTCGTCGAGCAGCCGGACGTTCATCTCCGGGATGATGCGTCCCGCGGTGCCGAGACGATGCTCGCGGTCATCGTCCATCGTGGTCCGGCTGAGGGCGCCGGTCTCGTTCGACCCGTAGAACTGGAGGACTCGCGCTCCGGTGAGGTCTTCGAAGCGCGCGGCTCGCTCGGGTGGGACGGCTTCACCACCCGTGAACATGCACCGCAACGACCCGAGGTCGAGTCGCTCGAACTCGGGGATGTTCAGCATCATCAAGAACTGGGTGCTGACGCACGCGAGCACCGTGACGCGTTCACGCTCGATCGAGCGGAGCGCCTCGCCGGCGTCGAACCGCGCTTGCACCACGGTCGCGCAGCCGAGTACGGCCGGTGTGACGTGCGCGGTCCACAGCCCGAACCCGAACGGGGCGGGGAGCGCGCTGAAGAACACGTCGTCCGAGGTCAACCGCCCGGCTGCCTCCGCCAGTTGATGGAAGAACATCCAGCGGTTCTGGTTGTGGAGCACACACTTCGGCAGCCCGGTGGTGCCCGACGTGGAGTTGACGAGGAACACGTCGTCGGCGCCGAGACTTCGCTCGGCCAACTCGGACGTGGTCGCCGTCACCCCGCCGTCGTGGTGATCACCGTCGGGCGTCACGACGAAGTGCACGAGCGGCGAACCAGCCGGCACGCGCGGTGCGTCGGCTTCCAGCCTCACGATCGCCTGAGCGTCCGTGCTGCGCAGCAGATGGCGGATCTCCGCCTCACCGGCGCGGTAGCCGATCCCCACAACGGTGAGACCCGCGCGCTCGGCGGCGACGAACGCGACGTGCACTCCCGCACCGTCGGGCAAGAGCACCGCGAGCCGCGCGCCCCGGGGAAGACCGGCCGTGACCAGCGCCGAGGCGAGCCGCGTCGCGCGCTCGTTGTACGCGCTCCACGGCATGCGCTCCTGCCCGACCACGTACGCGGCGCGGTCCGGCTGCTCGCGCGCCCAGCGAGCGACGTAGTCGCCCACGGTCTCGTCGCCCCACCAGCCCGCGCGCTTGTACGCGACGACGACGGCCGGGTCCTGATGCGCGAGCACGGTCAACGGGCGCGCCAACCCTGTCGCCGCGCTTCGTAGAGCGCAACCGCGGCCGCGGTGGCGACGTTGAGCGAACCGACACGGCCGAGCTGAGGGATGTACCCCACCGCGTCACAGCAAGCGAGCGCGGCGGGCTTCAGGCCGTAGCTCTCGTGGCCGAGCGCGATGCACACGTTCGCGGAGAGGTCGAGCTCGAAGAAGGGAACGGACTCGTCGGCAAGCTCGAGCCCGACGAGGCGGAAGCCGTCTGCGTGCGCTGCCTCGGCCGCCTCGGTGACACGTTCGTACTCGGTCCATTCGACGTACCGCTCCGTGCCGAGCGCGGTCTTGCCGACCTTCGGGTGCGAGGGCGGCGTGGCGTGGGCGCTGAGGTAGAGGCGTTCGACGCGGAGCGCCGCGGCGGTGCGCACGATGCTGCCCACGTTGAATGGGTCCTGCACCCCGTCGAGGAGCAACGAGATCCGTTGCTCGGTGCGACGCTGCCACGAGCGATGCAGGCGCTTCTGTTCGACGCTGCGTAGCTGCTTCACTGCTCCCCCGCCCGTGGGGCAAGCGGATGGACCTCCAACACCCGGTAGCCCTTGCTCGACGCCAGCCGTCGAGTCGGGAAGCCTTCCCGCGCGAGCCAATCGTGCAACGAGTCCGCGCCCAGGTGACGTTGCACAACAAGGTAGGCGGCGGCGCCGAGGCGCAGCCGCGCCAGCCAGTGGCGGAGGAGATCGTGGAGCGGCTCCTTCCCGATCCGGACCGGCGGATTGCTGTAGATGGCGTCGAACTCCACACCACCGGGGACGTCCTTCGGTCGTGCGGGAGTCACGTTCGGCACACCGTTCGCCGCCGCACTGTCACCGACGAGCCGGAGAGCCCGCTCGTTGACGTCGACCGCGTACACCAACGCGGCGGGTGCTTCGGCCGCGAGCGTGAGCGCGACCGGACCGTACCCACACCCCAGGTCGAGGATGACTCCCTTCGTAGGAGGAGGAGGCGTCTTTCGCAGGAGTACGGCGGTTCCCGGGTCGATGCGACCGCGGGAGAACACGCCGCGGTCCGTGAAGAGCGTGAGCGTCCGGTCGCCCACCGGCAGGGTTACCGTGGCGCGACTCGAAGCGACCGCCGGGTCTTCGTCGAAGTACTGGGGCATCGACTGTAACCATGACATACGCGTTCCCCGCCGGCTTCTTCGACCGAGCCGACGAGAGTG
>JBKPCV010000194.1:0-7363 GCA_046727575.1 Actinomycetota bacterium
TGCCCATCTGCGGCAAACTGAGCCCGTCGCGCTTCTCGGCGCGTTCACGCTCGTTGAACCGAAACCACACCCGGGTCTCCTCGTACAGGTGGGGGGTCTCGCACTCGATGGTCATGGCGCGATCGAAGATCGCCAGCAGCGACTCCAGCTGTGCTCGGTCGTTGACGCCGATGACCTCCACGTCGCGCTCTCGCACGCACTGCGCGATCTCGGCGAACTGCTGATCGGACACCGGCGCCCCTCGGTGCGACGGCCGCCGATTCGTCTGCCGGGCGTAGATGTAGTCAGCAAGTGCATCGGGTTGGTGCTCGGCACCCGGGGTGAGCGTGATGCGGGCGACCGGCTTCTCGCCGACCTCATCCAGGGCGTAGGTTCCCTCGGGGAAGCCCTCGACCGAGATGGGTGGGGCTCGGAGGCATGAGCACGCCGCGGAGCTGGAGTCCATCTTCGAGCATCTCGTGACGAGCGGACAGCTCCTTGCCATCGTGCTTGAACGCCTCGACCACGTCGGCGTGGCGGGCAACACACCAGAAACCGCCGTAGTGATCCCAGTAGGTAACGGGATCGTCCCTGAGGCGCTTGTTCGTCTCCGTCGTGTTGTTGGCGTACTCCTCCGAGAAGGGATCGAAGTCGAAAACCTCGAGGGGACCTCCCACCGGGGACCTCCCAGCAAAATGGCGTTGCGCGTACCGCGACCAGTGGGTCCGCATATCTTCAGTTCGACTGACGGACGATCGGTCGCTCCTTCAGGGCTTGCTGCAGCTTCTGATCGGCGGCGTGGCAACTCGCCATAAATTTGCCACCGGCCATGCCTGCGGTGTTGTAGAAGAGAACGTCGGTGATGCCCTGCTCTAACCAGGGATCGAGCTTCGCGAGGACCTGGTCGGCAGTGCCGTAGAAGTTGAAGACCTTCGCCGCCTCGCGCGGCGTGCGCGACGTGATGTCGTAGAACTCCTGCGCCGAATACCACTCGGGTATCACATCTCGCATGTAGTTGAAGTCGCCGCCAATCGGATGCGCGAGCCCGTGGCGTCGGAACTCGTCGGCGGGACCGTTGATCAGGCTGTTCCACTTGGACAGCGGATGATCGAGTGCGGCATCGAGCAGGTCTTCGTCTTCCATCATGAAGCAGCACAAGAAGGCATAGATGCGAAGTGAATCGGGATCGCGGCCGTGGGACTCCGCCGTCCGGCGGATCGTGCGCACCTTGTCGGCGTAGATCGTGGGATCGTTCCCGCAGTAGTTGCCAGGGATGGCGTCGCACCAGCCATCAGCGAAGCGACCGACGAGTCCGAGTGTCTCTTCGCGGCTTCCCGCTACGAGCACTTGGGGAGGTGTGTCGCCGTAGTACGGAGTCGTGAGCGCTCCTCGGTCGAACTTCCACACACGGCCGCGAAACGAGAACGGCTCCGTGTCGTGAATCAGCCGACGGATGATCTGCACGCCGTCCCAGAGCTTGTTCTTGGTCCCAATCCGGCTGATTCCGGTTTGACGCATGTGATCGGCTTGCCCTTGCGCGAGGATGACCGAGATCCGCCCGCGAGTCGCATGGTCGAGCGTCAAGACCATCTGGGCAATATTGATCGGAGCGCGCCGGACGCAGTCGACGGGACCCCACACGAACCCGACGCGCTCGGTCACCGCGCCAGCTGCTGCGATGATCGGCTCGCTTGTGAAAACCCCATGCGGATCGGGCGCGCCCGCGAGTATGTCGCACAACTCCTCGTTCCATACAGAGCCGGGGCAATACCAGTCGGTCGCGTCGGCGAAGAGCACGCCGTCCATCCCGGCGTCCTCCGCCGCTACCGCAGACGCAACGCTCGTCTGGAATCGATCGGCACGCGGCGGTTCGTCGCCGATCCCAAATGCGGTCCCGCCCGCCATCAGCGCGGGTGGCAGCGGCCAATGCAAGCCGTAGGAATGCAAGCGGAGGGTGTCCCTCGAGATGTCCATGTCCCTTCCGTTTCAGTGCAACAGGACAGAACGACGCTTCAATGACAAATGCCGCCGTCGACGTACACCGTCTGGCCAGTGATCGCGCCGGCCGCATCCGACAGCAGAAAGAGGATCGAGTTCGCGACATCGCGATCAGTCGCGAACCGCCGGAGTGAGATCCGATCGCGGACTGGCGCAAGCAACGTCTCGGGAGTCGTGCCCGCTTCGCGCGCCATCGCAGCCATCCCGTCTTCGAGTGCCGGGCCCCACTTCCAACCAGGCGCGATCGTGTTCACACGAATCCCGAGAGGCCCCAGCTCGCGAGACAGGTAGTACGCACCGGCCGCGAGCGCGGCCTTGCTCATCCCGTATGCCAGTTGTACGACGCCCTCGACCGGCTCCGCAGCGGCGATCGACCCCACCATGACGATCGAGCCACCGCCGGAGTCGCACAACAGGGGTACTGCGAGTTTGGTCAGCTGCAGAGTGCCCTTGACATTGACCTCCGCGACGGCGGTCCAATCGTCGAGATCGCCGTCGAGCAGCCCGCCAACGGGCCTGTCGAGCGCCGCGACGTGCACGAGGCCATCGAGCCGACCGAACGCGGACCTGGCCGCGGCGACCAACTGCTCGCACGCCGATGGCAAGCGGATATCTGCTTCGACGGTGACCACCCGGTCAGTGGTGAGCCAGTCCTCGAGCGTCCTGCGGGGGCGGTCTCCATCTTGGTCCCCGAGGACCACACGACCCCCTGCTGCGAGCACTTGCCGAGCGACTGCCGAGCCAAGGCCCGGGCCCACCCCCGAGACGAGGATCACCTTCTCGTCGAGCGCCATGCCCTCAAGCGCGGCCACGACACCCCCCGGAGTACCCTTGCAAGATCTCCCCTTGCTCGTATTGTCCCACGACGCCCGAGTTCAGGCGCTGGCACAGATGTGGAGGCAAGCCAAGGGTCCCCTGGCCGATGCCCTACGCATCGGAGGGCAACAGTACTGAGAGTCTTGGACTGCCGGAACAGGGCGACAATCAGTTGTGGACGGTCGCCGGCGACAGTCCTCTCAAGGGCACCGACTAGCTTGAGGACGTGCCCGCATTGTCGGATTTGCGCAGGGACCAGGCGGTGCAGGTGCTTGCATGGGGGCGCATCGCCCTCGGCGTCGTCGCCTTCGCGGCTCCGACGCTGCCGTCGCGTCCCTGGGTCGGCACCGATGCCGGCCGAGCGTCGACCCGGACCTTGGCCCGTGCCCTCGGGGCACGCGACGTCGCCCTCGGCCTCGGGACGCTGCTCGCCCAGCGTCACCGCTCACCGGTGCGAGGATGGCTCGAGGCGTCGGCCCTCGCTGACGCGGGGGACGTGGCCGCCACCCTCGCCGGCTGGGGATCACGGCCTCGGCTCGGTCGTCTCGGGGTCCTCGCCGCTGCGGCTGGCGGCGCCCTGGCTTGCAGCGGCCTCGCCCGCCGGGTGACGGCGTGAGGCAGCAGCGGTGCGAGCCAGCTCAGCGTCTGTGAAGACACGTCCGCCCCCCGGCGGGCGGCCAGCGCATGAGCAAACTCGGTGCTCGTCCGCGAGGCCGGCTGCTCTCGTTGCCCGCGGTTCGGGGGAGCTGTCAGGGAGCCCGGATCCTGATCACACGCCCGGCCGTCCCCATTCGCACGGCGAGGTCCGAGCGATCCTGCAGGTCGAGCGGAGCAGGAGCTGGCGGGGACGGGACGGGCTAGCGTCGCCGTGTGGGACGAGAGGGAGGAGCCCAGTCCCGGGCTGCCAAGGCTGGCGGGCTGGCGTTCATCAGCGCCATGGGTGGCCTCGGCAGGCTGGTCCTCACCGCGCACGGCGACCGCCGGGCCCGGACCCTGGGAGTGGCCACGGGAGCGGCCGTGCTGGCCGGCTCGGACGCCATTGCTCGTCACCGCCAGCGCCGGGGCGAAATCCTGCTTTTATGGCATCGCATCCTCTCCAGCGCCGCCCTGGCCGCCCCGCTCGGGTGGGCGGCGGGCCGGCTGACTCCCGCCGGGCCGGTCGGGATCGCCATCGGCGCCGGAGCCGTGGCCGGCGCCGCCGGCCTGCGTCCCCAGAAGGTGGCCCTCGGCCCCTGTTCGGCCTGGCGATGGGTCGGGTGGTCACCGCTCGGAACCGGCGCGTGCCCGCCGCCGTGGTGGCCAGCACGACGGTGCTCGCGTATCGCGTCGTCTCCGCGGCGATCTTTCGGGACGCCCAGCTGAGCCTGCTGGCCGAGCGCGTCCGACCGGAGGACCTGCCCTTCGTCGTGCCCTTGGAAGCCCGCACACGCTATGTGGGCACTGACTACGTGGCCGCGCTGGCCGAGGTGCTGGGCGGCGACTACGTGCGGGACGCCGCCGACGTCGGCATCGTCGCCACGCTCGATGGTCTGGCCGGTCCGGACTTCGATCCCGCCGTCGTCGATTCCCGGGTCCGGGAGTTCTACGAGCGCACCACTCGCTTCGCGTTCGACATCGTCCCGGAGTGGCGGCACTGGGTGCGACCGGGCTACCTGCTCTACCGCACCCTGGTGGCCCGGCCCCTCGGTCAGGCCAACATACCCATGAACCAGCGCGAGGCCGTGCGGGGCGTGCGCAGCCGCATCGACACCATCGACGTGGACGGCGACGGGATCCCGGAGGTGCGCGGCTGGATTCGTTCCTTCGCCGACACCGATGCCCCCATCTACGTTGGCATCTACAAGACGTACCGCCACGACGGGCGAGGGTACGTGAGCGTGGGCTTCCCCGTCTCGCACGCCAACTTCACCGCCACGTTGGCCCCGAGGGCTCGGGAGGGCGGCGGCCTGAGGTTGACGAGCCGCACCGTCTTGGCACATCCGGGCCACTACTTGACCTACGTCGACCCGGCGTCTCGGGAACTGACGGCCCTGGCGGTGCACGGCTTCGCCGAGGAGCTCGACGTGTACGTTGCCGACGACGAGCTGCGGGCCGAGCACGCGTTCTGG
The DNA here is from genome assembly GCA_046727575.1 of Actinomycetota bacterium. Classification (GTDB taxonomy): domain Bacteria; phylum Actinomycetota; class Acidimicrobiia; order IMCC26256; family DASPTH01; genus DASPTH01. The sequence goes on from JBKPCV010000194.1 coordinate 4,902, forward strand.
GTGTTCGGGATCCCGTTCCTGGTGTTGCACTACCGCATCCGCGCCAAGACGGGGGACGACGTTCGCGACGGCGTGGCGCGCTAGGGGGAGGTCGGCCCGACGCCGTCTCTGGGAGGCAGCCGAGGCCATCGACCGCGATGTCGGGGCCGAGACCGTGCCGTCGGGTTGGCGCTAGGTGACGCCGAGCGTGCTGCCGAAACCGCGTCCGTTCGCGCCTTGGATCTCGTACTCGGCGCGGGCGGCGGGCCGCCGCTGGCGCGACGAGGACGGCGTGTGAGCGCCCGGGCCGTGGAAGAGATGAGGCGACGGCAAGTCGGTTCGGAGGGCGGAGACGACCGCTCCGGACTCGGACTCCGTCGCTATCACTTCCCGCAGCAAACGTCGCTGGCCACGGGGTCTGGCGCGGGCGTTCGCCGTTCAGGTCTGCGGGCTCGACCTGTCATCGCCGGCGCCGTGAACAGCGGAAGATTGACCGTCGCCCATGCTCGGCGCGGTGGTGCGAGCGCTCGTCGAACGAGGCTGCGCCCCGGTGAGCACGTAGCCCCATTGGTCTCGGATCACCGAGGACGGGAGCCACTGGGTGAAGGGCTGGGCGCCGATGGTGGGTCATCGCGTCGGCGGAATGTCGCCGTTCACCGTTGACTCCTGCCCAGACGTGAACGATCGGATCGACAGCGCCCGGACCGACAAGCCACAGGTGCTGTGGCTCCGGTTCGAGCACCACTCAATCCTCCGGACCAGTTGGTCGGCGAGGACTTCGTGCGGTTCCGCGAGCGCGCGTTCACGGATCGGATGGCCCGCTCCCGATCCCGGGCGGCTGGTGAGCGTTTTCGGCGACCTTCGCTGACCGTCCGCGCATTCTGGACCGTCTCCGTCAGCCCGGCGGTGAGGGGTTCACATGTCCAGAGGAGCGCGACAGAATTGGGCGAACACGAACCGGGAATTGTGGTGCACCAGCCTTCGATGAGAGGTGCCTATGAGCAGGATGTCTTCGGTGGCGGCAGTGGTCGTGGTCGTGGTGATCGTCGCGGGGCTCGCTCTGGGCCTGGGCGCGCTCCCCGGCTCGGCCGCCGCGACGTCGAAGGCGCGCACGGTCACGATCAAGAACTTCAAGTTCTCGCCGTCGCCCTTGAAGGTGAAGGCCGGGAGCAAGATCACGGTCAAGAACGCCGACAGCACCACCCACACCTTCACGGCCAACAAGGGTGCCTTCAACACCGGTGACATCGAGAGCGGTTCGTCAGCCAGTGTGACGATCAAGAAGCCCGGCACCTTCGCCTATCACTGCCAGATCCACAACTTCATGAAGGGCACCATCAAGGCGACGTGACGGCGTCGGCTCATCGGACGCGTCGTTAGACGTTGAGCCACATCTCGTGCGGGGATCTCGCCCCTGGGCACTCTCGACGCGACCGAGGGCGTAGTCGCCGGCGATCGTCGTGCGCTGGAGGTGGCGCACGTCGTCGGGTGCGACGCCGGCGGCGAAGTGCAGCATGCGCGGTTGTCCCAGAGGACCATGTCGGTGGCGCGCCACCGGTGGACATACGCGCCCCGCGGATCGAGGGTGTGCTCAACATCGGCACGACGCTCGACATCTGCTCGCATGCTTTGGCCGAGGTGCATCGCGACGCGGTCGACGATATCGGCAACGCGATCATGGCAATGCTCCGGACCAGCGGGGTGATGCGCCGCCAGCAGTGACCCCCGCATACCGGTCGCGGCACGTGCGCGTCCTGACGCTGCTACCTCAGTCGAGGGGTCATCGGATCGGCATCGTGGTCCTGGACGTGAGGACAGCGCCGGTAGGACAGTGATCAGCCGACGCAACCCGCGGCTTCTGGTCCTCCCACTCACGATGTCAGTCGGAATCCGGTACCGGGGCAGCGGTGCGCTTCGCCTGTTCCAAGAAGCCGACCACCGCGGCGGTGTCGAAGTGGAACATTTGGGCCCGTGCGAGCTTGCCGTCGCGGACTCGGTAGAGCCCGAGCACCGGACCGTCGAAGTGTTCTCCGGTGGCACCGACCGCCCGGTGACGGTAGAGCACGACCACTTCGTCACCGCTCGCGGCGACGACTCGCGGATCCATCTCCCGCTCGGCTTCGGTCTGCAGGGGGTCCCACGTCTCCGCCCACTTCGGAGCGTGTTCGAGCACGGCCTCGAGGCCGCGCGCGGTACCGCCGTAGGGGAGCGAGGGCGCTTCGTAGAACTCGATCTCCGGGTGGTAGAGCGCGACCAAGCCGTCCCGATCGCGGCGCTCGACCGCGCCAAACGCCTGCAAGACCACGTCGATGTTGTCCGCGATGTTCTCGTTCATAACTGCTCCTCTCGTTTCCGAGTGACACCCGGATATTAGACCAGCTGGTCTATTATCGGCCAGTGGGACGGCCGCAGCTCCATTCCGAGGACGCGATCCTCGACGCGGCGCGGGCGCTGGTCCTCCGGAGCGGCGCCCGGGCGGCCAC
>JBKPCV010000195.1:0-6562 GCA_046727575.1 Actinomycetota bacterium
GTGAAGGCGTCCGCGTTTCGCTCGGCTATGCGAACCCCGACCTTCTCGATATGGCGTTCGGCGCCGTCGAGATCGCGGACCGTGAAGGTCACGCCATGGGGCAGCTCGCCGTTCTCGGCGAGGTCGCGTGCAAGCAGGGAATCAGAACGGACGGGTTTGGCCAGCTCGACGACCGTCTCGGGTTCCATGAACACGTAAACGCTCTGGGCGTCGGTCGTTTGCTCCTCCTGGAGCGTGCGCGCCTCGAGCGAGTCCTCGTAGAGCCCGCGCGCCCGGTCGAGGTTGGTGGCAATCGTGGTGAAGTGCGACACGCGGACGATCCCGAGCGGATGCTCGTCACGCCACCATGCCGCCGACCAGCCCTCCTGGAACCGCGGGTCGTGTCCACGCCACAACGCGTTGAGACCTTCGAACTCGAGTTGGCCGAACGTGTCCTTCGGGTGTGTGAAGATCGTGTTCCCGAGCTCGACGTCACCGTCAGGGAACACACCGCCTCCCGGCTTCGCGACGCGCACGCCGCGGGCACGCAATCTGTCGAACAGTGGCTTCAGATCGGTTTGGTCGACGTACCACGCAAGCGAGTGGAAGTGTTGGCCGAACCGATTGCGAAACTTCGGAAGCGGTGCTTGCTGGTCGGCGGGCTCGGAGCTGGCCTCGATCACCTCGATCATGAAGTCGCCGATCATCGACAGGGTTGCCCACCGTTTCTCGAGGTCGGCCCAGCCCTTCTGCTGGAAACACTGCGGTGAGAACACCGCGTCGTACCACGTATTGGCATCGTCCATGTCGTCGACGACGTGGATCAGATGGAAGAACTCGCGGATCGGCATTCGCGTGCTCGTCCGCTACATCGACCGGCGCTGATCGAGCTCGCCTTCGACCCCGCGCACCATGCTGTCCTGTGAGAATGTCGAGATGAGCTGGCCGTCTTCGGTGAACACCGCCCCACTTCCGTAGACGCGCCCGTTCCCGGCGTAACTGGCTTCCTGGGCGACCAGCAGCCACTGATTTATGTCGAACCGCTCGTGGAAGTGACAGGTGTGCGCGATCACGCCGGTGGACACCGACCGGTGTGCCTCAGCAATGTTCACGACGTCGCCATGCGGACGCATCGCGAGGCCGATGATCATGCCGGGCTGGCACCACGACAGGATTCCCTGGTTTGCCGCGTGGGAGTCGAACGACTCGGGCGTCCGCACCCAGAAGTACATCGCCGGTGTGCCGTCCGGCGCAGTGGCCTTCGGGTCATCGACCGTGCGGGTCTCGGCACCTGGGAACACGAGCGAGCCGGCGTCGGTGGGGAGCGAGTCGGGGCCGGGAACGTCGGGCATCTGCGGGCCGTGACGAATCAAGTCGGGTTCGATCGCGTTGAGCAGCACGAGCCCGCGCGACAACAGACGATCGCCCTGGAAGGCCGTGATGGTGTCGCTCCCCCACGCGCGCCCCGAGTGCATGGGTTCGAGCCGAAGCTCCATCGGGCCGGCGCTGTAGGTCCCGGCGCGTGCGAAGATCGCATGGATCGACTTCACGTCTTTCGCGCTCTCGACCGCGTGGTCGGCGGCCATGATCATCTGCGCCAGGATCTGGCCGCTGAACACCACGTCGCGCCCTTCGGGGTCGTCCGTCGGGTTCGGCGCGCCGTACCGGCCGTCGCCCAGGACGTCGAGCTCCAACACTGCAGGCAGTTGTCCGGCCATGCTGCGGCCCCCTTGCGTCGCGGGCGCGGAACGCTATCAGCGTCGCTGTGCCGCGCCCCAGGGGCGAGCGCGCGGCGGCACGGCCCTGCTCACGACGCTCACGACGTGTCGATGAGCTCCCGCGTGAGATGCACGACCGGGTTGTCTGCAGCCATCTCGGGAATGCCCATCGACTCGGCCAGACGCACCATCACCAGCGAGAAGTGGAACCCGGCGAGTCGTTCGTAGAACACGACGTGCTGCGCGGAGCGACCGCGCCACTGTTCCCACGATGCGATGACTTCGGCACGGTCGAGCATGCCTTCTGGGAGCGGCACGCCCGTGCCGTCGGTGTGGAAGCGCTGCAGGAAGATCCACCAACCGAGGTCCGACTCGCTGTTGCCGAGCGACACCATCTCCCAGTCGAACACGCCGACCACCTCGGTGCCCTGGAACATCTCGTTCCCGGGTCGCGCGTCCCCCCAACAGAGCTCCACGTAGTCGCCGTCGTCAGGCCAGTTCGCGTCCAGCCACTTCCACGCGGCGTCGATCACCGCGTGCGGCTCACCCCGCGTCGTCCACTTCCGATAGTGGTCGAAATAGTTGTGTCGCTGCTCGGGACCGAGCGCGCCGTGATGCGACTGGTCGAGATAGTCGAAGCCGACCGCGCGCCAGTCGACGTGGTGTACTCGGGTCATCGCCTCGAGTGCATTGCGGTGCCACTGATGTCGGGTCGGAGGGTCCATCTCCAGCACGAACCCCGTGGTCGTGTACGGCGGGCTGTCACCGGGCACATCGCCGTGCAGCCGGTCCATCACGAAGAACGGCTGCCCGAGCACCGCCGGATCGCTCTCGGCCCAACGCATGCGGGCCACCGGTACATCGCTGTGCTCCCCGAGCAGCTGCATGGTGCGGAACTGCTGGTTGACGAGATCCGCCTCGGGGAAGAGCACATTGTCCGTCGACTGGCTGCGGACGACGAGCTCCACCTCCTGGTCGCCGTCGGCGTCGGTCCACGCCGCGTCGACCAGGAACGTCTCGTTCGAGAAGCCGCTCGACTGCGGGATGACGACGTTGACGATCCGGACGCTCTGCGCGTCGGGCAGCCTCCGCGCGACCCACGGCTCGAGCGCGGCTTGCAGCGCACGGGGATCGCGTTGCCCCGCTACCGGCATCTCTCCCCCCTGGTCTTGGCAGACTTGTCGCACGCTCTCTATCACCTCGAGGATGTCGGGTGAGCGTCGTGTGTGGTCCGGGAGGTTCATCGTGGGTGTCTGGGATCTGTTTCCTGGTGTCATCGGCCGGTACCGCACCGAATCGACGCCGTGGTGGCCGGAGCCGGTACGGCCCCCGGACGGGGCGCCGAACGTGCTCGTCGTGCTGCTCGACGACGTCGGCTTCGCGCAGCTGGGCTGCTTCGGATCCGACATCGACACACCCAACTTCGACCGCGTCGCGGAGAACGGCGTTCGGTACACGAACTTCCACACCACGGCCCTGTGCTCTCCGACGCGCGCGTGCGTCCTGACCGGGAGGAACCACCACAGCGTCGGCATGGGCCGCATCACTGACCTCGTGACTGGCTTCCCCGGGTACCACGGACGAATGGACAAGGAGCACGGGTTCCTGTCGGAGATGCTCGTGCCGCGCGGCTACGGGGCGTACGCGGTCGGCAAGTGGCACCTCACTCCCGACGAAGAACGCCACTTGGGCGCGTCCCGCGCGCGCTGGCCCCTCGGACGCGGCTTCGAGCGCTTCTACGGCTACTTCGGCGGCGAGACGAACCAGTTCGCGCCATCGCTCGTGTACGACAACCACCGGATACTTGCGCCGCGGTCGTTCGACGACGGCTACCACCTCAGCGAGGACCTCGCCGACCGCGCCATCGAATTCATCGCCGACCTGAAAGCCGCGGAACCCGACAAGCCGTTCCTCACGTACTTCTGCCCCGGTGCATGCCACTCACCACACCACGCGCCACGCGACTGGATCGCGCGCTACCGCGGTCGCTTCGACGCGGGTTGGGACGCGTGGCGCGAGGCGACGTTCGCACGGCAGCAGGCGATGGGATTGCTCCCTCCGACGGCCGAGTTGTCGCCCCGTCCCGATTGGGTGCCGGCGTGGGACGCGCTCCCGGCCGACGAACAACGACTGTCGGCGCGGTTCCAAGAGTGCTTCGCCGCATACCTCACGCACGCCGATCACCACGTCGGGCGCGTCCTCGACTTCCTCGAGGAGCTCGGCGAACTCGACAACACACTGGTCTTCGTCCTCTCCGACAACGGCGCCTCGTCCGAAGGGGGCGCCACCGGATCGATCAACGACGCGCGTCCCTGGAACATGGCGGAACGTCCGGTCGACGAGGCCATCGCGCGCCTCGACGAGCTCGGCGGTCCGCGGCTGCACAACAACTATCCCTGGGGCTGGACGGTTGCGGGCAACACGCCGTTCCGGCGGTGGAAACGTGAGGTGCACGAGGGCGGCGTCGCCGACCCGCTCATCGTCTCGTGGCCTGCGGGCGTCTCGGCCCGCGGCGAGATCCGGCGGCAGTACGCGCACGCCATCGACCTCGTCCCGACGATCCTCGAGCTCGTCGGCGTCGAGGCCCCGCGCGCGATCGACGGGGTCACGCAGTCCCCGATCGAAGGCGTCAGCTTCGCCGCCAGCCTCCAGGATGCCGACGCGCCCAGCCGCCATCACACGCAGTACTACGAGATGTTCGGGTGCCGGGCGATCTATCACCGCGGCTGGAAGGCCGTCGTCTACCACCCGATCTTCGACCCGAGCGTCCGGTTCGACGACGACGCATGGGAGCTGTACCACGTCGACGAGGACGTGTCGGAGTGTCACGACGTCGCCGTCGAGCATCCGGAGCTCCTCCGCGAGCTCGTCGAGCGATGGTGGATCGAAGCAGCGAAGTACCGAGTGCTGCCGCTCGACAACGCGCCCTTCGACCGCCTGTTCGGCGACGAGCAAGCCGGTGACACGTCACGGTCGCGCTACGTGTACTACCCGATGGCGGGCCCCGTCACCGAGGAAGCCGCGGTCAACCTGCGCAACCGCTCGCACACGATCACCGCCGAGGTCGAGCTGCCGGACCACGACGTCGAAGGCATGCTCCTCGCGCAAGGCTCGATCTTCGGTGGCTACGCCTTCTTCGTGCGCGGCCGGCGTCTGCACTACGTGCACAACTTCGCGGGACTCCACGAGTACCGCGTGACATCCAAGGTCGAGCTGTCCCCCGGCAAGCACACCTTGGCGTTCCGCTTCGACAAGTCCGCCGAGCACCGCGGCACGGGCACGCTCGTCGTCGACGGCGCGGACGTCGGGCGCGTCGACATCGAGCGCTTCACCCCGACACGCTTCTCGATCACCGACGAGGGGTTGTGCTGCGGCTACGACATGGGCATGCCCGTCATCGACGAGTACCGTCCGCCGTTCCGCTTCACCGGAACGCTGCGACGAGTGGTCGTGGAAGTCGACGGCGGGCCGTTCGTCGACCCGACTGCGGAAGCCGGCCTGTCGATCCAGACGCAGTAACCCGCCGCCGCCGAAGTTGCGTCAATTTTCCGCGTTATACGCGCATAACTGACGCAAGTTTGCGTGGGCTGTGGTCAGACGACGGCGTCGCCGCTGGCGATGGTCTGCGCGCCCATCTCCAACAGCCAGGTCGCGTACCGGTGGAGGACCTCGCCGATCTCGATGGGTGCCTGCCCGGCGAGCGCCCGCGCGTGCGTGCCCTCGAGCAGGATGCCGAGCTTGTAGCACGCGAGGACGAAGTACCACGGCATATCGTCGATCGGACGGCCGCTGACGGCGCCGTAGTGCTCGATCACCGCGCGTCGGCTGGGCATCCTGTCCAACAGGGGGCCGCCTTCTCCGTGTCCCGGCGGGTCGTCGGGCTGGTGCCACGCGGTGAGCATCCAGGCGACGTCGAGCTTCGGGTCGCCCAGCGTGCACAGCTCCCAGTCGACGATCGCGGCGAGCTTCGGCTCCGCCGGTGAGAACATCACGTTGGCGAACTGGTAGTCGCCGTGACAGATGCCGATGTGGCACTCGGCGGGGCGGTGGTCGTCCAGCCACTGGCCGACCCGATCGACGTGCGGGAGAGCCGATCCGGGATAGCCGTCGAGCTCGGCGTAGCCCTCGAGCTGGCTGCGCCAGCGGCTGACCTGTCGCTCGAGCCAGTTCTCGGGTCGGCCGAAGTCGGCGAGCCCGACTGCCTCGTGGTCGACGCTCCCCAGCGCGGCGGCGCCGTCGGCCATCTCCTCGGCGAGTCGACGCGGCCACGACGGGTCGTCGGCGTACGACGGTGAATCCGGAGGAGTGAACCCGTCGATCGGGGCCATCAGGTAGAAGCACACGCCGATGACGTCGAGGTCGTCGCACGACGCGAAGAACTCCGGGTGGGGCACCGACGACCCCTTGAGCGCGGCCAGCACCCGTGCCTCACGGAGCATCGTGTCGTTGCTGTTCCGGCGGAGGTGCTGCGGTGGCCGGCGGAGCACCATCTGCGCGTCGCCGCGCTGTAGGAGATAGATGTTGTTCTGCGAGCCGCCCTGGAGCCGGATCGCGCCCGTGATCGGCCCAACGCCTGGCAAATCCTGTTCGGTGATCCACTCGTTGAGACGGTCGAGGTCGACCAGACCGTCGAGCGCCGCATGGTCGATGACTTCGACGCTTGGAAGTGACATGGCCGCCAAGGGGATCACACGGTTCCGCGAACGTCAATTGGACCGAGTTCGACAACGCTGGGTCAATGGGCTGGTATGGGGACGTGGACCTCGAGCTGTCGCACGACCAGGAATTGCTGCGCTCCACCACTGAGCGCTTCATCGAGTCGACCATGCCGCTCGCAAAGGTTCGCCAGCTCGCCGACTCGGGGA
>JBKPCV010000196.1:0-14993 GCA_046727575.1 Actinomycetota bacterium
TTCCCTGCTTGCACGCGACCTCGCCGAGAACGGCGAGCTGCCCCATGGCGTGACCTTCACGGTCCGCGATCTCGACGGCGCCGAACGCCATATCGAGAAGGTCGGGGTTCGCATAGCCGAGCGAAACGCGGACGCCTTCACACTCGATCCTCGCGACTGTTTCAACGCGGTCTACGCGTTCACCGATGGCACGGTCCCGGGCGACCCGCGCGCCTCATGACCGACAGCGACGTCATTCGCGTCGAACGCGACGGCGATGTCGCGGTCGTCACGCTGCATCGGCCCGAGGCGCGCAACGCAATGAATGCCGCGCTCGCGGGCGCGACGTGCGACGCCGTGCACGAGTGCCAGGACGCCGGTGCGATCGTGATCACCGGCACCGACCCGGCGTTCTGCGCCGGGCTCGACCTCCGCAACCTCGGCACGGAGAACATGGCGGATCTGCCGCCGTTCAACCAGGTCGTCGCCGATTCGAGCGTGCCGACCATCGCGGCCGTCAACGGTCCGGCGGTTACCGGAGGCTTCGAGCTGGCGCTCGCCTGCGACTTCATCGTGGCGTCCGAACGCGCCGCGTTCGCCGACACGCACCTGAGAGTCGGCGTGTTCCCCGGTCCGGTGCTGCTCGACCTGCCCAGGCGGGTCGGGATGGCGTGGGCCCGCGAGCTGTCGCTCACGGGAAACTTCGTCGACGCAGCAACGGCTGGACGCATCGGAATCGCGAACCACGTGGTGCCCCACGACGAGCTGCTGCCGCTGGCCCTGTCGCTCGCGCACGCGATCGCCGAGCAAGACCGCGCCATGGTCGCGAGCGTGCGACAAGCGTGGAACGCCACCGCCGGCCTCCCGATCGCGGAAGCGCGCCGCGTGCACGAAGAGCACGCCGCCCGCAGCTCGACGCACCGCTCGGGATCCGAGCTGGCCGGGCACCGGGAAGCCGTGCTCGCCCGGTCGCGTGAGCAGCGCCAGGCGGACGACGGCGCGTCATGAGCGATCGGCTCGCGGAACGCGTCGCCATCGTGACCGGCGGGAGCCGGGGCATCGGTAAGGGGATCGCCGTGGCGTTCGGGCGAGAGGGGGCTGCAGTCGCGGTTGCCGCGCGCACCGAGGAGGTGTGGGACGAACGGCTCCCGGGCACCGTGCACGACACCGTGAGCGAGATCGAACGCGAGGGTGGGCGCGCCATCGCGATCCGGGCCGACCTCTCGCATCCCGCCGACGTCGAGCGCGTCGTCGACGAGGCGCGGACCGCATTCGGCCCGATCGACGTCCTCGTCAACAATGCCGCCGTCACGGTGCCGGGTCGCCCGCCGGCTCGCTCGGAGCCAACGCAGGCGCGTGCGGAACCGAGCCAACCCCAGCCCCAGCCGTCGTCGTCAGGGATGCCGCGCGCGTCCTTCCTGAACTTCCCGATCCGTGGTTTCCGCCTGCACTTCGAGGTCGGGCTGTTCGCGTCGTACCGGCTCATGCAGCTCGTCTTGCCCGAGATGATCGCCAGGGGCCGCGGCGCCATCATCAACATCAGCTCGTACGCAGCCTTCGTTCCCGGAGAGGGCCCGTACGAGCGCGCCGGTCAGCCGGGCCCCATCGCGTACGGCGGCAACAAGGCCGCGCTGCACCACCTCACGCAGGCGGTCGCGGCCGAGATGGCACCCCATGGCATCACCGTGAACGCGCTCCTGCCGTCGGAGCCGGTGATCACACCCGGCAACCTCGTCGCCGCCGCCGGCGAGACGAACTGGGCGAGCCCGGAGGACTTCGCTGAGGCCACGGTGCGGGTCGCACTCGCCCGTCCCGACACGATGACCGGCCAGATCCTGTGGAGCGACGACGTCCTCCACCCCGAGCTCGGCCGCCGCGGCTGGCTCCGCTGACCGCACCTTCTTTTCCCCTTCGTTTTGGCGTTGCAGACTGTCGAATAGCGACAGTTCTTGACGCCAAAACGGGGCTAGAGCGAGCGGTAGGCGCCGCCGTCGGCGAGGATCGTGGCGCCGTTGACGAAGCGCGCGGCATCGCTCGCGAGGAAGACGCACACGCCGACCATGTCGCGCGGCTCACCGATGCGTCGCATCGGGTTCAGCTCGGCGGCGCGGTCCACGGTTCCTGGTGCCCAGTGCTTGGTGACGTCGGTGTCGTACGGTCCCGGCATCGCAGTGTTGGCGCGGACCTTCGGCGAGTAGGCACCGACCAAGCCGAGCGTCAACGCGTTGAGCGCCGCCTTCGCCATCGCGTACGGGAGGTCGAACGGGTCGGGGCGCATCGATCCCGCGGAGGTCACGTTGATGATGGAGCCGCCGTCGGCGTCGTACATGCGCTTGCCGAGTAGCACCCCGAGACGGAACGGTCCACGCGCGTTGATCGCATGGGTCTTGTCGTAGAGCTCCTCGGTGACCGAGACGAGGTCGGGGTAGAGCGGTGAGCTGCCCGCGTTGTTGATCAGCACGTCGCAGCGGCCGAACTGCTCGTAGACCGTGTCGGCGAGCCGCTCGCTGTCGTCCCAGATGCTCGCGTTGTAGGCAACCGGCAGCGCGCGGCGCCCGCTGGCGTTCTCGATCTCCTTCGCCGCCGTCTCACAGTTGTCGAGCTTGCGGCTCGCGATCACGACGTCGGCGCCTGCCATCGCGAGACCCTCCGCGACGGCCCGCCCGATGCCGCGGCTGCCGCCAGTGACGATCGCGACGCGGTCGGTGAGGTCGAACAGCTCGGCTGGAGTCTCCACCTCAGCCCTCAGTCCTCAATCCTCAGTCTCAGTTTTCTCGCCGCCCGCCATGAAGTTGCCACCGCGCTGCATGAACTGTTTGGCGTTGTGCTCGAGGCCGTGCGAGTGGTCGAGCTCGCCGTACTCGCGAGGGGTGGTGTCGACATCGGTGGCCTGCGCGCGTAGCGCGCCGACGGTGCACTCCTCCCGCGTGCGGTGCTCGAACGGGTCGAACTGGTACCACCGACACGCGTTCTCCCACGTGACCTTGTTCGTGTCCTCGTCCGACAGGCCGGCCGCCGCAACCATCTTCATCATCACCTCGGGCGAGTGCGGCCACGTGGAGTCGGAGTGCGGGAAGTCGCACTCCCACGTGATCGTGTCGACGCCGATGTAGTCGCGGTTGCGGAGACCGGTGTCGTCGTCGATGAAGCACGTCTGGACGTGCTCGCGAAACACCTGGCTCGGCAGCTTGTCGCCGAAGTCCGCGCCCGTCCAGCGGTGATGGTGGTCGTACACGAAGTCGGCCTTCTCGAGGAAGTAGGGCACCCAGCCGATGCCGCCCTCCGCGAGCGCGAGCTTCACCTTCGGGAACTTGCGCAGGATCGGAGACCACAACAGCTCCGACGCGAAGATCGCGGTCTGGAACGGCATCGAGTGCGGGATCACGTCGAAGGGCGAGCGGGGCATGAAGTTGGGCATGGCCCCGAAGTGGAACACCATGACGGTGCCGGTGTCCTCGCAGGCGTGCCACGCGGCGTCCCATTCGTCGCCGTGGTGGTCGGGCATGCCGAACCGGTACGGCTCGGCGTGGAACGACACTGCGTGACAGCCGATATCGGCGAGACGGCGGATCTCGTCGGCCATCCAGTCGGCGCCGAGGATGAAGCCGGAGAGACCGAGCGGGATGAACCGCCCCGGATACGCGCCGCACCACTCGTAGACGTGCCAGTCGTTGTAGGCGCGGATCATCGCTGCGACGTAGTCGGTGTCGTCGCTCTGTGCGAAGAACTGACCGCCGAGCCCGGGCCACGACGGGAAGTTGATCGACGCCAGCACACCGTTGACGTTCATGTCGCGCACGCGTTCGTGCACGTCGTAGCAACTCGGGCGCACCTGGTCGAAGCTCGAGGGATCCGCTCCCCAGTGCTCGGGTGGACGGCCCTGCACGGCATTGAGACCAAACGTCGCGATCTCCTTGCCCTCGATCAGCCACGCGTCGGTGCCGTCGTCTCGCCGGATCACCCGCGGAACGCGGTCCTTGTACTTCGCGGGCACGTGCGAGGCGAAGAAGTCGGCCAACGACGGCGGCTCCACCACGTGGTCGTCGACGCTGACGAGGATCAGATCTTCGGTACGCATGGGGCACCTACCTGCGAGCGCGAGTGCGACGCCTGCAGCATAGATGTGGTCGGGACAGGGAGCCGTCCGCAGGAACCTACGTCGCGTCGCGGTTCCGGCCCTGTGGGAACAACGACGAGAAGCCGTCCTCGCGGATCGAATCAGTGAGGACGTCGAGCACTCGCTCGGACGACACCGGCAGACGCAGGTTCGCCTGCACACGTCGGCAAAGGACCGACACGTCGTACTCCTCGGAGACGCCGGAGGCCCCGTGGAGCTGCTGCGCGGTGCGCATCGCGGTGCGCACGACGTCGGCCGCGTGGAGACGGAGTGCCAAGGCATCCGTCCGCGCGCCTGCACCGAGCTGTGCGGCACGCCAGATTGTGAACAGCGCGAGCTCCGACAAGCCCTTCGTGGCCACGAGGGCATCGGCCACCTGGAACTGGACGGCCTGGAAGTCCGCGATGCGCTGGTCGAACTGGCGGCGGGTGCGGACGTGCTCGATGGCGAGGTCGACGGCGTGCTCGACGTAACCGAGCACCGTCACGGCCGAGAGCGCCCAAGCCATCGTCGAGGCCGCGACCGGACTGTGTGCCACGTCGCCGGCGTCGAGCGCGACCGGCACCGCGAACGGCGCGAGCCGTGACCCGAGCCGCGCGCCCGCGACCGACGCGCGCCACACGCGGTCACCGATGTCGACGGCGACCATTCCGTCGAGGAGGTCGGCGTGATCCACCAACGGGTCGTTCGCGTCGACCAATACGACCGCGGCGTCGTCGGATCGGCAGAGCGTCGCCTCGAGCGGCCACGGCAGCGCGACGCGCCCAGCTTCGCGGCACAGCGCATACGCGGCCAGCGCCTGGTCGACGTCGGCGAGCGGGTCGATGTCGAACGCCCCCAGCGCGCGAACGGCATCGCCGGCACGCTTGCGCTCGCTCGGGTCCGCTTCCGCGCGTCGCGCCAGGTCGACGCCGCCGAGGTCCGCGAACGCCCTCGCGGCCGAAACCGCCAGCTCGACGATGTGGTCGGGGACGACGAGGTCCATCACACGGGTCGATTCCCCTCTGGCGTCCCGGACCGCCACGATTGGTCACTCCGCTCAGCCGTCCCGCTCTCCGGCACATGGGTCGCTCGCTGCTCACCGGGATACCCGGCTCGCCACCGCTCGCTCCTGCACGGCCTCGCTGCGTTCCGTCGGCCACGCCTCCGCTGCATCTCCATCACCCGGGTCACCCGCGCCCGAGGGCGGCGCGACCCACGATCATGCGTTGGATCTCGATCGTGCCGGACGCGACCGTCGCTGCCTGCGCGTAGCGCCAGTGGTCCTCCACCGCGCCATGGAGTACGGCGTCGCTCCGTGCGTCGCGCACGCTTCCGCTGTCGAGCGCCTGGAACAGGGCTTCGGCGACGAGCTGGTCGGTCTGGGTGACGGCGATGCGCGCCGCGCTCGCGGCGGTGTCGTCGGGTGTGCCCTCGGACTGGAGGTGCACGACGCGGTACGCGAGCAGACGCGCAACCCGCGTCGCCACGAGCGCGCGCACCCACGCGGCACGAACCGCGTCTGGAAGCGCGTCGAAGTCATCGCCGAGCGCGGCCTCGAGCTCCGAGAGGAGTCGATCGCACCGCGCGTAGCGCGCGATCCCGACACGTTCGAACGTCAGTGCATGGCGGATCACCTGCCAGCCGTTACCCACACCGCCGAGGACGCCGCTGTCGTCGACGAACACGTCGTCGAAGAACACTTCGTTGAGATGATGCGGCCCGAGTGAGCTGCGAATCGGCCGCACCGTGATGCCAGGGGTGTCCATCGGCAGGAGGAAGAGCGTGATGCCCTCGTGCTTCTTCTCGCCGATTCCGACGCGCGCGGCGAGCACGCACCACTGCGCCATCTGCGCGTACGACGTCCAGATCTTCTGCCCGTTGATGTGCCATCCGCCTTCGGCCTCGGTCGCCTTTGTCGTCAGCGACGCGAGATCGGACCCGGCATCTGGCTCGCTGAACCCTTGACACCAGATGACGCGACCCGCCGCGATCGCGGGGAGGTGCGTCTGCTTCTGCTCGTCGGTGCCGTAGGCCATGATGGCGGGACCGACCCAGTTCAGTCCCATGTACTGCGCGCCGCGCGGTTCGTGGTGGGCCCACATCTCCTCCCGTACGACGGTCTGTTCCCAGACCGAACCGCCGCGGCCGCCGTATTCGTCGGGCCACGCGAGCGTGAGCAGTCGCTCCGACGCGAGCCGGGCACAGAACCGCTGCGCGATGTCCAAGTCGTTCGGGTCGTCGGTGAACGCGCCGAGGAAGTCGGGAGGGATCTCTGCGGCGATCAGCGCTCGGAGCTCCGCGCGAAGGGCGTCGGCGTCTGCTCCGAACTCGTAGTCCATGCGCGATCCCTAGCCTTCCCAGTTGGGTGCGCGGCGTTCGGCGAACGCTCGCGGCCCTTCGGTCGCGTCGGGATGCGGCCAGTGAGCCTGCACCGCATCCCAGCCTTCGGCCATCCACCGGCCGACGATGTGCTCCTCGAACCGGCGAAGCATCGCACGGGTGCTGCGCACCGCCGCCGGCGAGCTCGATGCGATCGCGCTCGCGAGCTCCCGCGCGCGGTCGAGTAGCTGGTCGGGTGGGACGACGTCGCTCACCAGACCGACCTCGAGCGCGCGCCGCGCGTCCCAGCGTTCGCTGCGTCCGAGCAACGCGAGCCGGTACAGAGCGCTCAGCGGGACGCGCATCGCGAGCGACACCGGTTCGATGCCGCTGACCTGTCCCATGTTCACGTGTGGGTCCGTGAACCACGCGGTCTCGCTCGCGATCACGATGTCGGCGTCGGCCACGAAGTGCAGTCCACCGCCGGCGCACACGCCGTTGACGGCGACGATCACCGGAACGTCGAGTTGGCGGCCCGGCACGAACGCGATCTCGTCGTCGAGTCCCTCTCCCGCCGGTCGGCGCTCGTCGCCCAGGTCGCCGACGTCCAAGCCGGCGCAGAACCCCTCGCCGGCTCCGGTGATCACCACCGCCCGCACCGTGCGATCGCCACGAGATCCGGCCCAGAGGTCGGCGAGCTCGCGTCGCATCGGCCAGTTGAACGCGTTCCGCTGCGCCGGTCGGTTGAGCGTGACCGTCAGCACGTGGTCGCGGTGGTCCACGAGGATCGTGTCTCGAGTCATGACGGGACGAATTCGAGGGCCGCGTGGTCGACCGCGTCCGGCACGTGATCGGGATCGCCGAGGTCCCGGTCGAAGACGCGCCTGAGTGAATTGCCCGCGAGGTCTTCGAGCATCGCGTCGACCACGATGACATGCGTTTGTCGCGGCCACGGCGCCGTCGGCGTGAACTCCCAGGAGCGCTCACCGACCGGAACCGTCACGAGTCCGCTCACGCGGTTCCCGAGCGCATCCAGCACGACCAGACAGTGCTGGAGCAGCGCGTGGTCGAGTGGCCGGTCGAAGTGCACGCGGACGGGCGCAAGAGTGGCGACCGGTGGACGTTCGACGGTCCACGTCTTCGGATCGACGCGCGCCCGGACGTCGGCCCGACGCGGTAGCGGCGCGCGTACCCCGCCAGGAGCGGTCGACCCTCGGCGTCGACGAAGCCTTCGTCGATGACAACTTCTACCGAAACGTCGGTCTGCAGCGGATAGCCGGCGTCCTGGTGTGGCGCGAGGCCCCGCTTGATGCGCGCGGGGTCGAACAGGATCGTGACCCGCCGGCGATCCCGATCCCACAGCTCGGGTTCCGTCGGCAAGAACGCGCCTTCCAGTGGCTCCCGCGTGTCGGCGAGGACCACCCGGACGTGGGACTCGACGTACCCTTCGCTCATCGGCGCAGAGAAGTGCGCATAGAGACGCAGATGGTTGCGGGGCAGTTCCGTCGCGGTCGGGTAGATCTCCAGGACGCGCGTCGCTGGCGTGTGATCATTCGCAGGTCGGGTGATCGTGAGCGGCGGGACGTCGTCCACGTCGGTGCCCATCACTGTGTACGACATGCCTGCAACGAAGGGAAAGCGCGGTACGAAGCTCGCCCCACTGGCGTCGACGTAGGTGTGCCCGGCCAAGGGCTCCAGGTTGTTGCGCAGCGTCACCGCGATCAACTCGGTCGGATAGACGCGCAGACTGTGCGCGGCGCCCGCGGGCCAGCCGGTCACCCGTAGGCAGTCATCGCCTCGGTGCGACGACCAGACGAGACGCATGGACGTCGCTCGACTCTTGGGACGGTCAGAGCGACGCGGTCTTCAGGGAGCGGAGCTGACGCTTCCCGGACTCGTCGCGCTGCATCGCCAACACGTAGTTGCTGTTCAGGTTCGCCAACTTCTTGACACCCGGGATCTCGACGATCTCGCGCGGCACGCCCCGGGGCTCTCGTGGCTCCGTCAACCCCTCCTGGGTGTCGATGTCGCTGCACGCGATCTTCATCATCGGATGCGTGCTGTGGGCGATAAGGAGGTACTCGTCGTCGCCCTGTCTGAAGGTCACGATGTCGAGGGGCTGGTTCATCGCCCCGAGCTCGGCGACCGTGCGTCCGGTTGCATGCCCGTCGGCGGTCATGTCGGCCAGCGAGAAGTGGACGAGTGGCGTGCACGTGTAGCTCGCCAGCACGCTGGTGCCGCGGTCGTAGGGCACGAACGTGCGGATCGGGGCCGCGGTCTCCCACTTCCCGTGTGACACGTGGAAGATCTCGAGGCTGTTCTCGGCGACAGTGCCCGTGAACGGGAACGGGATGCGGCGAAGGTGCGACGAGAACTCTTCGTTCGACATGCCGGCCACGATCAGCATGCCGTCGACGTACGCCATGTCCGTGACGGTGGCCGTACGGGCGGGCGGTCGCGCGAACCGCAACGTGTGGCCGTGGATCTCCACCTCCTCGCCGTCGGGAGGATCGGCGAACTGCACGTCGGTGCGCTCGTCGTCGACGGGAATCGCGTTCTGGATCGCGACCTGCGAGAAGGGCACGTCGGTGAGCGCGACCTCGGAGATCGACCCGCTCCGGTGGTCGATCTTGACGATCACCGGCAGGGCCGCCACCCCCCGTCCGCGCATCACCGCGAGGTACACGTTGTGGGTACGCGGATGGACGGCCAGGTCGCGGATGATCACGTCCTCGACCGCGCACCCGAGGAACGCGCCGAGTCGAGAGTCGAGGTCGTCGAGGTCGAACGCGTCCACATCGCCTTCGTCGTCTCGGTCGCCGACGTCGATCGCGAAGATCGTCGCAGCGGTGTTGTCGGCGACGAACAACACGTCGTCCGGACCGAATGTGATCGGACCCACCGACGCAACGGCAGGAGTCCCGACCTGCAGACCGTGATCACCCATGACAGACCTCCCGGGTCACGTGGTTCGCGCGCGAGGTTAACTTCTCGGGCGCGGTTACTCGAGCGGGAGCTCCACGTCGACTTGGCCGGTGGCCATGATCACGTCCTCCTGGTTGCGCATCTCGACGTTCACCGTCACCCGGTGCTTCCGCCTGCGCTCGACGCGGGTGTCGACCACCTCACCTTCGATGAACGTTGCGTCGCCGGTGAAGGCCGGGTTCCGGTAGCTCGCGGCGGAGTGGACGATGAATCCCCACTCGCCGGCCCAGGCCGCGACGAAGTCGAGGATCCACGCCCCCATCGACGCGCCGTAGCCGTAGCCGCGGCCCATGCCCACGTGACGCGCCCACTTCGGTTGGAGGTGGCCGCGCGAGGGCCCGTAATACGCGCCGTCGGTCAGCTCCGGATTGATGCGCTCCATGCGGCGGTCACCCTCGAACCCGGCCATCTCCTTCGTGTAGCCGAGCTCTTCCGCGCGCACGGTCGTCGGCCCTTTGCCCATCGCGCCCCACACCGTCATGGGGAACGCACGCCACTCGGTAGCCAGGCTGGCGAGCGAGTGCGGACCGAGCACGTTGGTCGCGAGCTTGTCGCCGACGTTCACCGAGCCGAAGAGGCGCTTCTCGTGACGGAGGTCCTGGATCTGCTGGATGAACCCGGCTCTGATCTCCTCGAGCCGCAACAGCTCGTCCTCGTCCCACTCGTAGTCCTGTGGCTCGTCGAACACCTTCTTTTCCTTCGCCTTGCGGACGACGTAGCGGATGGACGTCGATCGTTGCTGCGCGACGCGCTCACCGTTCTGGTTGATGTAGAGCGTGTCGCCGCGTTGGAAGCACGTCTGGCCCGCGAAGCTCGTCTCCCGCACCTTGTAGTCGAACGGCATGCGGTGGCACACGAAGTGGTCGCCGGGAACGATGCGGGGCCCGAAGAACCACCACTCGTCGCCTCCGAAGATCAGGTGCGAGTTGGGGATCTTGCCGACCTGCGCCGGTGAGCAACCGTGGCTGGTGTCGGTGGCGACGGTGAAGGACTGGGGGGCGACGATGCTGCCGAACCGGCTCTCCGCTGCCCATCGCTCGTCGTAGTGCAGCGGGTTCGGGTAGTGCATCGCTTGCACGAACCGGCGGATGTCGTTGACCGCGATCGGCTCTTTCAACTCGCCGGGCTCCATCGGCACGCCCATCCACCGATCGAGGTCGGAGACGTCGAGCTCGGTGATCTGCTCGGTCGGATCCTCAGTGGTCGTCATCGTGATGTCCTTTCAAGCGCCCTTCGACGAGTGCGACCAGCTCGGGATCGCGCACCTTTGTCGCACTCTGGGTCAACGGGATCTCGCCGTCGGCGAAGAACAGCACCTTCTTCGGCACCTTGTACGCCGCGACGCGCTCGCGCAGAAAGCCGCGGATGTCGTCCTCCGTCGCTTGGGCTCCATCCTTCAGCGTGACTGCGAGCACGACCATCTGGTCGAGCGCAGCATCGGGCACTCCGACGACACGCGCGAGCTTGACTGGTTCGCACGCGCGGAGTTGTACTTCGAGCTCGGCGGGCGACACGTTGGCGCCACCCGTCTTGATCATTTCCGTGCGTCGGCCCGTGAAGTGCACGTAGCCGTCGCGGTCGTAGAAGCCCGCATCACCGGTGCGGAAGAAGCCGTCGGCGTCGAAGCAGTCTTCACGGTTCACTTTCACATAGTGGTCCATCAGCGTTGGGCCTCGGATGGCGAACTCGCCGTCCTCGTTCGGTCCGAGCACGCGAGCGGTCTCTGGGTCGACGATGCGCAGCTCGTAACCGGGGAGCAGTCGGCCCATGCTCTCCTTCACGATGTCGCGACCGGCGTCCCACGCGTGGCTCATGACGGCGGTGTTCGTCTCGGAGAGGCCGTAACCGACCGGCATCTGCCACGACGTGTCGCCGTCGACCGTCGGGTGACGCGCGAACGCCGACTTCCCGTACACGCATTTGAGCGACGACAGGTCCGTGCTCAGCCAGTCGGGATGCTCGGTGAGCGCGGCCGTCTGGTGCGGAAGCGCGTACGGTTCGGTGATGCGCTCGCGCGTCATGAGCCGGAGCGCCTCGCCCGGTTCGAAGGTCTCCTGCATCACCCAGCACCCACCGCCGGCGAGCGTCGCGCCCATAGCGGTTGCGTACCCTGCACTCCAGAAGACGGGAAGCGCCGTCCAGAGACGTGACTCTTCGTGGCGTCCGAACAGCCGTCGCTCGAACCAGAACTGCAGCGCGGGCGAACGATTGGTGTGCAGCATCCCCTTGGGCCGGTCGGTCGTGCCAGAGCTGTAGATGATCAGCCCATGGTCGGACTCGTGCACCTCTGCGATCTGGCGGTCGACCATGGCGTCGTCGACGTCATCGCCCGACGCCAGGAACGCCTCCCATGACTCGTCGCCGACCGCGACGACCTCCCTGAGGTACGGGAACTGCGACCGGTCGAGCGACGCCGCGTCGGCGGCGAACTCCCGCTCGAGGAGACGCGTCTGGGTGAGCAGCACCGAGACGTCGGCGTGGCGCAGGAGGTACTCGAGCTCCGGCAAGGGGGAGAACGTCGACAGCGGGACCGCCACAGCCCCGGCCATCGGTGCGCCGAGCAGCGCCGCCACCGCCTCCGGCCGGTTCCCCATGAGCACGCCGACGCGCGCGCCCTTACCGAGCCCCGCAGCGATCACCGCCTTGGCGACGCGCCGCGCGTGGTGGCGCAGCGTGTCGTAGCTCCACCGGACCGTCGCGCCGCCGTCGAGCGGGTCGTCGAACACGAGCGCCTCATTGGCCGCGAACCGACCGCACACCTCTTCGGTGAACGCGCCAATCGTGCGGGCGCCGATCCCCTCGGCCTCCGCGAGGGGTGGTCCCGCGAGCGTGCTCACCGTCCGGAAACTACTGCGCGGCTGACCCTTGCTGCCCACGGCAACCGAACGCGCGTGGCACCTCACCGTTGTTCAGGAAGTACTCGTCACGTGGGGCGAGGTCATTGTTCACGAGGTCGCTCTCGACGCGCGTCCGAACACCGTCGACCATGCAGAACGGCTCGACGGTCTCGTAGTAGTCGCGGAGCGCTTCGACCTGCTCGGGACGGAACACGCCGTCGCGCACCACGCGTTCGAGTCGCGCGAGGACCTCATCTCGGTCCCAGCGGATCGGCGACGAGCTCGCGATGAAGAACTCTGAGCCGTAACTCGGCACTGGGAACCCGATCGCGTACGGGAACGCGGTGGTCACGCTGTTGCCACTCCGTGGCGTCGCGATCCACTGGGCGACGAGCCCCTTCCGGTGGAGGCGCGACCGGACGAGGTCGAAGAACTCGACCGAGTGGATTGCGCCGCTGAACGCGCTCGTCGGGCGCAACACGTCGACGGTCACCACGTCGAGGTCGCTCGGCGACAGGAGCAGGAACTTGCGGCCGTCGGCCACGTGGAGGTGCAGTCGCGGCTCGGCGAACATGCGTCGGAACTCCATCGTTCCCCGCGCCGCGGCACGTCGCAGGAGCTCGGTTTCCCCGCCGCAGATCTCGACCGCGTGTACCAAGTCGAGTCGGCGGTCCTGGACCATCCCGTACGCGGTGCCGCCCATCCCGAGGCCGACCGCCATACCCCGCTGCGGCGACGGATGCATGAGCGCTGGTGTGAGCCCGACCAACACGTGGAAGTCGTCCCACGGGTAGCCGTTCTGGCTGGCTCCGTTCACGAAGAGGAAGGCGCGGTAGTCGTCGGCGGCGCCGTCCTGCTTCAGCGCGGTCACGCACGAACGGTCCTCGAGGAGCTCGAAGTGTTCGTCGGGGTCGACGCCGTGCACAAACGCCCATAGCTCCGCGTTGGAGGGAAACGCCAAGGTCGCGAGCCCGAACGCGACGACGACGCCGCCGGCGAGGACCGCGCGATGCCGCGCGGTCGGGCTCGTGTAGGCCGCCGCGAGCCCGGGCACGAGCAACACCAGCGCGAGGACGAGCATCGTGCCCGCGGTCCCGACGACGTCGATGAGGACGAAACCGACGACGAGCGTCCCGGCGACGTTCCCCGCGATGTTGGCGGCCAGCAGGGTCCCTGTCCGTCGTCCGAGGGTGTCGACGCGCTCCGAGACCAGAGCCTGCACGAACGGATAAGACGCGCCGAACAGCAGCACCGGCACGCCCATGACGAGCAGTGGCACCAGCACATACGCGAAACCGAGCTTCGCCCACTCGCTCGCCGAGTCGATGTTGTCGAAACCGGTGTTGAACCCGTCGGTGCCGAGGTAGCTGCGCAGCGTTTCTTCGAGGCCGACGCGGGGCGCGACCACCACCAGCAGGATGATTCCCACGATAGCGGCCAGTCCCGCGCACGACTGGAGCGCGAGGAACCAGCGGGCGGCACGTTCGGCACGCCGCACGAAGCGCGCGCCGAGCGCGCTGCCGACTCCGAAAAGCAGCAGATACAGGCTGAGCACGTACGGGAAGCTGTACGAGTTCGAGCGCATGACTCCGTCGATGACGCGAAAGAACACGAGCTCGAACCCCAGCGCGACCGCCCCGGTGAGGGCGTAGATCGCGAACCACGGCCACACGTGACTCGCGCCGACGTCCCGCGAGCGCGCCCCGGGCGCCCCCGACGGCGCGGACGGCGCACGCTCAGTGCGAGTGCCGACGCGTTCGTACTCCACGTTGACACGCTCCGCGAGGCGCCACAGCGACAGCACGATCACGGCCGCGAGCAGGTTCAGCGTGCCGGCGATGCGCAACGATGCGGAGAAGCCGAACGTCCCGGCGAGGTACCAACCGGTGACGGCGGCACCGGCGGCGGCACCGATCGTGTTGACCGCATACAACCTCCCGACGAGCGACCCCGCGTCCTGCACGCGCTCGACGACACCGCGCGCGACGAGCGGCAGTGACAGGCCCATCATCGTCGCCGGCACGATCACGAGGAGGAAGTTGAAGCCGAAGGTCGTGGCGGTGCTCTGGAGTCCGTGGGCGCGATCGCGATACAGGTCATAGAAGAGCCACACGCTCGTCCAGGCGATGACCGCGACGCCGACGTTGGCGATCGCGAAGGCGAGCAATGAGCGGCGCGGCCCCAGGCGGTCGGCCAGCACGCCACCCACGAGTGAACCGACGCCGAGACCGGCGAGGAACGCCGCAATCACCGTCGTGAACGACACGAGGTCGACGCCGGAGTGCAACGACATGATGCGCTGCCAGGTGACCTGCAACGTGAGCGCGGAGAAGCCGGTCACGGTGAAGATCGCGAAGAGCGCGGCGCGCAGGCGACCGCTCAGCGGGGCGGCAGGCATCCGGCTAGGACCCGAATACGGCGCCGGGGCCGCCCCGCGGGATCTGCGCGGTGTCGACGAGCGGTTCGTTCCCCTCCGGACGGAAGTATTCGAGCCGCGGTTTGTCGTCGGTGAGGACGTCGCCCACTCCGACGAAGTCCCGCAGCTCGTCCGGGCCCGTCACGTAGAGGCGTTCGAGCGCCTCGAAGTCCGTGATGCCGACGTCGGCGAGCGCCTGCCGCGTGCCGGCCCGCGCCAGCTTTCGCTCCACGACGTCGCGCGACACGCGGAGCGGGCCCTTGGACCCGATCAGCAGGTCGCCGCCGTGCCACAGCGTCGTCTCGGGGAACACCTCCATGAAGCTCCGGATGATCGTGCGGTACTCGCGGTCCCGCGT
>JBKPCV010000197.1:0-15484 GCA_046727575.1 Actinomycetota bacterium
CCCCGAGCACTACCCATTGACACATTCGTCGGCAGCGTCAGATGTGTATAAGAGACAGCCACCGTCCGGCGTGGAAAGCAGCACATTGAGGTTGACGGACGAGGGGAGCTCAACCGGGTTACCGACCCAATCCAACCCGTACCTCGTGCGCAGCAGCTCGAGGAGGTCACGGGTCATCGCGGGACGTGGCGGGACGCTCATCGGCGGAGTATGCCGGATCGACACAGCTCTTCGGAAGACATTCCCACGGCCGGTACCGTGAAGTGGTGGCTTGCGTGAAGGCGACGATGCTCACACCCAACCCGGACGCGATGAAGTTCACGCTCGACATCGAACTGCCAGCGCGACTGCTCGCGAACCGGGGTGACGACGTCGGCGACCCGTTCACACGGGCGCTGCTCGCGGTCGATGGCGTCGCATCGGTGTTCGGCATCAACGACTTCGTCACGGTGACGCGCGAGCACGACGCCGATTGGGAGCCCATCATCTGCGCGGTGGAAGACGCCGCCGCCGAACACCTGCCGTCGTGCCCGGCAGGACCCGAGCCCGCGGCGGTCGAGCGGGCGCGCGCGCTGCTCCGCGACGCGGTCCGCAAGCCGGAAGGAACAACGGTGGAGATCCGTCCCAGCTCCCGCGAGGACCCGAATCGCTCGTAGCGAAGTGCTCGACGGGCCGATCGCGCGTCGTTTCGAACGCTCAGCGTTACAGGTGACGCGCGAAAGGGGACGCTGGCGACCCCGGGCTCCTAGGTCTTGCTCTTCAGGATGCAGATCGAGAGGTGCGCGTCGAACACGGCCTGACGCGCATCGTCCGAGAGTCCTGCGTCGGCTTCCGCGGCGGCCTTGGCACTGTCGGCCGCTTGCTCGACCTCGACGATCGACGCCCGCAGCGCGGTGTCGTCGGCGCCGGGCAGTCCATCGACCGCCTTCTGGGCCTTGCGCGCCAGTTCCATCACGACCGCGCCGAGCACGGGCGACGCGCCGGGATCAGCCTCGACCGTGGTCGCCGCCGCGTCGATCTGCTCGTGGATCCGGGTGAGCCGTTCTTCCGTCGTCGTCATGGCGCCTCCCTCGTCGACCCCCCATGATGCCGCGCTCCGGTCGTGAGGGACACTTGTTGGCGTGCTGTCGGGAGCGCATACTCGGGTCACCGCATCAGGCACCGACCCAGGAGGTCGCACATGCCGACCTACATCTCGCTGATCCGCTACACCGAGCAGGGCATCAAGACGTTCAAGGATGTGGCAAAGCGGCTGGACGAGACCCGCCAGGCCGGGGAGGCGCTCGGGGCAAAACTCGTCGGCTACTACCTGACGATGGGCCAGTACGACGCCGTCGCGATCACTGACGCGCCGGACGAGGCCACGATCGCCAAGCTCGCGCTTGCCGCCGGTGCGCGTGGCAACGTGAAGACCGAGACGTTCCGCGCCTTCAACGAGGAGGAGGCGAAGCAGATCGCCGCCGAGCTCTGACCCGCGAACTGAGCGAGGGGCGTCGCTTGCTCGTCACGCTGCTCGGTCAGGCGTGGACGCGATCCGTCCAGCCGATCCGCTCATCGTGCATGCCCTACGCGAGCTGGGATTCGAGAACGTGCATCCGGTCGCGGCGCTGACCGGTGGAGTTCCAGCTCTCTGCGCTCCGCCGGCGCGACTCAGCCTGAGGCAGGCGCGGCTTCCTCCGACTCGAGCGCGGTCTTCATGACCTTCCCGGTCTCCGTGTAGGGCAGGGTGTCGCGGAACTCGACGTACGCCGGCACCTTGTACGCCGCCAACGTCTCGGCGGCCCACCTCTGGACATCCGAAGCGCTGAGTTCGGCGCCCTCCGTCGGCACGACGAACGCCTTCACCTCCTGGCCCAGGCCGCGGTGCGCGACGCCGATGACCGCAGCGTCGACGATGTCGGGATGCTCCACGAGCCGATGCTCGATCTCGATCGGGTAGATGTTCTCGCCGCCCCGGAGGATCAGGTCGCGCATGCGGCTCTCGATGAAGAGCACACCGTCGTCGATGCGACCGAAGTCACCCGTCCGGTACCAACGCCCCGGCCAGAACGCCTGCGCGGTCGCCTCGGGGTTGTCCCAGTAGCCGAGGAAGACCACGGAGGCTCGCATGCAGATCTCGCCTACCTCACCCTCTCCGAGCACGTTGCCGTCGTCGTCGCGGATCTGGATGTCGATCGCGGGCGTGGCGCGCCCCACGGCGTCGGGATGGTGCTCCATCAACGGTCCGAACGAGAGCGTGCCTGCGCCCATGGTCTCGGACGCGCCGTAGCCCTGGGTGACGCCCGCGCCCGGAAACTTTTCGTGGAGCAGCCGGATGAGCTCCGGCGGAAACGGCGCGCCCCCTGAGCTGATCGCGCGCACGCTCGTCAGGTCGTACGTGTCGAAGTCGGGATGCTCGAGCAGTCGCCAGTACATCGTCGGCACACCGGACCACGTGGCGATGCGGTGCTTCTCGGTCAGCTCGAGATGCGTCGTCTCGTCCCAGCGACCCGGTGGCGTGAACACGATCGCGGTGCCGTAGAAGGGCCCGCCCATCATGATCGGTGCGATCCCCGAGATGTGGAA
This sequence comes from Actinomycetota bacterium, assembly GCA_046727575.1. Classification (GTDB taxonomy): domain Bacteria; phylum Actinomycetota; class Acidimicrobiia; order IMCC26256; family DASPTH01; genus DASPTH01. The sequence goes on from JBKPCV010000197.1 coordinate 2,566, forward strand.
GAACGGCCCCGCGCACAACGACGCCGCCGCCATCGGTGACGCGGTGGTCGCGGTGCCGCCGGTGGCGCGGGTGTTCGCGAGCAGCGCGCTCGTCGCGCCCCGGAGTCCAGAGCTCAACGCGAAGTGGATCATGTTGCGGTGCGACAACGTCGCGCCCTTCGGCCGCCCGGTCGTTCCGCTCGTGAACAAAATGACGAAGGGATCATCTTCATCGAGCGGCGTGTCGGGGAACGCCGCCTCGCCACGCGCGGACACAAGCGTCTTCAGCTCCTCCCATCTCACGATCGGCGCATCGACGTGCGTACCTGACGCGGCGATCCTTTCCAGACGCGGCTGGTCGCCGATCAGCACCTTCGGTTGCGTGAGCTCCACGCCGTACGCCAGCTCGGGCCCCGTCCACCACCCGTTCAGGCCGGTGACGATCGCGCCCATTGCGATGCATGCCCAGATGGTGAGTGCGTAATCGATCGTGTTCGCGCTCGCGATCGCGACCCGGTCGCCTTTCCCGACTTCGAACTGCTCGGCCAGCACCGCGGCGTACGAAGCGACCCGGCGCGGCAGCTCCCCGTACGTGACGCTGTCGTCCCAGAACACGAGGTAGGGCGAGCTCGCGTGCCGCTCGGCGGCGTTGAGCAACATCTCGCGCAGGCTGCGCGGCCGTTGGGCGAAGACGGGCAGGCGCTCGCCGAGCACGTCTTCCTCGACGATCTCGAAGGGCGCCCCGGGCCCGCACAGCGCGTTCCGCATGTCGTCCGGCAGCAGCTCGTCGTCGTGCCACCGCATCGTCACGGGTTCGCTCATGCCTACCCGCTCTCGGCGCCAGCTTGATGGCTCGCTCCCTGCGGAGCGGGATACCCGCTCCGCGGTCGTTCGCTCGCGTGCGCCGGGCCGCGCGGGCCACGCCTCGCTGCTCGCCGGGATACCCGGCTCGCGGTCGCTCCGCTCATGTGATCAGCTCGGGGGCGCAACCAGGGCAGCCGTGTTGTCGTGACAGATCTTCTGGATGTCGTCCTGACCGAAGCCCGCGTCGAGGAGGTCGTCGACGAACGACAGCGGTTCGGCAAGCCCCTCGGTGTGCGGCCAGTCGGAGCCCATGAGCATGTGCTCGACGCCGATCAGCTGCCCGAGCTCGGCGAGGTCGTTCTCGTAGAACGGCGACACCCAGACGCTGTGCCGGAACACTTCCCGGGGGTCGTCGGCGAAGGCCTTCGGCTGCTGCTTGTAGACCTTGCCGAGCCGGTAGAGGAGCGGCCCCACCCACTCCGCCCCGGTCTCCACCGCGAGGAGCCGCACGCCGGGGAACCGAGCGGGAACACCGTGGAGGATGAGCGCCGCCATCGTGTCGGCGATGGGACTGGCGGAGATCGCGGAGCGCATCAGGCGGAAGCGGAAGGCTTCGGCGTCACCACTCTCGCCCCACATGGCGCCGAGCTGGCTGTACGCGCTGTCACCACCGTGGAAGCCGGCGACGATCCCGGCTTCTTCGATGCGCGCCCAGACGGGATCGAAGCTTTCGTCGCCCGGTGACTTGTAGCCGGTCGGTGTCATCACCGGCCCGTACTGGAAGATCACGAGCCGGGCGCCCCGGTCGAGCACCCACTCGAGCTCCGCGACACACTCGTCCACGTCCGACAAGGTGAGATAGGGAGCGGCGAAGATCCGCTCCTGGTAGTGGAACCCCCAATCTTCGTCGAGCCAGCGGTTGAACGCGCGGAAGACGGCGCGCGCGGCCGGGAGATCGTCGACCAGCGCCTGCTCCATGCCGACACCGAGTGTGGGGAAGAACAGCGCACCTTCGATCTGCTGATCGTCCATGACCTTCAAGCGAACGCCGCGATCGCGATACGCGGGGTCGACGGGCTCGAGCGCGCCGAACAGCTCTACGACGCTCGCGCCGTCCTCGTTGCGGCCGCGGAAGTACTGCTCGAGGCTTCCCGGCTTTGCGAGACGATCGAACGTGGGGTTCGGGATAAACCGGTTGACGCGCCCACCCACGAGGAGACGGGTGCGACCGTCGATCTCCGCCCACTGCATCCCCCGCTTCGCGTATTCCGGCTCGATGTAGCGGGTGAACGCGTCCATCGCCTCGTAGTAGTGGTTGTCGGCGTCGAAGCCGATCAGCTTCCTCGTCGTGTTCATAGTTTTCGTACCATACCGGAACCTCCCAGGCGGGACCGCAGGAGGAGTGATGCCGCTCGGCGACCTGTTAACACGGCTCGGAATCCGGCATGTCTTCGGAGAGCGACTACCGGGCAGCGACGACCCGGGCGTGCGCGATCCGAGCGCGGCGCGGCTCCTCGCCGAGGCCGACGGTGCCGTCGGCTACGGGCTCGGTGCGTGCCTGTCCGACTCCACATTGACGGTGATCTCCCGACCAGGGTCTCCCGAGCATCTCGCGCGCGCGAGATCGCCTTCAGAGGTGGTGGACGTGCTCGTCGACGCGCGAACGCAGGGTCGCGGCGCGCTGGCCGTCGAACTCGACTTCGACGTCGAGGCGGACGCCGGTGAGACGACGATCCCACCGGTGCGCGACCCGAGCATCGCACCCGTGCTCGCGGCACCGGACCTCGCAGCGGATGGCGGTCCGTTCACGTTCGACTTCGTCCTCGCGGGTTCGAGTGTGGTACGCGCCGGCCGGGTGCACGAGTTGCGCGCGCTCGCGGATCAGACGGGTCTCGGGGTGCTCAACGTCTTCACCGCCAAGGGCCTCTTTCGCTGGGATTCTCCCTACCATCTCGGAACTGCTGGCCTCCAACTCCATGACTTCGCGCTCGCCGGCCTCGCGCCGGACCGCCCGGTGCTCGCGATCGGCGTGATGGCCGACGAATGTCCCGACCCGATCCTGCGCGACGCCGGGCTGGCGACCGATTCGGCGTGGCCGATCACCCGGGCTCCGGCCGAGCGCACAGGTTCGCTGTCGGATCTCGTGCGAGCCGCGCACGACGGGCCCCCCGTGCCGGGCGAGCTCTACGAGCGGTTGTCGGCGGTAGTCCAGCCGCTCTACCAGCGCCCGGACGTCCCGCTGAACCCGGCGCGTGCCGCGTCGGACGTTGCTGCGGTGCTGCCAGAGGGCGGCGTGGTGACGCTCGAACCGGGCGACGCCGGATGGTGGGTCGCACGCGCCCTGCCGACGACGCAGCTGGGCAGTGTGCGGGTTCCTGCGGTCGGCGCCCCCGGGCTCGCAGTAGCGGCGGCGGTGCTCGCCTCGACGGAGGGCAACCCCGCAGTCGCGGTCGTCGAGGAGCCCATGGGCCCTGAGACCGCGACGCTGCTCGAGCTGGCGCGTGCGCGCAACGCCGACCTCGTCGTCGCCATCTGGGGCAGCGACGGAGGGATCACATCGAGCGATGCCCATCGCGAGCGGCTGGGTGCGGCCCTCGCGGAGCCGGGCGTCACCGAAGTCCGGGTGCCGGTCGACTTCGCACCGGCGACGGCCCAACTCGTCGAAGCTGCCGGCCCGCTCGCGGCGTGGCGCTATTAGAGTTTGCGGCGACGCGGCGACGCGCCGAATGCCTCCCCCACCATGCGAAGGCGGTGACTGATGGACGCGAAAGCGGGCGACACGATCATCCTCCGCAGCCGGCATGTCGGAGTTGCGGAACGGACCGGCACGGTCGTCGAAGTGAAGGGCACGAACGGAGCACCTCCGTACGTCGTGGAGTGGAGCGACCACACGGTCACGGCACTGTTCTTCCCCGGATCGGACGCGACGATCGAGCCAGCGCGCGGCCGTCGTTCGCAGTAATGCGCGCTACCGGCTGAAGCGCATTCCCGGGTGCCGGGTGCCGAAGATCTCGGTCGCCATGATCGCGGGGAGCGCGTCGGCGTCCCATGCTTTGCCGCCCGACGACACGAACGCTTTCTCCGTCCATCCCTGCATGAGGATGAGCCGGTCGTGGACGACGCGGATCACCTGACCGGTGACGTAGTGCGCGTCGTCGCTGGCAAGCCAAGCGACGACCGGTGACGAGTTCTTCGGGTCCATCTCGTTCCACTCGCCCTCGGGAACATCGTCGGGTTCGATGGCTTCCGCCGATCCAGGCATCGTGGCGGTGATGCGGGTCAGCCCGGCGGGGCCGATGCAGTTCACTGTCACTCCGGTCTTGTAGAGCTCTTGGGCCATCGTGAGCGTCATGCCCACGATCGCCGCCTTGGCGGTCGCATAGTTCGTCTGGCCGAAGTTGCCACCGAGCCCCGCGCCCGACGTCGTGTTGATGATGCGCGCCTGCAGTGGTGCCTGCTTCGCCTGCTCGCGCCAGTACTTCGCCGCGTGGTGCGAGGGGCACCACGTACCGCGCACGTGCACCTTCATGACCGCGTCCCAGTCCTCGACCTTCATGTTCCAGATCGCGGCATCGCGCACGATGCCGGCGTTGTTCACGAGGACGTCGAGTCGCCCGAACTCGTCGACGGCCTGTTGCACCATCGCGCCCGACTGCTCGTAGTCGGAAACGTCGGCGAAGTTCGGAACCGCGACGCCCCCGCGGTCGGCGATCAGCTTCACCGTGTCGTCGGCGGCATTACCCGTGCCCTCGCCGTGCGCTGAGCCGCCGAGGTCGTTGACGACGACCTTCGCGCCCTGCTTCGCGAACTCCATCGCGTGGCCGCGGCCGATGCCGTGCCCTGCGCCGGTGACAATTGCGACCTTGCCGTCGAGCAGTCCCATCTCGCACCTCGTGCACGCGTGTTCGTGGTCCTCGAAATCGAGGGCACTGTATATTCCCGACCTTGGCCGAGCCGAGTGGTGCTCCCGCTCCCACAGCGCTCCAGGGCGTGCGGGTTCTCGATCTTGCGACGCTCTTCCCCGCGCCCATGACCGCGGCCATGTTGGGCGACCTCGGCGCCGACGTCGTGAAAGTGGAACCACTCGGCGGGGACGCGCTGCGCGTCACGGGCGCGATGCGCGGCGACCGCACCTACGTGTGGGCGGTTGCGAATCGCAACAAGCGCGCGGTGCAAGTCGACCTCGACACCGCCGAAGGACTCGACGTGGTCCACCGACTCACCTCCGTCGCGGACGTCGTGATGCTCAACCAGCCGCAGCGAGTCCTGGAGCGCTGGGACTGCACCTACGACGCGATCGCGGCGCGCAACCCGCGCGCGATCGTCGCACTCGTGACAGGATTCGGAGCCGTGGGACCGTACGCGGATCGACCCGGCAACGGCACCGTGCTCGAGGCGTACGGCGGCCTCACGCACATGACCGGTGAGCGCGACGGTCCTCCCGTGCTGTCGTCGGTACCGATCGGCGACTACATGGGCGCGTTCTTCGGAGTCAACGGCGTGCTCGCCGCCCTCTACTGGCGCGACGCACGCGGCGGGACCGGCCAGCTCGTCGACGTGAGCCTCTTCGAGGCAGTGCTGCAGTTCCTCGGGCCCGCGATGGTCGCGTGGACGCCCGGTGCCCCGTCACCGGTACGCACCGGAAGCCGCATCCCGGTCGCCACCCCGCGCAACGTCTACCGCACGCGCGACGACCGTTGGGTCGTCATCTCGGGTCCTGTGGACGCGCAGGTCCTCCGCATGCTCGAGCTGATGGGCGTCGACACCGAGGAGAACCGGGCTCGATTCGGACGCGCGGCGGCGCGGAACGCGAACGCCGACGCGCTCGATGGCATGGTCGCGGACTGGGTAGCGAAGCACGATGCACGCGACGTCGTCGACACGTTGGTCCAGGCGCGCATACCGGTCGCCGACGTCAACGACCTCGAGAGTCTGCTGGCCGATACACACGTTCGAGCCCGCGACAGCATCGCGGCCATTGGCGACCCCGAGCTCGGCGCGTTGCACGTGCCCGCGCCGGCGCCACATCTCAGCCGCACACCCGCCCGTATCGCGTCGACCGGCCCGGCGCTCGGTGCGGACACCGATGACGTCCTCCGCGATTGGCTGGGAAGACCGTGACCGAGCCGTCGCTCGCCGCGCTGCTCATGGAGCACCCGTTTGCCGACGACGAGGGACTGCTGTACACGATCGACCGCAGCGTGACCGCCGGCGAGGCGCGTGCCGCCGCCGAAGCACGCGCCGCCGAGCTGCGCGCGCTCGGAGTCCGCGAGGGTTCGGCGGTCGCGGTGGCGCTGCCCAACGGTCCCGACTTCGTCACCACCATGTTCGGCGTCTGGCTCGCGGGTGGCGTCTTCGTGCCCATGAACCCTCGCTTCCCCGACACCGAAGTGGAACGCGTCCTCGCCGCCACCGACCCGGCCGCGGTGATCCGCAGCGACGGCACAGAGGCGCGGAACGCGACGCGTTCGTATGCCGACGGTGTGGCGTTCGTGATGTGGACGTCGGGAACCACCGGAGCCCCGAAGGCGATCCTGCACAGCCACGCGGCGTACCTGGAGCTCCTCGACCGGGTGCTCGCGCCGCTGCGGGGCGCTGGCCGGGATCCCAACCGCCCGCCCTCGCCCAACCTCATCCCGGTGTCGCTCGCGCTCAACGCCGGCATCTACAACACACTGTTCGGGCTGCGCGCCGGAGCGCCGCTCGTGATCATGGATCGCTTCGAAACCCGCGAGTTCGCGGAGCTCGTGCAACGGTTCGGGATTCGTTCCACCGTGCTGCCGCCCGCGGCGATCACGATGCTGTCCGACGACGACGGGATCGAGGATCTCTCACCCCTGCGCTACGTGCGCAGCATTACCGCGCCGCTGTCACCTCTTCAGGCACGGCGTTTCACGGAGAAGTTCGGCGCAACGGTCCTCAACAGCTACGGCCAGGCCGAGATCGGTGAGGTGATCGGGTGGACCGCGGCGGACGCCAAGGAACATCCCGAGAAGGTTGGCGCGATCGGCCGTCCACACGCCGGAGTCGAACTGCGGGTGGTCGACGACGAGGGCCGACTGCTCGGCACCGAAGAGATCGGCCTCCTGCTCGTGCGCCCCCCGAACATGGCCGCGGGCTACGCGACGGGCGAGGAGCTCCGCGACCGCGTGGACGAGGAGGGATTCGTGAACACCGGCGACCTCGCGCGGGTCGACGCGGGCGGATTCGTGTGGATCGAGGGTCGCGCCGGTGACCTCATCAACAGGGGAGGCAACAAAGTCTTCCCGGAGCAGGTCGAAGAGGTGTTGTGCCTCGCGCCGGGCGTCGTAGAGGCCGCGGTCGTCGGAGTCCCCGACGAGCGGCTGGGCGAGGTCCCCGTCGCGTTCGTCGTGGGTGACGCGTCCGACGAGGAACTCGTTGCCTTGTGCCGTGAGCACCTCGTGCCCTACAAGGTGCCGGTCGCGTTCGAGCGAGTCGACAAGCTCCCGCGCGCCGAGGTGGGCAAGGTGATACGGCGCGAGCTGGTTACGCGCTATCAGCAGCGCTCGCGCTGAGCGGCTGCCACCGGGGCTCACGCTTCTCCGCGAACGCGAGCGGCCCCTCTTCCTGGTCGGGATGGCCCCACATCGACGCCAGCTCCTTCGCGCCCGCGCGGCACGCGTCGGTGAGACCCATCTCGAGCGCGCCCCACAGCGCGCGCTTGGTCGCGCGCATTGCGGCCGGTGAGTTCTGGGCGATCGTCTCGGCCAGCTTCTGCGCCTCGCCGCGCAACGCTTCGGGCGGGTCGACGATCTGCGAGATCATGCCCAGCTCGTACGCCCGCTGCGCCGACATTCGCTCGTACCGCCCCACCAGTGCCATCCGCATCACGGCCTCGAACGGCATCTTGCGCGTGAGAGCGATCGCCTCGACCGCGACAACCTGGCCCACCGACACGTGAGGATCGAAGAACTGCGCGTCGCTGGCGGCGATCACGATGTCGGCATCGGCGACCCAGTGGAATCCGCCACCGGCGCAGATGCCGTTGACCGCGGTGATAACCGGCTTGCTCACTTCCTGATGCCACGCGGTGAAGTGCAGGTCGAACTTCTCGACCGACTCGCGGTATCGCTGCATGCCGATGCCGTCGGAGGCAATCTCCGACACGTCGACGCCGGTCTGGAACGCGCGCCCCTCACCCGTGTGCACGATCACCTTCACCTCGGGGTCGGCGTCGAGCTCGAGCCACGCGTCGGCGAACTCGTCTCGCATGTGAGCGTTCATGGCATTGAGCACGTCGGGCCGGTTGTTGAGCAGCCAACCGACCGGCCCGTGCCGCTCGAGCAGCAGATGGTCGTACGTCGAGTAGGTCATGCACCAGCCTCCAACTCCAGCCACCTCGCGTCGCGCTTCTCCGCCCACGAGAGGGGACCTTCTTCCTGATCGGGATGGCCCCACATCCCGATGAGCTCTTGTGACCCGGCGAGGCACGCGTCACGGAGTCCGGCCTCCAACGCCCCCCACAAGGCCCGCTTGGTCGCGCGCATCGCCGCCGGCGAGTTCTTCGCCACCTTCCCGGCCAGCTCGCCTGCCGCGTCACGCAGCTGTTCCGGCGGATCCACCACTTGTGAGATCATCCCGAGTTTGTAGGCGCGCGCCGCGGTCATGCGCTCGTACCGACCCATGAGCGCCATCCGCATGACCGGCTCGACGGCCGTTTCGTCGATCAGCCCGATCGCCTCGTAGGCGGTGACCTGTCCGACCGACACGTGGGGGTCGAGGAACGTGGCGTCACTGGCCGCGATCACGATGTCGGCGTCGGCGACGAAGTGGAGCCCGCCGCCGGCGACAGTGCCGTTCACCGCCGCGATCACCGGCTTCCAGATCTTGAGCTGCCACGAGGTGAACGCGAGCTCGGCGTCGCGGGTGCGCCGCGACTGTTCGCGCAACGCGTCGGGGTTGCGACTGAGCTGGGCGATGTCGAGTCCGGTTTGGAAGGCGTTGCCCTCCCCCGTGTTCACGATCACCCGCACCGCGGGGTCGGCGTCGAGCTCGCGCCAGGCGTCCTCGAGCTCGAACATCATGGTGTGGTTCATCGCGTTGCCGACGTCGGGCCGGTTGAAGATCAACCAGCCGATCGGGCCGTCACGTTCGACGACGAGCGTCTCGTATGACCCCATCGGCTCATCGCCCCCTGAATTCCGGATCACGCTTCTCGCGGAACGCGGCGAGTCCCTCGCGGAAATCCTCGCTGCGCGACGACAGCTCCATCGCGAACGCCTCGTTCTGGTGATGATCGAGGAGCGCCTGCTCGCGGCCACTGTTCATGAGCCACTTCGTGAGACCCAGCGCGACGGTGGCACTGCGCGCCAGTGCGGTGACGATCTCGTCGACGTGGGTGTCGAGGTCGGCGGCGGGGACGATCTTGTGCACCATCCCCCAGTCGGACGCCTCCGATGCCTTGACGACGCGTGCCAGGAGCAACATGTCGCGCGCCCGTACTTCGCCGATGCGCCGCGGCAGGAGCCACGTGGCGCCACTGTCGGGCGTGAAGCCGCGATCGACGAACGGCATCCAGAAGCGCGTGTCGTCTGCGGCGACGGTGAAGTCGGCCGCCAGCGCGAGGTTGAGCCCGATCCCCGCGCACCAGCCCTGGACTCGGCAGACCACCGGGGTCTGGGTGGCGAGGATCAACGGGATCAAACGGTGCGCCTGCGACGGGAGCCGGCGCTGGATGCTCCCGACGCGCGGACGCGGAGCGTTGCTCACGTTCCGCGAGACGATGTCGAAACCGGAGCAGAAGTGGTCACCGGCGCCGGAGATCACGATCACGCGCACCGCCTCGTCGCGGCCCGCGGCGTCGACCGCGTCGATCATCGCCGCCATCATCTCGTCGGTGAGCGCGTTGCGCTTGTCCGGCCGGTCGAGGAGGAGTCGGAGGACGCCGCCGTCGAGGTTGGCGTCGAGCCCTTCGGCCCCTGCGTACTCGCCGCTCACTGTTGCTCGAACTCGGCGCTGATCGCGCGCAGGGCCTGCTCGAGGTTCTGCGCGCCGCCGGGCGGGTCCGGCAGTCGGACCGGGCCGTGCTCGCGGCTCGGCAGGAGGATGGTGGCGTGCCCCGGTGCGGTGACCTCGTCGCGCTGGCTCCGCGCCTCCAGATCGAGGTCGACGGCGGGTCGGCTGCCTTCCGCGAGATAGTGACGGGAGACGGTGCCGCGCAGCCACTGGGTGTCGCCGACGTAGTTGAAGCCGCGGAACTCACAGTCGAGCTTCCACAACCACGCGTCGTCGCCCATCCAGTTGGTGCAGAGGTGGATGAGCCAGGTCTCGCGCATGCGCCCATAGTCGAAAGTCGTCGGGTTGCCGGACTTCCGGGCGAACTCGGGATCCCAGTGCACGCGCTGCATCACGTCGGGAACGTTCTGCGCGTCGCGGTGGAAGAAACGCGGAATGCGCTTGCGGTTGCGCGCCGCGAGGTCGAGCGCGCGCACACCGTAGAGGCCCATGCCCATCCCGACGTGCCAGCACACCATGTCGGTAACGGTGAGCGGTCCTTTGACCATGGGCCCGATCTCGTCGCCGACCGCGACGTCCTCCCAGAAGCGCGGCTCGGCGCCGCGGCGCTCGGCGGTCTGCTTCTCGTACTGCGCCTCGATGGCGTCGATCTCGGCGTCGTCGTACCGGCGGAACTCGACGTCCTTGTATTTGCCGCGCTCCTGCGCGCGTTCGCGTTCGGTGCGGATCATCAACCGGTACTGCCCGGAGAGCATCGTCCCGTCGTCGGCCTGGAAGACGTTCGCGCTCCACTCGTGGATGGCCCGGCCCGCGAACTCGCTCGCCTTGTCGAGCACCGCGACCATTGCGTTGCGGCGGAAGACGCGGTGGTCCGGACGGAGCGGCGCCCACCACTCCCTGGCGCTCGCGGAATAGAACGCGTGCACGCCGCGGAGCGGGTCCCCCTTCATCAGCTCGCGCTTGTCGTCGGGAACCTCGGTGACCTCGTCCTCGCCGATCAGCGTGTCACCGCCGACGAGCGGCGGCGGCGCGATCGTCGCACCCCAGATCGTCTTCTCGGCGTACGCCGGATCACACCACAGCGGGTTGGCGTCGCCATACGCCTCGGCGACGTGGCGGAAGGCGTCGATGTTCGGCCGCAAGTAGTGCGGCGGGAGCGGCCACGGCTCCGGAACGCCGATGCGTTCGCGGAGACGAGCCACGCCCTCGTCGGTGATCTTCCCGGTGGGCCGACTGGCGTCGTCGGGCACCGCGCTCAGCGCCCGTCGAGCGAGAACGGTAGGCCGAGCAGCTCGATCGCGGTGCCACGCGCGATGCGGTTCACCTCGTCTTGTTCGAGGAACCCGAACTGCTTCGCCGCCGCTTCACGCGAGTGGGGCCACGTGCTGTCGGAGTGCGGATAGTCGGTCTCGAAGGCCACGTGGTCGGCGCCGACCTGGTCGAGCATCTTCACACCGATCGGATCCTTGAAGAAGCAGCTGTACACCTGGCGGTAGTAGTAGGTGGACGGCGGTTCCGGACAATTTTTCTGCCCGCCGCTCCACTGGTGCGTGATCCAGACGTCGTCGGCGCGCTCGAGCGCGTACGGGATCCACCCGATCTGCGCCTCGGCATACAGCAGCTTGAGGTTTGGGTACCGGTTCAGCACGCCGGAATAGAGGAAGTCGACGAGGCTTGCTGCGCTGTTGGCGAAGATCAACGATGCCGGCACGGCGTCCGGCGCGTCCGACGACGTCTGCAGCGTCTTCGTGCCCGAGCCGATGTGCAGGCAGACGACGGTCGACGTCTCCGCGCACGCGGAAAAGAACGGATCCCAGTAACCCGTGTGGATGCTCGGCAGGTCGAGGTAGGGGGGCATCTCGGTGAAGGCAACCGCCCGCACCCCCCTCGCTGCGTTGCGACGAATCTCGGCGGCGGCGAGCTCGACATCCCACAACGGCACGATGCACAGCGGCAGCAGACGGCCGTCGCTCTGCCCGCACCATTCCTCCACCATCCAGTCGTTGTACGCGTACACGCACAGCTCGGCGAGCTCACGGTCCTTGCCCCACAGGAAGATCTGGCCCGCGAAGCGCGGGTAGTTGGGGAAACAGAGCTGCGCCTCGACCCCGTTGATGTCCATGTCGGAGAGGCGATCGGGAACCTTCCAGCAGCCGGGCCGGATCTCGTCGAACGTGGTTCCGGTGAGCGTGACCTCCTCGGGCTTGAACCCCGAGGCCGCGATGTGTCGCTTCAGCGACGTGAGTTTCCCCTCGTAGTTCCACCAGACGACGTCGGGACCGTCGGTTCCCGGTGCTTCCACATACGTTGCGCCTTGCAACACGATGTCGCCGGCGGGGTGGTACTCGACGTGCGGGCCCGCCTCCCGGAACTTTGCGGGAAGGCGCGGCTCCCAGATGTCGGGCGGCTCGACGAGGTGCGCGTCGAGGTCGACGATGGGCGGGATCTTCGCGAGCACTTCGGGTGCGACATCGGATTCAGCGAGTTGGACCACGCGCAGCTACCTCCCCGTGACCCACCGATCCTACCTGGACGCTCGCGTCACGGCCCCGGCGAGGTCGCCACGGTTTCGCACCTCCACCCGTTCGAGCTCGAGCCAGTCGGCGGTGGCGCGCAGCTCAGCAGCGAGCTCGCCGGCGACGACTTTGCGGTCGGCCGCGCGCTCGGCATAGGCGGCCTGGACGAGCAGGGCGCGGTTCCTCCGATCGGCCTTGAGATCGACGCGGGCGACAAGCTGGTCGCCGAGCAGGAACGGCAACACGTAGTAGCCGTGGACGCGCTTCGCCTCGGGGATGTAGATCTCGATGCGGTAATCGAACCCGAACAGCCGCTGCGTGCGCTTGCGTTCCCAGATCAAGGAGTCGAACGGCGACAGGAGCGTGCGTGCCTCGAGGGCACCGGGAACACCCGCGTCGGGATGGAGGTACGCAGGGTCGCGCCAGCCGTCGACGCGCACCGGGAGCAAGCGCCCGTCTTCGACGAGATCGGCGAGCAACGCGGGGACTCGCGTGACGCTCGGATCAGCGCCGCGGTCGTAGTAACCGCCGATGTGGAAGTAGTCGGCGAGATCAGGCGCGGTGGCGACGCCCATTGCCCGTGCCGCGAGCAGGAGGAGCCGACGCTTCGCCTCGTCGGGTTCCGGTGGACGGACGTCGCGCAC
>JBKPCV010000198.1:0-2040 GCA_046727575.1 Actinomycetota bacterium
TCGCGTTGCGGATGTGCGCGGCCAGGTACCGGCCGTTGCCAGCGTTCACGATGAGATCGTCAGCGCGTTGGAGGACCAAGGTCGGCGCGGCAACGTCGGACAGCACGTCGCGGATGTCGATGTCAGCGAGCCCCCGCATCCACGCTGCCGCCGCCGCTGGACTCACCGCCGACCGCTGGAAGCGCCCGAACCACTGCACGAAGCGGGCGTCGTCGGCCACCGACGGCGCGGCCAGCCGCAGAAATGCCTGGCCGCCCCAGTCCTGCTCGACCATCTCGACCAGCGCTTCGAGCTCCGCGCGCTCGACGCCCCACGGGTAGTCGGCGCTCGCGAGTGTCCGTGCGGCCGTGGCGTAGGTGACGAGCCGTTGCGTGCGCGCGGGCATGGCGGCGGCGAAGAGAATGCACGCCGCACCGCCGTCGAGGCCTCCGAGCAGACTGACTTGCCGGCACCCGGCGGCGTCCATTACCGCCTCGATGTCGTGAACCTGTTCTTTCGGAGTCGGGAGCGCCGCGGTCCGATCCGAGAGCCCCGATCCGCGCTTGTCGAGGCTGATCACGCGCGCGAAGGAGCCCAACCTGTTGAGGAGGCGCTCGTACGAGGGCTCTTCCCATCGATAGTCGAGATGCGACACCGCAGGTGGCACGAAGACCAGATCAATCGGTCCGTCCCCGTTCACCTGGTACGCGATGTGGACGGCACCACTTTTCGCGTACCGAGTCGGCGGGGGGCTGACCACGGACACACATCTACCAGAGCCAGCGTCAACGCGTGTCAGGGCGTGAGGTCGAGCGCGACCCTCCCGATGTACTCGTAGGCCTCGTTTGGTGAGAACGGCTGCATGAACGGGCCGGCGCGAACGTCCCGGTACAACCGCGACAAGGGATTCGCACTGAGGTAGCCCGCGCCGCCCGACAGCGTCAGCGCGCGGTCGACGACGTCGATGCACTTCCGATTGACGACGAGCTTTGCGCACTGGAACTCGCGGTTGAGGTCGTGGAGCTCGGTAATCGAGAGCTCGCCGACGGCCCGGTCGAGTAGGCCTTGGTCGAGCACACCGCCAACATGATCGATGAGTGCCCGGCACACCGCGAGGTCGGCTTCCGATTCGGCGACCTGATGCTGGGTCGCGGGTAGCTCGGCCACGGCGCGATTGGTGGGACCTCGCTTCCGCGTGCGTGCGCTCGCGACCACGCGTTCGTGAGCTTCTTCGGCGATCCCGAGGAACGAACCAAGGAGACCGATGTTCCCCGCGGACGCGATCACGAAGTGGTCCTCGGTCCAGTCTCCCCACGGGCCCATCAGGGTGAACAGGCCGTCGGGCACGAAGCAGTTCTCGTACACGATGTCGTGACTGCCGGACGCGCGCATTCCGAGCGCGTCCCAGTTCTCCAGAATCTCTTGGCCCGGCGAGTCGCGGAGCACGAAGGCGAAGCCGTTGCACCACTCGCCGTCAGAGCGAGCGGTGCGCGCGGTCACGTAGAACAGCTCGGCGATCGGGGAGAGCGTGCCGAAGCTCTTGCGGCCGTTGAGCGTCCATCCGCCGTCGACACGTGTCGCTTCGACGAGTGGGTGAAGGATGTCCGTCCCGGGCTCGGTGATGTTGGCCATGCCGATCGAGCCCGAGCCGAGCAGCTCGAGGAATGCCCCGAGACGGGCCACCTCGCGCTCGTTACCGCGCTCGCGCTCGGAACGCACGACGCGACCGCCGATCAATCCGAAGTCGAAGTGCATGTTGGCGGCGATCGCGGACGACCCGTCCCCGTGCGCGAGCCTGCTGAGGCCGACCGCGAGGTCGTAGCACGACGTGAGGCCTGACCCGCCGAACTCGGTGGGGACGGTCGCGCCGAGGAAGCCCGATGCTTTCATCGACTCGAAGAGCTCGAACGGGAACGTCGACTCGTGATCATGCCGACTTGCATGTTCCGCTGCCTCGACGGCGTGTGTCTCGGCAAGGGCGACGAATTTGCGGCCCGGTTCGGTTCGCGGTTCCAGCTGCATGGCCATGTCGTACCTACAAAACGAGGTCGAGCGCAAGGG
>JBKPCV010000199.1:0-9125 GCA_046727575.1 Actinomycetota bacterium
GAGCACGCCCTCGCTGCCGATCACCGTGACCCGGTTCGGTCGCTCCACCGGGTTGGTCGAGGTGGCGTCGATGGTGACCGACGCGCCGCCCTCGGTCTGCAGCACCGCGGTGTAGCCGTCCTCGGCCGTGCATCGCTGCATCCGTCCCTCGCGGTCTACCCGTTCCGTGATGGTCGTGCGGATCGCCCCTGTCGCGTCGACGACCTCGCCGAGCGACCAGCGGATGTAGTCGATCGTGTGCGACCCCGACAGGCGGATCCAGCCACCGCCGAGCTCGCGGTCGAAGGACCAGCTGAACGGGCGCGTCGGATCGAGCCACACGCCGTGGAACGCGTTCCACTGCAGGTGCTCGATGGTGCCGACGATGCCGTCGCTCAGCAGGGCGCGCAGCTCGCGGCGAGCGGGATGGCGGCGGAACTCGAAGTTCACGAAGTTGAGGACGCCGGCCTCGGCGGCGAGGTCGTACATCGCCTGCGCGTCGGCGACGTTCCGGCCGAACGGCTTGTCGCAGAGGACGGCGTGTCCATCCTCGATGGCGCGGCGTACGTGGTCGCGATGCAGGAACGGCGGCGACTGCACCGAGATCAGGTCGACGTCCTTCCGCGCGCACAGCGCGGAGACCGCAGCATCGTCGCGTGGTGTGACGACGTCGACGACCTCGCACCCCTCCGTCTCCCGGAAGACCGGCGCCACGACTCGGGCTCCGAACCCCGTTCCGATGACGCCGACTCGCACTTTCTTCCGCGCGCTCATACTTGGCTCATCCCGGGACCGTGTGACGTTGGAGCAGCTCGATGCGAGTCCCGTCGGGATCGGTGAGGAAGACCAGAGAGATCGCGGCCGGCACTCGGTCGAGGTGCACACGGGCATCCGGCAGCGCCACCCCGCCCAACTCCAGGAGACGAGCCTCGGTGGCGACGATGTCGTCGACCTCGAACGACAGGTGGGTGAGTCCGCGCTGGTTCCGGGACTGCGACGCCCTTCCGTGCACCGGCGGCGACTCCCACCGCATCAGCTCGATGCGGACCCCGTCCTTCGTCAGGTACCGCGACAGCATGCGCACGGGCGGCTCCACCTCCGACACCGCGGCGACTTCGTCGCCGGACTCGAACGACGGGCCCAGTTCGAAGCCGAGCCCGTCGGTGTAGAAGCGGGTGGACGCGTCGAGATCGGAGACCGCGAGCGCCACGTGGGACATGCGAACGCCTTCTACAGCCGATTGGGCCATGTGCCTCTCCTCTGGCGCGGGGCGGGGAACAACCGGATCGAACCACGGCCGGACCGGCGTTGGCAACGGCGTCCGCTGCATCTACCACGGCTGGAAGATCGACGCGTCCGGTTGCGTCGTCGAGTGCCCTACGCAGACCATCCGAGCGGAGCAGTTCGCCGCGAGGGTGCCCGTCGACCATTTCCCGGTCCACGAGTCGGGCGCCACGACCGCGAGCTCATGCGCGCCGGCCACTTCACGGGCTTCGGCAGGAACCTGCTCCAGGAGGACGCGGCGGTGCAAACGAGCATGGGGCCCAGCCTCGACCGAACGCGTGAGCACCTCACCACCGGCGAGGCGGCCGTCGCCCACGCCCGGCGCATGCTGCTCGATGCGTTGCACGCGGCCGAGACCGGGAACGACCTCCGGGAAGCGCCCGGTCGCCCGCAGCCGTGCCGCTCCCGAACGCACTGGAAGCGGTGCTGGACGAGGGGCAACCGTGGCAGGACATCGGGTCGACGGTGCTCGCCGCCTCACCGTCCCATGCGATCCATGACGACGGCACACGCGAGTCCGTCATCGAAGGTCGGCCATCCCGGCTCCGCGGCGCCGGTGCGGACCGCGTCGCAGATGCGAGCCGCCCACCGTTCCATCGACAGGTTCAGCGAGACCTTCCCCTGCAGGTCGATCGGATAGGTCTCGACGTCGCCGGCCGCGCTGCGCAGCACGATCCCGTTGTCGTCGAGCTCGAGCATTCCCGCGCTGCCGAAGACTGCCAGCCGCTCCGGTGTGCTCACCGGCGTCTCGAGCGAGCAGTCGATCACGGCGCTGACACCGGTCGCGGTCCGTAACGACGCGACGAACCCGTCGTCGGCATCGCACTGATGAAGCTGTCCATCCGGACCGGGCCGCTGGGGCACCGTCGTCCGCGTCACGGCGACGGCCTCGACGATCTCGCCGAACAGCCAACGACAGCAGTCGATCAGGTGGGAGCCCTGCCCCGCCAGCCAGCCACCACCGAGCTCTTTGTTGCAGAGCCACGTGTACGGACGACCGGGCACGGCGATGAACCTCGAGTACTGCAAGTGATTCGGCTCGCCGATCGCCCCGCCGTTGATGAGCTCGCGCAGTCGCTCGCGCCCCGGATCGAATCGCCGTTCGAAGTTGAGCAGGTTCACGACGCCCGCTTCCTTGGCGAGCTCCGTCATCGCCGCCGATTCGTCGGCGTTCAAGCCGAACGGCTTGTCGCAGTGCACTGCGTGACCCGCGTCGATCGCGCGGCGGACGTGCTCGACGTGGAGGAACGGCGGCGAGTGCACCGAGATCAAGTCGACGTCGGAGCGAGCGCACAGGGCCGCCACTGCGGCGTCGTCTCGCGGCGTCACCACCTCGACCACCGTGCAGTCGTCCGTCGTGTCGAAGGCCGGAGCGACGGTGGAGGCGCCGAATCCCGTGCCGATCACGCCGACGTGCACGACGTCAGTCACTCCGAATCTCCTCTGTCGTAGCCGACGTACGCGACGACGGTCTCCTGCCAGTTCAGCAGGCCGTCGTCGGCGTACCACCCGTCGATGGACTGACGGCGGAGACGACGGGGCGGGAGACCCATCTCGACGGGGCGGCAGTGCTGCAGCGCCATGTTGTCCCAGATGATCACGTCGTTCGTCTGCCAGTGGTGGGTGTAGACGTTGTTGTCCGCGTAGATCACGGAGAAGAGTTCCTGGATCAGTGCCTCGCCTTCCTCGCGCGGCAGCTCGACGACGTGGCTGGTCAGCAACTCGTTGACCAGGATCGTCTGCTGGTCGGTGTGCGGCATCTGGTAGACGATCGGATGCACGTGCCGGAGGAACTGACCCGGTTGCGCATCGGTGGGGATGTTCTCCTCCCGCCACCGGTAGTCGGTCCGCTCGTCGTGGCTGTTGCGCAGGTGCAGCGCGTGCAAGGACTCGATGCGCGTCCGAAGGTCGGCGGGCATGCGCTCGAGGGCGCGGACGGCGTTGGCGAACAAGGTCGGCACGGAATCCGGCGCGACGTCTTGCGCCCACAGCGACGTCGCAATCCCGGGCCGCAGCCCGTAGGTGCCGTCCTGATGCCAGATCAGCCGTGCCGTGCCCGTCCTGGCCGCGGGTCCTCCCTCTCCGGTGATGTTGGTGACGTAGGTCTCCTTCATTCCGTCCGCCCGCGTGTGGAGCGGGCCGAAGTACCCGACGAAGCGGCTCTGGTCCTCGGCGGTGACGTCCTGACCTCGCACCAGGAGCAGGTGGTACTTGCAGAAGAGGTCCCGCAGCTCCGACTGTTCCTCGGGACTGCATGCGCGGGTGATGTCGAAACCCGCCAGCTCTGCTCCGAGCGCGTCGGAGACGGGCACGACGCGCATCAGCGACCCCCAATCACGCGGACGGGAGTCTACGACGAGGCTTGTCGCCTCGGCGCAGGCCGGAGGTGGCGCGGGTGATCAGAGGCTTGTGCGACCGCCGTCGACGGCCAACACCTGCCCCGTGATGTAGGCGGACTCGTCGGAGAGGAGGAACAGCGCTGCGTACGCAACCTCCCATGCGGTGCCGTGGCGGCCGAGCGGCACCGGGATGGTCGAGCGTCGCGTGGTGTCGTTCGCGTTGCGACCGATCCTGGTGTCGATGAGACCTCCTCGACGTCGCGGGGATCGGCGACATCCGCGATCACGGCGGACGCTTCTCCGCCTGCGGCCTCGATGAGCTCGACCGTGGCCTCGGCTGCGGCCTCATTGCAGTCGGAGGCAACGACTCTGGCGCCTTCGCGGGCCAGCAGCAGCGAGATCGCTCGACCGTTGCCGATCGGCTGGTCGGGGATCTGGTAGTCGGTCTGTCCGGCGCCGACGACGAGCACCCGACGGCCGACCATCCGGCCACGTCCGGGTGCCTCACCGCGTGACTCCGGCGGCAGTTCGAACCTGGGTTCGGTGTCTTCGTCCATGACCCTGAGTTCGCGGCGGCGGCCGTGCAACAGTAAGCGCCATGGACAACGACGCCACCGCCTACCTCGCCATCCAGCGACTGCAGCGCGCGTATGCCGACGTCGCTACGCGCAATGCCTGGAACGAGGCGGCATTGCTCGCGACACCCGACGCGCGGTTCACGTTCGACACGCACTCGGGGCAGGTCTTCGAGATCGAGGGTGGCGACGAGTTCGTCGCGTTCGGTGCCCGGATGAATCAGCGCTTCAAGTTCTACGAGTACATCCCGTTGAACTTCGTGGTGACGATCGGCTCCGACGGCACGGCGCACGGCCGGTCCTACTCGCTCGAAGTCGCGGAAGACGGCGAGACCGGCAACTGGAACGAGTTCTTCGGCGTATACGAGGACGAATACGTCGTCTTCGAGGGCACGTGGCGCTTCGCGCGCCGTCATTACCGGACGTATGGGCGCCGCACGAACGGTCAGCTCCAATCGTTCCCACTGGAAACCACGCCGCCGCTCGGGCCATGACTGAGCTGCTCGTCGGACGACGAGTCGTGGTTGCGCCGCTGCCTTGGTATAGAAGATGCCGTGGGCGAATCGATCGACTTCGAAGGCATCTCGGCGTACTTGGCCGATGGCGGCGGTTCTGGCATCGTCGTCCTGCACGAATGGTGGGGCCACGTGCCACACATCAAGGACGTCTGCGACCGGTTCGCTGCACTCGGCTTCACGGCACTCGCGCCCCGACCTGTACCACGGCTCAATGGCAGTGAACGAGGAAGTTGCCGAAGCCGAGGAGCAGTTGACGAGGCTCGACCGGGAAAGTGCAATCGCCGAAGTAGGGCTCACAGTCGTCGAGCTGCGCCGAGGCGGCTGCGCGAAGGTCGGAACGATCGGGGTTCTGCCGGCGAGGCAAGGTGGGCACGTTCACCGAGCCCGGTGAGCGTCGGCGAATACGCCGCGTGACCCGCGGAGAACAGTCGCGAAACGATCTTCTGCCAGCACCAACCACCGAACCAGGCTGGATGCACCAGCATGAAAGCCGCCATCGCACCCCCCGACGGACGAATCCACGGAGCGTTTCAGAAGGCATCCGACGTACGGACTCGCCAATGCTGCCCGATGCCCGACCTGCTCGCCATCAGCGATGGGACGCAAGCCGACGGCGCGCGTCGACCCAGTCAAGTGTTCGCCGCGTCGTCCGCGCAGCTGCTACACCGCCGCCGGGGTCCCGAGGCTGGGACCGCGCCGAGTACGGCGGCCGTCCCGGCCACGCCGACGGCTACCGGCCGCGCAGGCCGATCGGATTGCCGTCGGCGTCGGCGAGCACGCACACCCGCGCCTCGGGTGCGACTGGACGCGGGGCACTCCGCTCGGTCGCACCAACCGCGAGCAGGGTTGCGCGCGTCGCGTCGAGATCCTCGACGTCGGCGTAGGCGACCGGTCCGCCGCCGGCCACGTCGCCTGGAGCGAGACTGACCTCGAAGCCGTCGACGTTGTACCCGACGTAGTAGGGCTGGTCGGTGTGCGGCGCGCCGAGAAGCGCGGTGTAGACGGCCTTGGCGGCGTCCAGGTCCGACACCGGGATCACCAGGCTGCGGATCGTGGGACTCATGTTCGTCTCCTCTGGGCTACGTCGCTCACATCGGCGACCGCTCTTTCGTCGCTTAGGTGCGCTTCTTCTTCAACATCCTCTTGGCCTTGCGTTGGATGCGATCGAACTCGTCCTTCGTGAGATTGCCTCGCTCGCGCTCACGGTCAGATCTGCGCAACGCGCTGATCGCATGAGCGCGGTCGGGTATCGGATAATTCCCCGCCTCCTGCCGCGCCTTCTTGGTTCGTGCCTTCTCTGGCAGACCAAAAGCCTTCGGGGGAAGGTTTGCCCGCTGTCGTGCACTGAGTTTGCTCATGCCCGATGCGTTACCCGATACCAGCGACACTCAGTCGTTGAGACGGCGACCGAGCCGATCTGCCGTCATGAGGTCGCACAGTCAGCGAGGTGCGTCCAACGAGACGAACGTGCAGGTTCACATCTCCGTCGGCGTGACTCCGACGCCGCCAGAACCGCTTTGCCCACAAGGCCGGGTCGTCTGACCGTCCCGCAGGGACATGATCGTGGTTGTACGGCATTCGCTCGACACCCAACCCGCGAAGCGGCTCATCAAAGCGCGCTGCCGCGGTTGCCAGGTCTGTGACGCTGACTTGAAGGTCCAGAAGGTCTTTGGCGGCCATCAATGAAATGGCCGTACTCCCGATGTGCTCGATGCGCACGCGCCCGGCCCGAGTGCCGTATGCAACTGTGCGGCAAGACGTGCAGCGCGTCGAGGCCACTGCGGGTCGTACGCCGAGATGGTGACCGACGGCTTTGACACCCTCGCAGAACGGTCTACGTGTCGCCGCGCAAGTCAGCTCCTCGAGCTGACGAGCGTGAGGTCCTGCTCGAGGAACGAGTCGATGGCCTCCGGGTCGTGTTGCTCGGGCGGCTTCAAGTAGCCGCCGCGTGCGTCCCAATTCGCGACGAGCCGCGGGTCGAGCTCTGGCGTGCGGCCCGTGAGGTCGTCGATCGTCGGACCGATCCGCTCGGCCACCGCGGCCAGCTTCGCTCGATCCAGCCCCAGCGCGCGGATCGCGTTCTCGCCGAGCACAAGTCGCAGCTCGTCTTCGGGAACACCCGCGAACGCGTCACGCAGCCAGTCGCTCGTGTTGGGCCATGTTCCCTCCGCGTGCGGAAAGTCGCGCCCGAAGGCGATGGTCTCGATCCCGAACTCATGGCGCATGGCCACTTCGGCCTTGTGCACGAACGACAAGGTCATCAGGCAGTGCTCCTGCCAGTATTCGCTCGGCTTGCGCTTGGCGGGCACGACGTCGCGCGCCTGTTCGTACGCCGCGTCGAGATGCTGCAGGGTCTCCGGCAGCCAGTCGCCTCGCACCTCGGTCATCAGCAACCGGAGCTGCGGATGACGGTCGAAGACGCCCCCGAACATGAGCTGCCACATCGCCCGACGCGGTCTCAGGTCCTTCTGGAAGAAGCGCGGCGCGTTGTTGATGATCTCTGCCAACAAGTCGGTCCGACCGGCGGCTTCCATGTCCCGCTGCAGGCCCTCGATGTTGGAGAGGAACTCGGTCTGCTTCTGGCCATACCCCGCGTGGATCGCGACGGGCAGCCCGAGGTCTTCACAGCGCGACCAGTACGGATCGAAGTACGAGTCGTACGGGGCGGGCAGGTCCGGACGGGCCCAGTACCCGGGCACGTACGCGCCGGCAAAGCCGTGATCGGCGATCCACTGCAGTTCGGCCAGCATCGCGTCCATGTCGATGGCGCTCGCGGGGTCCCCGACGATCAGGATCCGATCCCGCGCCCTACCAAAGGCGTCCGCTGCCCAGCGGTGATACGCGCGCACACCGGCGGCGGCGACGTCCTGCGGGTACCTCCGGAACTGAGGGCTGAGTGGGCTGATCGCCCGCGGATCACCCTGGAACACCAACTCGGCCGCGATCCTCTCCCGATCCATCTCGGCCACGCGCCGATCCGCGTCCCAGGCGCCCAGGTACCCACCCGACGCCCAGACGCCCTCGGTGTCGATCACCTCGAGGAGTTCGGGCGAGAAATTGGCGAACACGCCGAGCAGCTCCGTGTAGCGCGCGTCGTCCTCGTGCATCTCGGGGAGATGGTCGTGGTACTCGGCCTCGAGGTAGAGCGGCCACGCATCCGGCGGAACGGTCGCGTGGGAGTCGCCTGACACCACGATCAACTTCTCCATGGCCACCCCCATCGACCCGTCGCGCAGGCGGATGCAATCCTACGGTCGCCCGTTCCTTGACGGTCGATGACGTCGATGAGTAGCTTCCGTGGCCCGGTTCAGGGCAGTGGGCGCGTTGGAGGGCGAATGCGTCGATCGGTGCGTGTCGCGCTCATGATCGCAGTTGCCGGTTCCGTCTTCGCGGCGCTGGCGCCCGCCGGATCCGCCGTACCGCCGGCTCCCGGCGGCTCGGGTATCACGGCCGTGAACGTCGTGCGGGTGGAGAACCTGGGCCCTCTGCACGGGGTCCCGTACTCGCGGTACGTCGGGACGGTCCAGGGCCGCGTCGCAGCCGACGAGCCGATCGTGGGGCTTGCGCAGCAGCCGGTGGACGCAGACGGCTTCGTCGTCTGGTCGGCGCAGTTCGAGGTGATCCGCCCGACCACCGGGTCGCGGTTCCGCACGATGGTGGTCGAGGCGGAGAACCGCGGCACCCCCTTGGTGGTCCAGCTGCTCAACGGCTTCCTGTCCGCGGGCGGGCCGCCGCTGACCGCGGTGTATCCGCCGGGCCTGGGCGACGCCTTCATGTTCGACGGTCAGACGGCCTACGCCCGGGTGCAGTGGCAGACAGGGATCGCGGCCGGCGTGCCGGCGAACGCGCAGGGGATCGGGATGAGCGCGCTGCGCGATTTCGGCCGTCTGCTGCGCGAGGGCGGTACGGTCCAGGGCCAGTCGAGCCCGCTCGGGAGCTACGACCAGTCGATGCTCGTCGGGTGGAGCCAGGGTGCGTGGATGGTCGACACGCTGGTGGCCGAGGGCTTCAACGTGGATCCGCAGCGTCACGGCCAGGGCATCTACGACGGCGCTCTCGCGCTCGACGGTGCGGGAAACTGGTTGGCGATCAACCAGCTCGGCAACGACGGCAGCCCGCAGACACCGTACGTACGGCCCAATGGGGTTCCGCTCAGTCCGTCACAGCTGCTGACCCGTCGCGCGAGCGATCCCCTGTTCGTCGACATCGCGAACTACACCGACTTCTACCGGCTGCGGGCCGGCGTCTCGGGCGGTGCCGAGCCGGCGCAGTACCGCAACGGGTACCGGAGGTACGACTGGCCAGCAGCGCACGCTCCGTCCGTCATCGCCGGCCCTGCGGTCGTCTTCGGGTTGTTCGGCTGCAACGGCGGAGTCCAGGTGCCGCTGAACCCGATCGATTTCCGCCCGTACCTTCGCGCCGTCTTCGCC
>JBKPCV010000200.1:0-3090 GCA_046727575.1 Actinomycetota bacterium
GGGCCACACTGCCTCCGGGAGCGCGTCGATGGTGATGGCCCGTGTGTGATGGGTCATGACGGGCTCTGCGATGTCGTCGCCGGGCAGAGAACGGTCGCGTTCGCCTGGTGTGGAACCCCAATCGAGCATCCATGGTCGCACGAAGGTGTCGTATGCGAGGAGCGCAAGCGCACCCACAGTGATGCGTCGGTGTCGGGGCATCGGGCGGTGTCTCAGTCGAGGCTGAAGGGCGGGTATTGGTCGGTGACGAGGATCAACGCGTAGCCGACGACGCGGTTGTTCCAGCGCAACACGCCGACGATGTAGTCGAAGGCCCAGCGCGGGTACCGACCGGTGAAGAGGATCGCGAACCACGCGATGACGGCGACCACGATCGCGCCGAGGTACAAGAACACCAGCACGATGACATGGGGAATCGCGAGCAGCCACTTGACGAGTGGGAGCCAGCGGTTGAGTTGCTGGGGGACATCGGGGTAGTCGAGGTCGAGGTGGACGCTTTGGTCGGCGTCGGTCGCGGGGTACTCGTCGTTCAGAAGGAGGAGGTAGGCGCCGACGCGGTTGACGAAGCGCAGGAGCGCGAGGTTCCAGTCGAACCACCATCTCGGGTACTTCTGGCGAAACAAGATCATGAGCAGCGGTCCGATGACCAACAAGCCGCCGGCCATGGCGACCCCACCACGGTTCGGGCCGGCGCCGATCGATCCGCCGCTGACGGTGGCTAACACGATCACGATCGGGATGGCCACGAAGATCCGAAACGCGGTCGTGAGACGGTTCAGGTCTCGGTCGGGATAGTCGATCGCGAGTCGAACCGCGTACGGCGAGCTGGTTGGCTGCATGTCGCTCCCTTCGGTTCAGGCAGTCGCCAGGAGGACGGCGGCGCTTTCGATCTGGTGTCGGAGCTCCGCGCCGAAACGCGCGGCGGGACTGCCGTCGACGACGTTGTGATCAACGGTGACGGTGAGATCGACAACCTTGCGTTTCTCGATCTGGCCGTTGATGACGCGGGGACGCTCGCTGATGCCGCCGACGACGAGTTGCAGGGACATCAGCGTGAGGGGCGCGATGGCGTAACCGCCCCCGTCAGCGAACATGCCGATCGCGGTGACCCCGACGGTCCCTGATCGTTGCCGCAGCCGCACCGAGTGCCCTAGCAGTGCGTACATCGCGCGGATGGCTCCGGGTATCCGAGTGGCCAGGGGCAGGAGATGATGCGATGTTCGGTGTTGGCGGGTCAGCGGCGTGTCTTTCACCCGGTGGAGTTCGGTGGTGAGGCTGGCGACGTCTCGGATGTCGGCGTCGTGCAGGGTGTGCACGAGCGGGAACGGCCCTTGTGGCGTTGTGATCTCGACGATGGTGGACACGTCGACGTGATGGTGGATGACCAGTCGGCCACGCCAGTCGCGGTAGGCGTGGACTTCAGGGTGCAACGCGACTGCGCGAGCCGTAGCGGCAACCACGAACGCGGTGAAGGACAGTGGGGGGTCGTGCGCGGCGAGGAGCTCGACCGCGGTGGTGACGTCGAGGTCCAGAAGGCCATGCATCGGCACCGTGTGCTTGCCCGCACGCATGGCGGCGGTGACTAGCCGACGGTTGCTGGGAAAGGGACGGATGTCGACGTGGCGTGGACGCGGCACGGACGTTCCCAGCGTGGCGTCAGGCGGTGGCGTCGGCGGGCATCACGTCAGCCAGGAATGTGCGCACCGCGGCGCGGACCTCACCGGTGTGCTGGAGAAAGAGGTGACCGCCGTGTTGGATGGTGACCAGCCGCGCGACGCGGATCCGGGCAGCCGCGACCGGCACGTGCTCGTAGGGAGCCAGTGGATCATCCGCGGCGTGGACGAGCAGGGTCGGCACCCGGATGTCCTCGAGCGGGAAGCGGTTCGAGGCCGGTTCGGACACCACCGCATCGAACGCAACACCGAATCGCTTGGGTGTGATCGGGAACAGCGCCTCACGGACCGCCAAGAAGTCACGGTCCTGGCTGGCATCCCAGCCCGCCGGCACGCTCATCAGGTGTGCGAGCCGCTCGGGGCGGAAGCGTTTCAGGAGCCACCAACCGCGTTGCCAGCCCACGATGGCGCGTATCAACGGGTGCAGCACTTTCGGGACGGCACGGGCGCCCATGCCGGGAAGGTAGGAGGACATCAGGATGAGCGCGTGCGCGCGTTCGGGATGGCGCAGTGCGAACTGGACCGCCGCCGGGCCACCGGCGGAGAACCCGATCATGACCACGCGCTCGAGCTGCAGGTGGTCGAGGAGCGCGGCGTAGGCATCGGCCTGGTCGGCTGGCGTCGCAACGTTGGGCATCGACGAGCCGAGATATCCGAACCGGGACGGCCCGATCGCGCGGCAGTTGGTCCCGACGTAGAGGTCGATGAGCTCGCGCACGTTGTCGTGGCCCCCGAGGACCCCGTGGCTCAAGAAGAAGGAAAGTCCTTCGCCCTGGTCGAGGTACTGGACCGTGCCCCAGCGGGTCTTCACCGTGTCGCAGGGAACTGAGGCGATGCGGGCGCGAGCGCGAGCCATGTCCGCGGCGTAGCGATTCGCCATCGTCAGTCGCTCGTTGGCTCGCCAGGGGCCTCGCTCGCCGCCGGATCGACGGCCTCAAGGCGGCGTTTGATGGCGGCGAGGTGACCCTGTTGGGCTCGTTGCATGCGCCGACGGATCGGGCCGAGCAGCAGACGCACCGCGCCTTTGGGTTCGATCGCCATGCGAAACACAACTCGCGCTCCGCCGCTCGTCGGCAGGACCTCACCTTCCAGACTCCCGCGCAGGCGCTCCGACTCGCCGACGGTCGCCCAGCGATGGGGACGCTCGAAGCGGACCACCTCGATCGTCATCTGACCGCCAATGCCGAAGTCGGCGTCATAGCGAGCTCCAACCTCGACCGGCCCTCCGGTCGTGTTCTCGATGTGCTTGAGCTTCGGGTTCCACTCGGCCTCGCGCAGTGGATCGCTGCAGTAGTCGAACACCTCGTCGACAGACCGGCCGATGTCGATCGTGTTCTCCAAGACCGGCGCGCGCTCCGTCCGGTTCATGACGCATCCTCCTGCCCTCGAACGGTACTCACGCTGGGAGGCGGAGCAC
>JBKPCV010000201.1:0-19075 GCA_046727575.1 Actinomycetota bacterium
TTACCTCGTCGAGTTCGTCCAGCGCCACCCACTGACCGATGGCGACGACAGCACGTACACGTGGCTCGGGCAGTACTGCGTCAATGTGACCGATCTCGAAGCCACGATCAAGTTCTGGGAGACGCTCGGCATGACGTGCACGAGCCGGACCGATATCCAGTCCGCTCGAGAAGCGATCCTGGAGAACCTCGACAGGGGAGGCAAGATCCAGCTCGCGCAACACTCGAACCAGAGCGGACCCATCGAGATGGGCTCCGCGATGTGGAAGCTCTACGTGTACACCGACGACTGCAAGGGGCTGTTCGACCGCGCCACGACCGCGGGATACGAGGCCATCACCGAACCGGTCGTGCTCGAGCGGTGGGGCAGCACGGTCGCGTTCGTCGCCGATCCCGACGGGTATCAGGTGGAGTTGGTGCAGTCGAAGCGGGACACGACGTAGGCGACGAGCGATACGACGACCGTCGTCTTCTCAGAAGGCGAGCTGATAGGCGGCCGCCGCTGGTCGCCGCCGCCATCGGCGTCTGCCTCGCGCGCGGCTTCTAGCCGAATTGCGACGCGGCCGGTGTCGTGCTGCCGGCGCTCGGACATCCGGTGCAGGGGTAGTCGGGAACCTTCGGTTCCGTCGGTGGGAACTCGGTGTACTCGGCGACCGTCGTCGTCAGGGAACGGTCGAAGAAGCCCTTCTTGTTCTTCGGCCAGTGGCCGGCGATGTAGCGTGCGCCGCCGTCGAGGTACATCCACGCGCCCGCGCCCACCGACATCGTGGCCTGGTCGGTGGCGGTCTTCGTCGGGTCGAACCAGGCGAGCGCGGCATCACGCACCGCGATGCCGTCCTTGCCAGTAGGTCCGGTGGTGACGGTCAACACGCTCTTGCTGTAGTAGCCGCCCGCCTTCGGAACCGGTAGCGCGCCCGGCTGCATCTTGGCCCTTGTGAGCTGCGGCCCTGCCAGGTGGACGCGCGTATAGAGCGCGCCGACCAACGCCTGCGCGCCTGACCACTTGCTCCCCTTGTCGGTACCCCAGAACCACTGGAAGACCTTCGTGCCGGGGTCGTTGTTCGGTGTGTACGGCATGAACCAGTTGAGGCCGAAGAAGTGCGCGGCCTGCGTCTGGTCGACGGTCCGCAGGATGATGTCGAGGTCGGTCGGAAACGCGCCACCGCCCGTGGCGCCACCACTCGCCATGAACCACTCCGGCTCGAACTCCGCCGCCGTCGCCGCTTTCAGTGCGGCCGAGAGGCCGTAGCGCGAGTCGAGGACGTCGATCACGGTCGTGACGCCGTCGGACTTCAGCTTCGCCATGATGGGGCCCATCTGTTCGCCGGCCAGCGTCTGTGCATCCGCCTGCGATGTCCCGGGCGGGAACGAGAACGCCGCCTGTGACGCGATCTTCCCGCTGTACTTCACGAACTCCGACTGGAAGAAGTCGATGTCGAACCCGTTGTCGCCGGCCTGGTAGAGGATGCCGAAGCTGCGGGTCTTGTCCTTCACCGCATCGCCGCCGTATTCCGCCGTCTTGCCGACGAGCGACTTCCCGGCGAACTCGGCCGCGTTGCGCGCCACGCCTCGTGACACTTCCTTGGGCGACTGCGGAGGCGCCCCTCCGGTGCCGAGCACGAGCGGCACGCCCCGTGCTTGCACCTCGGTCTCGAACACGAGGCCGCCGGTGGACTGGTTGCCACCCGAGATGGCGGCGTCGAAGACGGCGAACGGCTTCTTCGACGCGACACTGACCGCGTCGGCGCGTTGCGCCGTCTCGTCGGCACCAGTGCCCTTGACGAACTCGTACTCGACCTTCCGGCCCCAGGTCTCGAACGCGTGTGCGTAGATCGCATCCGTGTCGATGATCGGGTCGCGTTGATTCGAGAACCCGCCCGTGGCCTGGTTCTTGTACAGGCTGGCAGGACTGCGCGCATCCTGGACCACGTCGGTGTACAGCACGACGACCTTGATCGTGTCCTTCGTGACGCCCTGTGCGGTGGCGCCACCATTGTCGGCTCCTGCCTTCCAGGGCTTGACGCACTGCGGCGCGTTCAGCGACGGGAACTTGATGCGCTTGACGGTGGCGTCACAGTCGGGATTCTCGAGTGCGGCGCGGCTGTTGATTCCGGGGTCGAAGTCGCCGCTTGCGGCAGCGGCCGGCGGAACGGCCACGAGACCGGCGGACAGGAACGCGCCGGATGCCATCGCGAGCGCAAGGAAACGCCACCGAACAGTCGTCGAGCCCCCCATCGCAACCCTTTCGCTCCGAAGCCTCCCGTACGGATCTCAACGAATGCGGTGTGCGCCCTTCACGAACGGCAGGTCGTCGTTCACGATGCCGGGCGGCGCCGCCACGACCTGCGGGATCGCGTTGACGAGCGGCATGGCGGTCGTCGTGGCGCCGTCGAAGTGCTCGCCCATGGGTTCCAGACGAACGCGCACCGATGGTTCGCCCTCGATCTCGAGGACGTAGCCGTGTTCGACGGGCCAATTCGGCGTCATGTCGTCACCGAGCTTCCACACGAACCTGCACTCGATGACCGGTCGTCCGGCGTGCACACCCGCGATCGCGCCCTTGAACCCCGATATGTGGCCTTCCCCGATCGTCATGAACCCAAAGTCGGTAGTGCGGTTCGCGGCCCCGACCTCGAAGTCGAAGCGGATCTCGTCGAGGTCGACGGCGAGCGCCGACGCCATCACGCGCACCTGATCTTTGAACGAGCCGCAGTTGGCCTCGATCATCGCGGGGACCTCGGGATCGTCGGGCGAGCGGTCGAAGCTCATCGCGCGGTACATCTTCTCGTTCTGGTACCCACTGATCTCGAGGGACTCCAGCACGGAGATGCGATCGATCCGTGCACACATCGCGCTCGCCGCGAGCGCGACCATGGGCGCGTGGCCGGGATAGATCCCACTTGCGTAGAGCGACGAGCCGCCGCGTTGCGTCGCGTCGACGATACGGACATGAACATCGTCGCCGTAGCCCACGCCCGACATCATGTACATCGACGTGACCACGTTGGCGCCGGATTCGAGGATCCGCACAACATGGTCGAAGTCAGGTCGGAACGGCATGTACGTCACGCAGTCGGGCTGCAGCGCGAGCAACGCGTCGACGTCGTGGGTCGCGAGCACACCGATGGGTTCGATGCCGGCCAGGAGCCCGACGTCGCGGCCGACCTTGTCGGGAGAGAAGGCATAGCAGCCGACGATCTCGAGCATCGGGTGATCGACCATTCCTCGCACGGCAGCCGAGCCGGTCTTGCCCGTCGTCCACTGCACGACACGCAGGCGCCGACTCATAGCGCCTGTCGCTCCGGTCGCCTCGTCGACGTCTCCTGGACCTGCCGCCACATGTCGACGGCTACCCGCCGTGGGAGCGCAAGCGACGCCTGCCCGATCCAGGCGTCCTCCGGCCGAGACCAGCACACGGGGCCGTCCGGGAGCTGGTCGTAGAGTGCCGTCGCGACCTCCTCTGGCGGACTCGGGTCCATGAGCCGCGCGCGTGCGCGATCGAGCGGCACCTCGGAGTCCAGTCCCCGGCACAGGTCGGGATCGAGCGTGTCCTGGAACGCTTTGTAGTTGGGCGACAACGTGGGCCCAACGAAGATGCACGTGACGTCGACGCCCGCGCCGCCGAGCTCCGCCCACAAAGTCTCGGCGAGGATCCACTCGAAGGCCTTCCCCGCGTTGTAGGTCGAGAAGTTGATCGAGCCCTGCGTACCGCCGTTCGAGCTCACGAGTCCGATCCCGCCACGCCCACGCTCCACCATCTTCGGGGCGAGCAGGTGCGTGAGGATCACAGGGGTCGCGCAGTTCACCGCGACACTCGCGAGCTGAACGTCGAGCGGAACCTCGAGGAACCGGCCTGCGGGAGCGACTGTGGCGTTGTAGACGAAGAGCCCGACCTCGAGGTCGTCCGTGGCTGCCGCGACTTGCTCGCCGATGTCAGCAGAGCCGAGATCGGCGACGAGGGTGCGCACCTCCACCCCGTGCTCGTCGCGCACCTCGGCGGCGGTGCTCTCCAACGTCTCCCTCCCGCGTGCTGCCATCACGACGTCGAGGCCGCGTGCGGCGGCCTCGTGTGACAACGCGCGGCCGATACCCATCGACGCCCCGGCGATGAACGCCCAGCGTCCATACCGTTCCGAGAAACTCGTCATTGCTGCTCCCTCCTCACCACACGAGGTCGGACGTTGG
This sequence comes from Actinomycetota bacterium, assembly GCA_046727575.1. GTDB lineage: Bacteria > Actinomycetota > Acidimicrobiia > IMCC26256 > DASPTH01 > DASPTH01. The sequence goes on from JBKPCV010000201.1 coordinate 4,185, forward strand.
GCGGACGAGCGACGGCGGCCGCACCGGCGGGAGATCGAGATGCGTCTTGATGCCTGGTTCCGCCGCCACGACCGCGGGAATCGCGTTCACCGCGTTCATGGCGGTCCAGACTCGACCCCAATAGCCTTGGTCGCCGGTCGGGTGCACGGAAGTCGGCTCCAGCTCGATCCGCATCGACGGCAATCCCTCGAAGGTCACCGAGTACTTGACGCTGCCGTATCCCCAGTTCGGCTCGAGGTCGTCGTCCATCTTCCAGAAGCTACGGAAGACGATCACCGGCGTGTCCCCGGACCACGTGATCCACTCGTGGCGCATCCCGGCCACGGTGCCCTTCGTGATCTCGCCGCTGCGGACGACGAGGTCGCGCTTGGCGACCGCGACGTCGAACTCCGTCGTCGTCTTCGTGACGTCGACGCCGAGCCCGTCGGCGAGGAGCAACATCGACTCCCGGAAGATCGACTCCATCGTGTGAATGAGACGACTGGGGTTCGCGCGCGCATCGTCGGGATCGCGACCGAACCCCAGGCCGTCGAAATTCATGACGTGCGAGGGGTGCGGGGCGAGGTCGGCCACCTCCTGAACGGTCACCTTGTCGATGCGCGAGCACAGCCGGGCAGCGGTCATCGGGAGGAGGTCTCCCGAAAAACCCGGATGGATGCCCGCCCCGTGGAGTGTGACGCCGCCGTCCTTGCATGCCTGCTCGATGACCTCGACGTCGTTGGGATCGAGCGCCGCCGGGTAGACGAAGCCCACCGGCGTGACAATGTTCTTTCCCGACCGCAGGATGCGCGCCATGTCGTCGAGATCGGCGTAGAGCGGCGCGTAGTTCACCGCGTCTGCCTCCAACGCGAGGATCTCGTCGGCGTCGGTCGTCGCGCTCACTCCGACCGGCGCAATCCCCGCGAGCTCTCCGGCATCTTTGCCTCGTTTCTCGTCCGACGTGACGAACACGCCGACCAGTTCGAAGGCCGGGTTGTCGACGAAGTGGCGGATCGAGATCTGACCCACCGATCCCGTCGCCCACTGGACGACACGGAATGGCTTCGCTGTCATCGCACTCCTTGGGCCTCGCTTGCGGGTACAGGAACGACAGACTTCACGCGGTCACCTCGTCTGGCGTGAGGTACGGCGACGGAAGCCGCGCCATCATCGCACCATCGACGAAGATCGCGTTGCCCGAGACGAACGCCGACTCGTCGGACGCAAGGAACACGGCCAGTGCCGCGACGTCCTCGGCGCGGCCGAGTCGCCGCATCGGAACCTGCGCGGCGTAGTACTCGAGATCGGGCGCGAAGCGCACGAACGCCGGGGTCTCGATCGGTCCCGGACAGATCGCGTTCGCGCGGATGCCATATCGTCCGTAATCGACCGCGGTGCTCTTCGTGAGGTTGATGACGCCGGCCTTCGCCACGCCGTAGCTCGTACGATTCGCGGCGGAACCAACGCCAGCGGTCGACGCCGTGTTGATGATCGAACCCGTCTCTTGCGCGACCATCACCGACAAGGCGGCGCGCGTTCCGTACGCGACCGCCTCGAGGTTCACACGAATCATCTCGTCGAAGCCCTCGTCGGTCAGGTCGCCGGCATGATCCGGGCGGCCGTAGCCGGCGTTGTTGTGCATCACGTCGAGGCGCCCGAAACGCTCGACCGCAGTCTCGACCAGCGACGTGATGTACTGCGACGACCCGACGTCTCCGCTGTGGGCGCACGCGACGCCGCCGGCTGCGCGGATGTCGGCGACGGTCGCGCCGGCGTTCGTCTCGTCGATGTCGTTGACGACGACGCGCGCGCCCTCCGCCGCGAAACGCAAGGCCGTGGCCCGTCCGATGCCCGAGCCGGCACCGGTGACGACGGCGACCTTTGCGTCGAGGACCCCAGCCATCAGTCGCCGGGGTGCGTGGTGGAAGTCGTCGGCCGCAGCCGCACGCCCATCGGTTCTCCTTGACGATGGAACAGGTACCGCGAAGCAGGACACGATACGTCGCTGTGGCATCATGCCGCGCCACCGGCGAACGTGCAGGAGGACCAGTGGTCGGTCAGAGACTGCTCGACGGGAAGGTTGCCATCGTCACCGGGATCGGTCCCGGGATGGGGCGGAGCATCGCATTGATGTTCGCGAGGCACGGCGCTGACGTCGTATTGGCCGCCCGGAGTCCCGACCGTCTCGAGGCCGTCGCGGAGGAAATCCGCGCGATCGGCGGAGATCCGCTCGTCGTGAAGACCGACATCGCGGTGGTCGACCAGTGCGAGCGGCTTGTCAGCAGCACGATCGAGCGCTTCGGTGGTGTCGACGTGTTCGTGCAGAACGGGCACCACCAAGGCGATTGGAAGGCCGTCGCTGACGCCGACCCGGCCGATTGGCGCACCATCATGGAGATCAACTTCTGGGGCGCCTTCACGCTCTCCCAGCTCGTGATCCCGTCGATGACGGCGCGCGGCGGCGGCCGGATTGTGCTCGTCAACTCAGGCGCCGCACTCCGAAACCCTCCCACGATGGGGGCCTACGCCACGTCCAAGGCGGCGCTCTCCAGCCTCGCCCGCACCATGGCCCTCGAGCTCGGCCACGCGGGGATCCTCGTCAACAGCCTCACACTGGGTCCCGTCCAGGGTGAGAACCAGCTGTCGTCGTTCACCGACGCGAAGTCGCGTGCTGAAGCCGAGCGCATGATGGAGGAGAAGGGACGCCAGTTGCCGTTGGGCCACATCCCCACGCCCGACGAGTGCGCAGGATCGGTGCTCTATCTCGCGTCGGAGCTGTCCGCGGCCGTGACCGGTCAGAACATCGTGGTGAACGGCGGCCAGTGGGTCACCGTGTGAAGCTGCTCAGGTAGTCGAGCTGCAGCCGCGCCGCGGTGACGAGCGCGATCGCGTACCGCAGCGCGCCCGAGGAGTACGTGGAGCACGAAGTGGCGGCCGACTTCGCGCTCGACGGATCGCTGCAGAAGTGGACGCCGTCGGGCGATCGGACGCGGATGCTGCCAGCATCACCTGCGCACATCGCCCTCGTCGCGGCGAAGCTCAACTCGAAAGGTAGGCACCGCTGCTCGGCCACGAAGTGGCCGTCGGGTGCAATCTGCACTCCGGCGTCGGTGTACTGGACCTGAGGCTGGTTGGCCGCAGCAAGGTCTCGGTAAGCGGCGTCGAGCGCTTCCCATGCGGCACCGCTCTGCTGAGAGGTCGGGGGCGAGGCGAGGACCATCGGTATGCCGGCATGCGTGGCGATGCGGATCGCGGCTTCGGTATCGGATCGGTACTTCGCGACGACGGCGGCTCCCTGTAATAGTTGGCCATCACCGCCGCGCATGCAGTCACTGAGGCTGTTCCCGCTGAACGCCAGGACGACGATGCTTGGACGCGACGTCCGGACTTCGTGTGCGAGAGGCTCGAGCGCGTCGCACGGTGCGATCCCCCCGGAGGCCCGCGCTCTCGCCCTCATGTCGAGCGCACGCGCGACGACCGTGAGGTAAGGCTCCGACTGCGTCACCAGCGAGTCGCCGAAGACCAGGACCCGCCGGCCGGGCTGCACCAGGGCGCCGGGCGCGTGCGTGTCAGACGGGCCATGCTCGGGCGCCGCGAGGACGTTGCCGGTGAGCGTTCCGGTGCCGAACGCCAGCAGCACGAGCAGGACGACGCCAAGGACCGGATGGCCGAATCGCCAGAGTGATCTTCGCATCGACTCTGTCGACGCTCGAGCGGCCGGTTTTGTTGCAAAGATTCACCGCGGCGGGCACGTCGTACCGAGACCGGCGACCGACAGCAGGTCGCAGGCGGTGCGAAGCGACACCTTCCACCGCCCGTCGCTGAAGACCGCGTAGCCCACCCCGTCTGCGATGGTAACGCCGTGGCCGGGAATCGAGAGCGTGAAGCGCACCACCGCATGGGTCGCGTCGATGAATCTGATGTCGGTGACGTCGATCGACGTGCCCGCAAGCTGGTCCGCGGTGTAGCCGAAGAGCTCGGCGCGGGCGGACGCGCGACGACTGAGCGGCTCGAGCTCCGCGCCCCGCTGGATGGCATCGTTCCTCACGGTCTGCGGTGTGCCGCCGGTGTACGCATCCCGGAAGGCTTCGATCACCCCGGCCCGTGCACTCTCCAAATCGGCAGGTTCGAGCGCGGACTCGGCGGACCGGGCAGCGGGTGGTGTTCCATCCTGCGCCGCAATCGGCGCGGCAGTCCGCTGGTCGGTTTGGCTGCGCCCCCAGAGGAAGCCCGCCCCGCTGGCGCCCAGCACGCCGACGACGAGCGCGCAGAGGAGCAGGCGACGGTGGCGTGCCGCTCGCCGTTCGATCCGCGCGAACACCGCTTCGGGATCGGCTCGCGGCGTCAGCTGCCGGACCTGTGTGTGGAGGCTTCGTCGCAGCGCTTCGCCCGTCATGTCGTTCACCGTTCGATGACCCTTCTCAATTGCTGCGTTCCGCGATGCAGCAGCGACGCGACCGTCCCTTGGCGACACCCGAGGAGTCCAGCGATCTCCGCCTGCGACCGCCCTTCGTAATACTTCAACACCAGCGCGGCGCGCTGGCGATACGGGAGCGCGCCGAGCGCGTCGAACATCTCGTCCGCATTCAGCACGACATATTGCGGCGCAGGCCGCGGTCGTGCATCGCGTTCTCGCCGCGCTCGTCGCGCCGCCGAGTGACAGGCGTTGATGACGGCTCGCCGCAAGTACGCCTTGGGGTGCTCGACGCGGCTCCAGCGCGCGTACACGCGGGCGAACGCATCGTGCACGAGGTCCTCGGCCATGCTCTCCGATCCCGTGAGCAGGAACGCGAGCCGCACCATCGGCGCGAAGTACTCCTCGTAGAACGCTACGAACGACGTGAACCCGAGCGTCGGCTCCGCTGGGTCGTCCTCCCACGCACGTCTCTGCGGCAGCGCCTCCCCCACCGAGAGCAGCGTACGCGAACTCCCACAACACCGTACGCCTGGACACGTCGATCTCGCCGCGTCGACGTCGCTATGGTGTGCGCGTCCGTCAACCGAGGAAGCAGAACGCACGATGACTGACGACGACATTCGTTACGCGGACCGGATGTTTCCGGCGCCGATCGACCACGGCATCGCGCAGCCCGACCGCGCAGTCAGCACGGTGCACTCCGGGACGGACGCCGACGAGCAAGCTGGCGGCGAGAACGAGCTCTGGTACCAGGGCGGTGGCCGGGTCGGCGAACGCCCGGTCGAGTCGATCGTGATCTACCCGCCCACGCGCGGGCTGCAGACCCAAGGCGACCCATTCGAGCCCGTGAAGATCGGCATCCTCATCGATATGGACTCCGGTCAGCTCATCTACGACTGGGTGAACGCGACGATCCTCGCGCTGGAGGATGCGCTCAACGAGGGTGTGTACGACCGCCCGGTGGAGGTCATCACGGTTGACGCGCGTGGTTTGCCGCGTGAGAACTACCTGAAGGTGCGGAAGGGTTACCTCGAGCTCGTGGAGCGCGGTTGTGTGGTAATCGCGGGTCCGGAGATCTCCGACAACGCGGTCAATCTGATGGACCTCATCAACGAGACCGGTGTCGCGTGCCTCTCGTGGACCGGCGCGGTGCGGTTCTTCGGCGAATACTGCTTCACCGTTGCCAACGGCGACATCGGTGTCGAGGGTGGCATGGGCGCGAACTGGTGCGCCCAGAACGGCTACAAGCAGGTGGGGTTCTTCTGGGAGAGGGGCTCGTCAGGCTCCGACTACGCCGACTTCTTCCGGATGGCCGCGCAGCAGTACGGAGTCGAGATCGTGAAGGAGGTCAGGCTCGGCCCGAACCCGCGCAACCTCGAGGGGCACCTTGCGACGATGCGCGAGCAGGGCGCGCAGGCGATCGTCTACATGGGCTACGGCTACGCGACGTTCCACTTTGCACGTGCGTTCAAGGAGCTCGACTGGGACCCGCCGCGCTTCATGGGCACCGCGTTCATGTTCTATTCGAACACCAACGAATGGGCCGAGGGACTCGAGGGTTGGCATGGCGTCGACCAGCTCGGGGTCGACGGCGACAACCCGAATTACGAGGCGATGCTCGAGCGATTCGGCAAGCGCTTCGGCCGGGTGTCGCGCAACGTGGTCGTCGCCCTCGCGTACGACACCGCGCGCGCGTGCATTCACGGCATCGCAAATGCGGCCGTCGCGATCCCGAAGGAGGTGAAGATCGGGCTCGAGAAGATCAAATGGATGCCCTGTACCAACGGCGGCCCCGGCTGCTACCTGACCTTCTCGCAGTACGACCACCGCGGCTACAAGGGTGACTTCCTGACCATCCGCGAGCTGCGCGGCGGGGAGCTGATCTTCAGGGGCTACCACCGACCGCAGTGGCCGTCGAACACCGACTCGCCGATTCTGTCCGGCTGACGGTGACGCGCAACGTAGGAGAACCACCGGTGGCCGAGCTGATCATCCGTCCTCTCCCGGCGCTCGACGACCAGAACGAGTTCTTCTGGACGTCCGGCTCGGACGGACGCCTGCGCTTCCAGCGTTGCGGCGCGTGCGGTGAGTTGCGCCATCCACCCCAACCGCTGTGTCCGCTCTGCCGGTCGTCGGAGTGGGCGCCAGCGGAGGTATCGGGACGGGGAACGGTCGTGGGCGTCACGGTGAACCACCATCAGTGGCTGCCGGGCTTCCCGCCCCCGTACGTGATCGCGATCATCGCCATCGACGAAGACGAGCGAATCCGGCTGACGTCGAACGTGATCGACTGCGAACCGGACTCCGTCTTCGTCGGTATGCGGGTGCAGGTCACGTTCGAGCAGCACGACGACGTCTGGATTCCGCTGTTCGTGCCCACCGGCGAGACGGACGCGGGGCCGATCCCCGCCGAGGACCCGCGCGTGCGCGCCGCGCGCCCGATGCCGAAGGTGGGCGAGAGGTTCGAAGACAAGGTCGCCATCACCGGCCTGGGGATGTCGCGGGTGGGGCGCCGGCTCATGGAGCACCCGATACGCCTCACCGTCGAGGCCGCGCTCGCAGCGATCGAGGACGCCGGGCTCACGCCCGGCGACATCGACGGCCTGGCCACTTATCCGGGTCCGCGGATGGGCGGCATGACGGAGGGGGGCATCCAGCCCGTCGAGGAGGTGCTCCGGCTCCGGCCGACATGGCACCACAGCGGTTTGGAGACGCCCGGGCAAGCAGGCTCGGTCGTGGCGGGGATGCTCGCTGTCGCCGGAGGTCTCTGCCGGCACGTGCTCTGCTACCGCACCGTGTGGGAATCGACCTCGCTCGAGCGCGCCCGCCGCGCGGCGCCGGGGACCGGCAGCACCGCGGCGTTGGGAGCCGGCCACCGGGTGGAGGGAGACATGGCCTGGCGGCTCCCGTTCGGCGCGGGGTCGGCGGCCAACTGGATCGGCATGATGGCAGCGACGCACTTCCGTCTCTACGGCACCACGCGCGAGACGCTCGGCTGGATCGCGCTGAACGCGCGGAAGAACGCGATCAGGAACCCGCTCGCGATCTATCGCGAGCCGCTCACAATGGACGATTACCTGGGCGCGCGGATGATCAGCACGCCCTTCGGCCTCTACGACTGCGACGTGCCCCTCGACGGTGCAGTCGCCGTCATCGTGTCGCGACGAGATGTCGCCGGCGACCTCCGCCAGCCGCCGGTGCTCGTCGAGGCCGTCGGCACGCAGATCACGGAGCGCGTGTCGTGGGACCAGGGCGTCCTCGATCATGAACCGATGGTCATCGGACCGGCGCGCCACCTGTGGACGCGCACCGACCTCACGACCGACGACGTCGACTTCGCGCAGCTCTACGACGGGTTCACCTTCAACTGCCTCACCTGGCTGGAATCGCTCGGGTTCTGCGCCACCGGCGAGGCCAAGGACTTCCTGGCCGGCGGCACCAACATCGCGCTCGGCGGCCGGCTCCCCCTCAACACGCACGGCGGCCAACTGTCGGCCGGCCGCCTCCACGGGTACGGCTTTCTCCACGAGGCGGTGGTCCAGCTACGGGGGCAAGCCGGCGCACGTCAGGTGCACGACGCCGAAGTCGGTGTGGTCAGCAACGGCGGCGGCACACCCGGGGGGGCGATGCTGCTCACCCGCGCGCGCTGACCGCACGCGTCCTCAGCGCTTTTCCACCTCGATGCCACTGGTCTCCGCGTCCCATGTGTTCGGGGTGACGCCCTGCTCGCGGAGCTCGCGCTTGAGGACTCTTCCGAGCGGGCTCCGCGGCAAGTCGTCGCGGATCTCGATGTAGCGCGGGAGCGCGAAGTAGGGAATCTGGTCGAGCGACCAGCGGAACAGCTCCTCCGGCGTGACCGACGCACCCTCGCGGAGCGCGAGGCTCACCTTGATGTCGTCCTCGAGCTGCGGGCTGGGCACCGCATGCACGGCGACGTCCGCCACTGCGGGGTGCTTGGCGAATACCACCTCGAGCTCGTAGCTCGACACGTTCTCACCGCGACGGCGCATGTAGTCGGCCTTGCGGTCGAGGAAGTAGAGGTAGCCGTCCTCGTCGACCTTGCCGTAGTCGCCGGTGTGGAACCACAGGTTGTGGAACAGCGCGAGCGTCGCCTCCGGGCGGCCCCAGTAGCCGTCGAACATGACGTTCGCCTTCTTCGGCCGCCCGACGATCTCACCGCGGGTGCTCGGCGGCACCTCGTTGTCGTCGTCGTCGAAGATCCGGATGTCCCAGTACTCCTCGTTGACGATCCCCGCGGCGTTGTCCTTGTTCTCCAGCCCCGGTGGTAACCAGCTCATGAGGGACGCCTCGGTAGTGCCGTACCCGCCGTCGAAGGGTTTGATGCCCCATCGCTCGATGCATTTCTCGCGCACCGCAGGCGGCATGGGCACACCGGAGATGAACCGCAGGGTCGTGTTCGCCTCGGGCTCACCGGAGTCCGGGGCGGCCGGCCGCACCTGGTCGTTCACGAGCAGCGTGACCATGCTGCCGAGCGTGCTCGCATGCGTCGCACCAGTGCGATTGATCTCGGGCCAGAAGTTCGACACCGAGAACTTCTTGTAGATCGCGGCGCGTCCACCGGTCCAGAGTGTGCCCGTGAGCATCAGCGTCACTGCGTTGAAATGGAACAGCGGCAACGGCGTCCAGACCACGTCATCCGAACTCCGTTCCCACATGGTCGCGATCTGCTTCGCCAACGTCACGGCGTAGTTGTGGCTGATGGCGCAACCCTTCGACAAGCCCGTGGTGCCACCGGTGTAGATGAAGATGTCGAGATCGGTCGGCGCCACCGTGCGGCCGAGCGGCGAATCGCTCATCGCCATGGCGTCGTGCCACGAGTGCCAATTCGTGCCGGGAGTGGACTCGCCGTCGCCGTCGACGACGATCACATGGTCGAGTGTCTCGATCTCGTCGACCACCGCCACCGCGCGCTCGGCCAGCGAGCCCTCGACCACGAGCACCTTCGCGGCCGAGTCGGCGAGCTGGTGTCGCAGGTACTCACCCTTGTAGGCGGTGTTGATCGGCACGCAGACCGACGCGGAGCGGTTCGCGGCGAACAGCAACACCACCGCCTCGCTCGAGTTCTCGATGAGCGTCGCGACGCGGTCCCCGCGCTCCACTCCGAACTCGGCGAACGCGTTCGCCAGCCGATCGGCCGCAGAGACCATACGTCGCGCGGTCCACTGCTCGCCGTTGATGTCGAGGAAGTCGCCGTCCGCGTCCTTCTCGAGCCGCGCCTCGATGAGTTGCGGCAACGTCCACTCGTCGCGCCGGTTCCAGATCGGCGTGGACACTTGTCGGGACTCCCTTCTCCTAGGACTCGAACAAGTCGGGATCGGAGCGGCGCAAACGTTCGAGGTTCGCGGCCCACATCTGCGGCAGGAAGTGCTTCCGATACATCACCTTGCCGGCGACGACCTCCGGCTCGAGGATCTCGGTGCCGCCGATCGCCTCGCACTCGAGGTGGTACCGCGCCGCCTTCTCCAGCGTCATGGCCTCGATGGTGGCGTTCTCCAGCGAGTCGCCGGCGACGATCGCGCCGTGGTTCTTCATGATGACGACGCGCTTGTCCCCGAGGGCGTCGACGACCGCCAGGTGCGGCTTGACGCCGTCGTCGAAATAGGTCGCTTGCTCCTCGTAGAACAGGACGGCGCTCACGTTGTACATCCCGACCGTCTTCCCCTCGACCGACGAGAGCACCGAAATGTAATGGGAGTGCAGGTGAACGATGGCATTTACGTCCGAACGCTCGTGGTAGATGCGAGCATGGAAATTCACCGCCGGGGACATGGCGACCGCGCCGTCGAGCGCGTTGAGGTCGAAGTCCAGCAGGGCCACGCGATCTGGCTTCGTCGTGTCGAAGTATTCGAAGCCGGTGACCCAGAACGCCCCCTCCGGATGGTCTGCCCGCGCACTCACGTGACCGCCGACGTCGGAGTCGCAGCCCTCGCGGTGGAGCATGCGCCGCGCGGCGGCGATGCGCCATCGGATGTCCTTCTCGTCCATCAGAACCTCTCTGGGTCGGCCTGGACCTCCGCGGGCACAGGTTGGCTGAACAAGCGGGACGCGTTCTCCCACGTGAGCTTGCGAACGTCGTCCGCAGGAAAGTCGCCAATCTGCTCGCGCAGGATCTTCTGAGTGTCGGGCCATGTGCCGTCCTGATGCGGATAGTCCGACTCCAAGAGAACGTGGTCGATGCCGACCCGGTGGCGCTGGTCCAGGCCACTCGGATCATCGATGGCGCAGAACCAGAAGTTCCGCTGCATCACCTCGCGGGGCGTCAGCTCGATGCCTTCCCACGTGCCGTACATCTGCTGGTAGCGACCGACGTGGTCGAGCCGGTCGAGGAGTCCGGCCACCCATCCGAGCCCGCCCTCGGACAGGCAGATCTCGAGTTCCGGAAAGCGCACCGGAAGTCGCGAGTACAGCCAGTCGACGGCGGCGAACATGGCCCAGCCGAAGAACAGCACGGCGATCGTGTCGGACGGCGCGTCGGAGGACGTGGTCGGCGAAGTCGAGGACGAGCCCGCGTGCAAGCACACGACGGTGCCGGTCTCCGCGCACGCCGCCATGAGCGGATCCCAGTGGCCCGTGTGGAGCGACGGAAGCCCGAGCCGCTCGGGCAGCTCGGGGAACGTCAACGCATGGAAGCCGCGCCCGGCGTTGCGGCGCACTTCGTCGGCAGCCAGATCAGGCTCGAGCAGCCATGGGATCTGGCAAGGGATGATCCGGCCGGGATACGTGCCGGCCCACTCCTCGAGATGCCAGTCGTTGACCGCGCGGACCACCGCAAGGGCGAGATCCGGATCGCTGACGCCCAGTTGGTAGCGCTGCCCCGCGAAGCCGGCGAGGGACGAGGGAAAGTTGAGGGAGGCGTAGACGCCGTTGATGTCCATGTCGTTCACGCGGGCGTTGATGTCCCACGCGCCGCGGCGCATCTCGTCGAAGCGGGTGGGCTCGAACGACAACTCTTCCTGGGGCCGGCCGACCACGGCATTGAGGCCGACCTTGTAGTGCCGGTTGCCGTCATAGAGCCAGTACTCCATGCCTTCGTCGTCGACCTCGACGTGCGGCGCGAGCTCGGCGTACCTCGCCGGCATCCGGCCCTCGAACAGGTGGGCGGGCTCGACCAGGTGGTCGTCGACCGAGATCAACGTGCACCAGCGAGGCTGACGTGGGGGGTCGGGCAGGAACGTGGCGCGTTCCGGACGACCTTCCCGAGCGGCCCTCGTCGCGAAGAATCCAGGGCGCGTCTCGAGGTCGTCGAAGTCGATGCTCGAGTTTGTTGCGTCGGGTGTGCCCGCTGTCATCGCGCTCAGCGCTTCCTGTGATGCCCGATAGGCGACGCGGTCATCGATCGCACGCGTCCTCGAAGTTCGTGGAGTCAGGCGTTTCTCTTCAACAGCCCATGATGCCGACAGCCACCCTCCTTGTTCGTTGGCGGCTGGCCCGACCGACCGTACGCGCTGTACGCGCAGACACGGTGCAACACGATGCGTCCGCCAGGCGCAACTTGACAGGTGACTGACATAGTGTTAGCCTCCTGACTTATGCCGAGACGGCCCCGGCAGCGGTCGGCCGAAGCGGAGGCGCTCACACGAGTTGTCCTCTCGATCTTCCGTGCAAACGGTCTCCTACTGGACACTGGCAACGAGCTTGCATCCAGTCAGCGGCTGACCTCGGCTACCTGGCAGGTCCTTGGCGCCGTGTCGCTCGCCGGCGTCCCGTTGACGGTTCCCCAAATCGGGCGCCGGATGGGGCTCACTCGTCAGAGCGTGCACGCGACGGTGCGGCGCTTGGTGGCAGAGGGGCTGCTGTCGCTGGTACCGAATGCCGACCACTCACGCTCGCAACTCGTCGAGCTCACCCCGGAGGGCCGGGCGAGGTACGCAGCCGTCGACGCCGAGCAGATCCGCTGGAGCAATGCGATCGCCGCGACGTTGTGCCGCTCGGAGCTCGAGACGACTACACGCACGCTCGACGACCTCTGCACACGTCTGGAAGCTGGTTCCTCAGCCGCAAGCCCAATCGCGTCTCCTGAGACACCGAAAGGACGGTCATGATCACGCTTCGAGAGCTCGATGATCACGTCAGCTTTGCCCAGCAGCTCGGGCAGGACGCGGGACCGATCGTACTCGTCAACGAGTTCCGCGTCCCCGCTGAACAGACCAAGGCATTCGTCGAGGTATGGGGCGAGGACGCGATATTCATGAAACGGCAGCCGGGCTACATCTCCGCACAGCTGCATCGAGGAACCGCCGGTAGCACGATCTTCCTCAACGTCGCGGTCTGGGAATCAGTCGCGGCGCTGCGAGCCGGCTTCACGAGTCCGGAGTTTCAGGCGGCTCTGAACCGCTATCCGGACGATACCGTCGCGTCACCGCACATCTTCACGAGGGTCGCGGTTGAGAACGTCTGCCTCGCGTGACAGTCGGCCGCGTCTCTTCGCGGTCTCGGCCACCTGGAGAGGGAATCAGGTGCTGATGGGCCAGCACACCTCGGTGCGTGCTTCGGCGTCGTCGACGGTCTGGGCGTCAGTCATCAGATAGTGCTCACGGACCGGTCCCTCGGCGCCGATTGCCCGTTCGGCGACGTAGGTACCGAGCGCCCCGTAGGTGGTGTCGATGTCACTGAACGGACCGCGATGGACCATGACGGCGAAGCGGCCCGGGGGGAGGTCGAGCGGACGAGTCCGGCCGCTCGCGTGGAGGTCACCGTGAGCGGGCACGAACGCAACGACGTCGCCGTGGTGAGCCTCGAAGAACTCGCTCGTGTAGAGCGCGCCGTCAGCACCTGTGCGTTGCGCGCGCGCAGCCTCGACAACCGAATGCAGCTCGTCGAAAGCAACCGCCAACCAGTCCTCCACCTCATCCCAGTCGACCGGTTCACGGATGGCGACCGCCCGAATGGCGGGAAGCGCGCGGTGTTCGGCACCGATCGACGCGCTGCGTCCTGCCAGGAGTTCGCGCAGCGACGCGACCGTGCTCTGCGTCTGTTCGAGCTGTGCTTCCATCTGCGCGAGGTGCTCGAGGATGACGCGGTCCCGAGTGCCGGGACCCTCCGCTTCGAGCACCGCGCGGATCTGCTCGAGGGGCATCTCGAGGTCTCGGAAGCGACGGATCACGTGCGCGGCCGGGACTTGCGCTGTGGAATAGAAGCGATAACCCGTCGCTCGATCGACGTCGGCCGGCGCCAACAGGCCGACCTCGTCGTAGTGGCGCAACGCCTTGACACTCAAATGCGTCGCCCGGGAGAACTCACCGATGCTCAACAGGACAGCCATGAGCCAAGTCTTTCCGATGGCTGGCCCGTCAGGAGTTCTCGAGCGTGGTCTTGATCGCGGCGATTCCCTGCGTCATCAGCTCGTCTACCGTGGCCGCGATCCCGTCGGGTAGCAGATCTGTTATCCACACGAAGTGGCTGCGGTCATCGTCGAGGGCGAGGACCTGAGCGGACGCGCTGTGCTGCTCGAACCCCAGCGGGCTGTCGATCACTGTGTACGCCAGACGACGTGCCTCGTCGTCGATGCCGACGAGCAACTCCCTGGCCTGCGCACCGCTCGTGAACGTCACGACGCGCACGGTGTCGCTCTCGGGCTTGCAGTCCTGGACGAATCCACTCGCAAGACGTCGGTGCACCGAGCCGAAGTCACGCAGCGCGGCCCACACGTCGTCGGCGTCGGCGTCGACCGATACCTCCTTGATGATGGATGCCATCGTGTCTCCTCTCCTTGCTGGGCGGCTACCGCCAGATGACGGACGCGAAGCCGTCGTGCACCAATCGTGCGGTCTCCCCCTACGGGAGAGTCAAGACCCACTCTGCGCGACCACTCGGACTGCGATCAGGAAGTCCTGGCCGCAGTGTCATCCGGAGTCGCCACCCGTGGACGAGGTCTCTTCGTCGAGTCCACTCGTCCTCACCCACGGTTGGCCCGGGTCGATCGCCGAGTTCCTCGACGTGATCGAACCCCTTGCCGATCCGCGCGCGCACGGAGCTGATCCGGCAGATGCGTTCCACGTGCGCACGTTCTTCCGGTCGCTCAGATGAACAGCCCCGCGGACCGCCGAACCAACCCGCGCATCGGATCGCTGCTTCGTACTGGCCAGAGTCCGTGCCCGCACGCGAGACTCGCCGAGTCGCAGCGAGAGAGATGCATTTCCAAGGTAGGGGGTCGCCGTGGGGAAGCTCGACGGCAAGGTCGCGCTCGTCAGTGGCGCGGCGCGCGGCCAAGGTGAGGCTGAGGCGCGCGAGTTCGTCGCCGAGGGCGCCACGGTTGTGCTTGGCGATGTGTTGGACGAGTTGGGAGCGAAGGTCGCGGCCGATCTCGGTGACGCAGCGCTGTATGTGCACTTGGACGTCACCCAACCGGGCGACTGGAAGGCTGCAGTGGAAACAGCAATGTCGACGTTCGGAAGGCTCGACATCCTCGTCAACAACGCTGGGATCCTGAAGCTTGGAATGATCGAGAGCCAGCCGCTCGACGACTACATGGCAG
>JBKPCV010000202.1:0-1768 GCA_046727575.1 Actinomycetota bacterium
TTTCGACACGTCATCAGCGGTTCGCTCTCGCTCGCCTTCTCAGCTCGCACCTGACGCGCTCTCGGCGCGCCTTTTCCGCAACGCTCACCACCCCGGCTCTTGACCGACGCAGCCTGCGGTGGTTTGGGACCTCCCCCTGCAAGGCGATCCCGGAGGGCCCTCCTCCATCTCTGGTACAGCACCGCTCAAGTTGGATGCGATCTTCAACATCGATCCTCCTTCGCGTTCGTGGCACACGCAGTTCTGGCGCGGCTGCCGTGGAGCGGCTGGCCCTAGTTCGCGCGGTCGATGTGCCATGGCTCCGGCACAACTTTGAGGTGGTGAACACCGTGATCGGTGAACGTGAGCCCGGAACCGGCGACGAGATCGACGACGGTCCGCGATACGAGAACCTCACCAGAGCCGGCGAGCGATGAGACTCGCTGGCCGATGTGCACCGCGATACCACCGATGTCATCGCCGAGCAGCTCAATTTCCCCGGTATGGACACCGCTCGGATCTTGATCTCCGAGGCTGAGGGGAGTCGCGAATCGCGCAGGCGCAACGGACCGCCCGCGCGGGACCATCGAAAGTCGCCAAGACACCGCCCCTGATCGATTTGATCAGTCGACCGCGCTGGCGTTGAATTTCTCTTGGTGAGATCGTTTGGTGGTGCTCAAGCAGTTCGCGCCACCGCTGATCACCCACCTGCGCCGCGTTCTGCGTTGATCCGACGATGTCTGTGAACAGCACCGTCGCCAATACGCGATCGTGAACGGACGGAGGTCTAACTCCGGTCAGGAACTCTTCGATCTCGCCCAGGACCGCGTCCTGGTCGCCGAGATACGGGAAGCAGACGTCGCCGAGTCGCTCGACTGTCTTGGCGTCAGGAATGTGCGCGCCGAGGTAACGACTGCCCGCAGCATGGGTGATGTCAGCCGTCTGGTAGACCACGAGTGTCGGGACTCGAATGGCGGGCAAAAGGTCTCGCACATCGATACTGGGATCATGCGCATGATGGAGGCCGCGGCGCCGGGGCTCGCGGACAGCCGGTCCCAACGCGCCGCCGTCTCCAGAGACGCCGGATCGTTACCTCGGCCGGGGTGTTCCCCAACGACGCCGCCATGGACCGGCTCGTCAGCGCCGTCATCGTGGAAGCCCACGACGAATGGCGAGTCACCGACCGCCGCTACCTCTCCGAGACCTCCATGGCCCGACTCCGCCAGGACGAACCCACGAGATACCCGCGTCCACCCGCGCACGACGACGCCTCGCCGGCTGAACCCCGTTAGCGTCGGTGACGTGCCGGCGCTACCCGACCTCGATCTCGCCCGCATCCACCACTACTGCGACAGTCGCGTTCCCCCGCGCCTGCGCGACGAAGCACGCGTCGAGGCAACCCACCGCGGCAAGAACGTCACCATCTACGACTGCCGACCACCCTGGCACCCCCAACTCAAAGAATGGTCACGCGTCCCCGTCGCGCAACTCCGCTACGACACCGCACACAAGCACTGGACGCTCTACTACGCGGACCGCAACAGCCGCTGGCACCGCTACGACCTCATCGACCCTGGCACCGTCGACCAGCTCCTCGAAGAGATCGACAACGACCCCACCGGCATCTTCTGGGGCTAACCCCTAACATCGCCCACGCCGGAGATCACTTCTCCACCACAACGCCGGGCGTCATCGCCGCGTGAGCAGCCCGATGATGTGCCTTATTACTCCCGGAACTACTCCCGGAACTACTCCCGGAACTAATCCCGGATTCGGATGCGCGTGTGCT
>JBKPCV010000203.1:0-10758 GCA_046727575.1 Actinomycetota bacterium
TGCGCGCGGATCGCGTCGAGCACTTCGGCGATCGCTACCGTCTCGTGCAGCGGCATGCGCAAGCTCTCGAGGCGGCCTGCTTCGATGCACCGGTGCACCTCATCGACCTCGAAACGCAGGCCGTCGCCTTCGTAACGCGCGTCGATACGCTCCTCGCCGTTCGCGTCGCGCACGGTGATGTGGTCGGGGCAGTGCATGAACGCAGGGATGTCGATCGTGCCCTCCGTGCCCGCGATGCGCGCCGTGCACGACATGGGTGTGCGGATGGCCGTCTTCACCACGCCGAGCCGACCTCCCGGATGGTGCATCACCGCCGCGACTTGCTCGTCGACGCCGGTCGTGCCGACGTGACCTTGGCCGACCACGACGTCGGGCTCTCCGAGCACGAGGAAGCAGAGCTGCACCGGGTAGATCCCGAGGTCGAGGAGCGCGCCACCGCCCTGCTCGAGGTCGAAGTGCCGGTCCGCGGGATCCACCGGGCTGCGCCAGCCGAGATCCGCCTCGACGAGGAGCGGCTCGCCGATCCGTCCTTCGGCTATGACGTCGCTCAGCACGCGATACGACGGGAGGAAGCGCGACCACATCGCCTCCATGACGAACCGGCTCGCGTCGCGCGCCGTGCGGACTACCTCTCGGGCCTGCGCGGCATTGAGCGTGAACGGCTTCTCGCACAGCACGTGCTTGTTCGCCGCGATGAAGAGCAGCGCGTCGGACGCGTGACGCGAGTGCGGGGTCGCGACGTACGCGATGTCGACGCCGGAGTCAGCGGCGAGGTCTTCGTAGCTTCCGTAGTGCCGCTCGATGTCGAACCGACGCGCGAACGCGTGCGCGCGCTCCGTCGATCGCGAGGCCACGGCGACGACGGTCCCGCCGTCGACCATGCGCATCGCGTCGGCGAACCGCGCCGCGATCGCGCCCGGTCCGGCGATCCCCCAGCGGACGACGTCACCCATACGCAGGGGCGGACGCTACGGGCCTGACCATCGAAATGCAAGGGGTGTCTTGCATCTCGACAACCACGGGCCTACCATCGCCGAACTCCGCCCGCGAACGGACCGGGTCGGGGAAGGGGGGTTGCGCGATGCGCAGGCTGCTCGCGGTAGTGGTCGTGTCGGTCATGTCGGTGCTTGGACTCACCGTTGCGCCGTCGGCAGCGTCGGCGGCCTCGGCGGCTCCACGGTGACGACGTCTCGGGGCTGGGATCGGCGCCGCGGGCCCGATAGGGTCTCGGGCGAACGTTCCAGTCTGCCCTCCTCTTCCCCGAGCTGACCGTGCGTGAGACCGTGGAGGTTGCGCTCGAGGCGCGTGGCCGCACGGGTTTCCTGTCCACCGCGTTGTACCTGCCCCCCGCAACCGCGCGTGAACGAGCGCGTCGCTCGGAGGCGGACGACCTCATCGCTTTCCTCGGGCTCGGCCGCTACGCCACCAGCCGCATCTCCGATCTCTCGACCGGCACCCGGCGGATCGTCGAGCTCGCGGGCCTGCTCGCGCTCGACGCGCGGGCGTTGTGCCTCGACGAGCCGACCGCAGGGGTCGCGCAACGCGAGACGGAGGCATTTGGTCCGCTGATCAAGGAGATACGGCGTGAGCTCGGCGCCGCCATGCTCGTCGTCGAGCACGACATGCCCCTCATCATGAGCATCAGTGACCGTGTGTACTGTCTGGAGATCGGTCGGGTGATAGCCGTCGGGCCACCCGAAGTCGTGCGCAACGACCCGAAGGTCGTGGCGAGCTACCTCGGCGTCGACGAACGGGCGATCGCACGCAGTGGCGCCGCGGCCCCTGCGATGACGAAAGAGACGGTGACCGTGCACGAGCCTCTCCACAGATGACCGACGTGACCAGCGCGGACGGGGACCGCCGCGCGAAGGGCAAGCCCACGACGCGCGAGCGGATTCTCACCGCCGCGCTCGAGCTGTTCATCGAGCGCGGCGTGGCCGGCACGACGGTGAGCGACATCGAGCGCGCGGTCGGCCTCGCGGCCGGAACGGGAAGCTTCTACCGCCACTTCGGGTTCAAGGAGGAGGTTCTCGTCGCGGCCGTGGAGCACGGGATCGCCCGCCTCGTGGATGAGATGGACGCGGCGCGCGCCGCGTTGCCCGTGGTCGACGATCCCGTCGGGCGCCGCACCCAGGACTACGAGGCACGCCTCGTGGACATGCGGCGGTTCTTTCCGTTGTGGACTCTGATCATCGCCGAACGACATCGGTTCCCCGAGCTGCAACGGATGTTCACCGAAGCGCTGGGCGTGCGCGCGTGGGACTTCGGCTGGAGCGAGGACCCGACAGCGGCCATCGCGACCGCCGCGCTCACGGGCTACTACCAGCTCTCGCTCCTCGGCGGCGGGGCCTACCGGGACATCGACCCTGATGACTTCATCGCCGCGCTCATCGGGCTGACCTCACGGGCGACGACCACGTCTCCAACGCGCAAGCGCTGATAGAGGAGCCGACATGCGCCGCACTTCATTCAACGACCGGTGGTCGATGCGCCCGAAGGTCCACCGGTTCGCCGAGCTCTACGGCGCAGCCACCGAGTGGACTCCGGTCACCCTGCCGCACGACGCCATGATTGCTGGTCAACGGAACCCGTCCGCCGGTGCGCAGACCGCGTACTTCGTAGGCGGAGCGTGGGAGTACCGACGGGCCCTCGACCTCGACGCCGACCACGCTGACGCGGTGCTCGTGGTGGAGTTCGAGGGCATCTATCGCGACGCGGTGGTGTCCGTGAACGGCACCATCGCGGCCCGCCGACCGTATGGCTATTCGAACTTCTTCGTGCCGATCGACCACTTGCTCCAGGAAGATGCGGAGAACGAGCTGCGCGTCGAGGCGCGCGCCGGCGAAGATTCCAGGTGGTACTCCGGTGCGGGTATCTACCGGAACGTCTGGCTCCTGCAGGCGGGGCGTGTGCATCTCGCTCCTGACGGGCTCGAGGTGCGTGCACCCGAGATCGACGACGCGGGTGCCGTCGTCGCGGTCGCCGCCGTCGTGCGGAACCAGTCGGGCTCGACGTCTCGAGCCACGCTACGCGTGGAGGTGCTCGATTCGGACGGCACCAGTGTTGCTCGCGCGGACGCGCCGGTCACCACCTTCCCGGGCGACACCATCACGGCGCGTCTCCGGCTGCACATTGTCGGGCCACGACGTTGGAGCCTCGACGATCCGCACCTCTACACATGTCACGTGGCATTGCTCGATGATGACGACGTCGTCGACGAGGAGTCGACGACGTTCGGCATCCGATCGCTCGCGCTGGATCCCGAACGCGGGCTGCGGATCAACGGTGAACCGGTCCTCCTCCGAGGCGCGTGCGTGCACCACGACAACGGGGTGCTCGGCGCAGCCACGATCGACCGGGCGGAAGAACGGCGGGTGGAGCTGCTACGGGCCGCTGGCTTCAACGCCATTCGCAGCGCGCACAATCCGATGAGCAAAGCGATGCTGAGCGCGTGTGACCGGCTGGGGATACTCGTCATGGACGAAACCTTCGACATGTGGCTGCAGACGAAGTCGGAGGACGACTACGCGTTGCGCTTCGCCGACTGGTGGGAAGCCGACGTCGAAGCCATGGTGCGCAAGGACGTCAACCATCCGAGCGTGATCCTCTACAGCATCGGCAACGAAGTCCCCGACGGTTCGACCCCGGTGGGCGTGCAGGTCGGTCGCGCGTTGGCGGAGAAGCTGAGGGCGATCGACGACACCCGGTTTGTCACGCAGGCGGTGAGCGGCCTGCTCGTCGGCGGCACGGAGCTCTTCGACGAGATCCGCAACTCGGCGACGGCAACCGGGACCGACGAGGAGACCGGGGTCAACACCGCGGCGACGAACCTGGCCGACATCATGCTGCCGGCGATGCGGTCGCCCGTTGTCGCGGCCAAGACCGCGGAAGCGTTCGCGCACCTCGACGTCGCCGGATACAACTACATGGCCACCCGCTTCGATCTCGATCACGAGCTCTTCCCGCACCGGATGATCGTCGCGACGGAGTCTCAGCCGCCGTCCATTGACGCCGACTGGGCCGCGGTGCTTCGCAACCCGCAGGTCGTCGGTGACTTCACCTGGACCGGCTGGGACTACCTCGGAGAGGCGGGCATCGGTCGGGTGGAGTACGGGGAGCAGCCCAACGCTCTTGGCATGTCCGCGTTCCTCGGCGACTACCCGTGGCTCACCGCCTGGTGCGGCGACATCGACATCACCGGTCACCGCCGTCCGCAGTCGTACGCCCGGGAGATCGTCTTCGGCCGCCGCACCGATCCGTACCTCGCCATCCGCCGTCCCGAGCATTACGGCCGGACGGTCGTGCACGCGAGCCCGTGGTCGTGGAGCGACGTGGTGTCGAGCTGGAGCTGGGAAGGCCACGAGGATGCACTGGTCGTGGTCGAGGTCTATGCCGACGCCGACGAGGTGGAACTGATCGTGAACGGACGGTCGCTCGGTCGGCAGCCCGCCGGTGCCGACCACCGGTTCCGCGCCGAGTTCGAGACCAACTACGAGCCGGGTCTGCTGGAAGCGGTCGCGTGGCGCGAGGGCGAGGAGATCGGGCGCACGAGCCTGCGGTCGGCGACGGGCCCGGTGCTGCTCGACGCCCGCGTCGACCGCTCCGCGATCTCGGCTGACGGGACCGACCTCGCCTACGTCGAGCTCACGCTCGTCGACCAGGCCGGGTCGCTCTACACCACAGCCGATCGGAAGATCACCGTCGAGCTCGACGGCCCCGGGGTGTTGCAGGGGTTCGGCAGCGCAAATCCGCGCACCGAAGAGGGCTTCACCGACGCGGTCCACACGACCTTCGATGGTCGCGCGCTTGCAGTGGTGCGGCCGACAGGTGCAGGCGTGATCACGGTCACCGCCACCGCCGAGGGATGCGAACTACGAATCGTGCGCATCGAAGCGCGGCGCTGATCGTCAGCGGTCGCAATGACCTGGGAACTGCGCTGGCATCCGTTCCGCGCCGAGTGGGTGCTGTTCACGGCGCATCGGGGCGCGCGTCCGTGGATCGGGGAGGTGGTTGCTCACGACGAGGTGTCCGCGCCGGAGGACAACGCGCTTGCGCCGCTCGGTCGGCGCATCAACACGACGAACCCCGACTACCGCGGCGTGTTCGTCTTCACCAACGAC
This sequence comes from Actinomycetota bacterium, assembly GCA_046727575.1. Classification (GTDB taxonomy): domain Bacteria; phylum Actinomycetota; class Acidimicrobiia; order IMCC26256; family DASPTH01; genus DASPTH01. Next base: position 5,121 of record JBKPCV010000203.1, read on the forward strand.
CTGCCGGTGCTCTCGCCTGCCGCGCCAGAGCCGACTCCCGGCGACGAGCTCTACCGCACAAGGCGCGCCGTCGGGATCGCCGAGGTCGTGTGCTATCACCACGACCCGAACCGGTCGATGGCCGACCTCGACGACGCGGAAGTCACCGCAGTGATTGCGACGTGGCGCGAGCGCACGCGTGCGCTCCAAGCGCGCGACGACGTCGCGCACGTCCTGATCTTCGAGAACCGCGGCGCCGCGGTCGGCACCTCCAACCCGCATCCGCACTGCCAGATCTACGCCGGCGCGCTCGTGTACGAGACGACGGCGCGCGAAGCGGCGGTCGCGGCGGAGCACCACGAGCGGACCGGGCGGTTGCTACTGGAGGACGTCGTACAACGAGAGCGGGCTGGACCGCGCGTGATCAGCGAGGGCGAGCACTTCTTCGCCTGCGTTCCCTGGTTCGCGCGGTACGCGTACGAGGTTCACGTGTTGCCGCGACGTTCCGTGACGTCGCTGACCGTTCTCGACGACGGCGAGTGCCGCTCACTCGCGCTCGTGCTGCGCGACGTCGTTCGGTGCTACGACGCGCTGTGGAACCTGCGCATGCCGTACGTGCTCGCGGTGCACCAGGCGCCGGTCGGTGACCATCCGCACTACCCGTTCCACGTCGAGTTCCACCCACCCCTGCGCGCGCCGGGGTTGCTCAAGTACCTGGCCGGCCCGGAGATCGGGGGCGGCTCAATGACCAACGAATCCGATCCCGACGAGAAGGCGGCGGAGCTCCGTGACGCCCTCGGCTGAGGACGCCGGTCGCCTGCTCCGCGAGCTCGGCGACCACATCCGCGCCGTCGTCACCGATGTACGTGGCATCGACATGACGACGATCGAGGGCGAGACCGCCGCCGACACCATCTACGCGATCGACCGCGTCGCCGACGACACGTTGATCCGTTGGTTCGAGAAGCACTGGCCCGGTGTCGAGCTGGTGTCCGAGGGGCTCGACGAACCAGTGGTTGTCGGGCGCGCCCCGGGGTGGACCGTGATCGTCGACCCGATCGACGGCACCCGAGGATTGATGTACGACAAGCGTCCCGCGTGGTGCCTCGCCGCGGCCGCGCCGCGTGGCGGCTCGCTGCGCGACGTCGTCGCCGCCGCGATGACCGAGCTACCGACCGTCAAGCAGGGCGCGGCCGATCAGCTCAGCGGGGTTCGGGGGAGTGGGGTCGTGGCGGAACGGGTCGATCTCCGCGACCGCGCACGGTCGCCGCTGGTGGTCCGGCCGTCGTCGGCCCACGACCTCGAGCACGGCTTCGGCGGGCTCGCCAAGTTCTTCGTGCCGGGAAAGCCCGCGCTCGCCCAGCTCGAGGCCGAGCTGTTCCGACGGCTCGACTGCCGCAACGTCTTCGACGACGAGTACATCTCCTCCGGCGGGCAGCTCCACGAGCTCGTCACCGGCCGCGACCGGTTCGTCGCCGACCTCCGCCCACTCGTCGATCCCGACGCCCTCGCCTGTCATCCCTACGACGTCTGCACCGCGATGCTGCTCGAAGAGGCCGGCGGCGTCGTGACGGATCCGTGGGGCCGGCCGCTCGACGCGCCGCTCGACACGACGTCACCAGTCGCGTGGGTGGGCTACGCGAACGAAGCACTCGCTGCTCGTATCGGACCCGTCCTTGCGGAGCTCGTCGATGAGCTGCTCGCGCGGTAGCGCGCCCGGTCGTCTGGATCTGCTCGGCGGGGTCGCCGACTACTCCGGCGCGCTCGTCCTCGAGATCCCCACGCAGCTCGCGACGACGGTCGTCGCCGAACCAGCCGACGCATTCGTCGTCGGTCCCGTGACCTTCTCGGTCGCCGAGGTCGCGCAGGTCGCGCGACTCCCGTACCCCGACATCCGTGATGCGCTGCACCAGCAACCGCGTTGGACGCACTACCTCGTCGGTGTCGCGCTCGTGTTGGTGCGGCACGGCGTGATCGATCCACCGAGCGCGCGGCTCGTGGTGTCGTCGGACGTCCCGCAGTCGGTTGGCGTGTCGTCGAGCGCGGCGCTCGAGGTCGCAACGGCGCGCGCGCTCGGCGCCGACGCGGTCGACCCGCTGCGTCTCGCCGCGCTCTGCCAGGAGGCGGAGAACCATGTCGTCGGTGCGCCGTGCGGGATCATGGACCAGGTCACCGTCGCCGTCGGCACGCCCGGCGCGATCCTGCCGATCTTGTGCCGGCCGGTAGAAGCGAACGACCGCGAGACGGGTATCCCGGCTCGCAGTGAGCGACCCATAGTGTCGGTCGCGCCCTCGGTGCCGCTCCCACCGGGTGTCGAAGTCGTCGGCTGGCCGACCGGCGCGGAACATGACGTGAGCGGTGCGCCCTACCGGCGAGCGCGCGCGGCCGCGTTCATGGGCAAGCGGATCGTCGAAGAAGCGCTCAGGCGCACATGGTCGTGCGTGAGCGAGCTCCCGCCCGACGCGCTCGACGAGCTGCCCGAGGCGCTCGACGGCGCGGCGTTCCTCGACCGGTGGGGCGACATCGATGACGACGTCACCACCGTCGATCCCACCGAGGCGTATCCCGTGCGGGCCGCGACCTGTTTCGGCGTCGAGGAGCACGCGCGGACCGAGCGCGCGGTCGCGCATCTCGAACAAGGCGATGTCGCCGCGCTGAGTCCACTCATGGCCGCGAGCAACGCCGGCTACGACGCGATGGGACTCGGCCATCTCGCTGCGAGCGCAGTTGTCGAAGCGGCGTCGAGCCGAGCCGGCGTGTACGGCGCTCGGTCGAGCGGCGGCGGCTGCGGCGGCACGGTCGTCGTCCTCTGCGACCGCGGCGCGCTCGACGATGTCGACGCGCTCATCCAGTGATGCTCGAACGGACAACGACGGGGACACGATGACCACCGAACCCGCGCTCTCGCTCAGCAACCGCTTGGCCGCTCGAGGAGCTGCGCCCGGTGCTCGCGCCGCTGCCGCCGTGGCACCCGCCGCCGCTCGGCGGCGACGTGCGGGCCGCCACGATCGAGCGCGCGGAGCGAGCCGCCTCCGAACCGATCCCAGCGCTTCCCGCAACCCTGTTCCTCGAATTCGCTCGCACCGGCGCGGGCGACCCTTACTTCCAGGCGTACTCCGCTCGCCGGAGGATCCTGCGCGACCTCGTGGTCGGCGAGACGGCCGGCGCGCTGGCCTGGACCATGCGTCTCGTCGGCGATGCGCTACAGCAGGCCGCGCCCCCGGTGACCCGTCGGATCTCCAGCGAAGTTCGGCGGCGGGTCCTCGACCCCTGCGCGACGCGTGACTTCTGGTGGATTCGGCGTACCACAACGTCCCGCTCGTCGCCGGAACCGAGCAGGCCGCCGGCCGGGAGTACGCCGCCGAGCTGCTGGGTTGCTCCGACCGTGCCGACCGCGCGGAGCTCACCCTCGATCTCGGCGGTGCTTATCCCGACGAGGCGGGAATCGAACACTGGGGGCGAAGCATCCGCCTCGAGCGAGGCCGAGGTGTCGTCGTGACCGACGCGTGGACTCTGCATCGCCCCGCGCCCGTGGGCTGCATCTCCTGCTCCGCGACCAGTCCGGCGTCGACATCACAACGGCACGCTGCAGTACGACCGTGCAGTCATCCGCTTCGAACCGCGACCGGCGCGACTCGAAGTGGAGCCGGTGCCGCTTGACGATCCCGCGCTGTCGTCAGGCTGGGATCGGGATCGACTCTGGCGCGCGATCGCGACCGACACCGATGGACGTTCCGGGTCCGTGCGCACGACAGTGATCCGAGCCTCAGCGCACGGGCTACACGACCGACGTAGGGATGGCCTGGTGCGATGATCGCAAACGACGCCAGACGAGGGAGCGACCATGCCTCGACCGAACGTGCTGTTGTTCATGCCCGAAGGCATTAACGTGCTCGCGTCGGCAGCGAGACCGGTCTGCGCTCTGGGAGTGCGTGTGCGCGCGGTCGTGATTTCGGAGGCGAACGGCGGCGTGGCGACGTTCGTCCGCGACGTCGATGACGCCGAGCTGCCCGAAGGCGACGTCACGGTTGCGATCGAGTACTCCACCGTGAACTTCAAGGACGCGTTGGCGATGCTGCGCGGCCGACCGGTCGTGCGAAGCTTTCCCATGGTGCCCGGCGTCGACTTTGCCGGCACCGTCGTATCGAGCGAACACGACGGCTGGCGCCCAGGGGACCAAGTCGTTCTGAACGGGTGGGGAGTCGGCGAGGAGCGCTGGGGCGGCCTGGCCCAACGCGCCCGGGTTCACGGCGAGTGGCTGATCGCGAAGCCTGCGGATCTCTCCACGCGGGACTGCATGGTGCTCGGCACCGCCGGCTTCACGGCGATGTTGGCAGTTCGTGCACTGCAGCAGGAAGGACTCGACGCGAGGGACGGCCCGGTCCTCGTGACCGGCGCGACCGGCGGAGTGGGCAGCTTTGCGATCGCGATCTTGGCTTCGTTGGGTATCGACGTGATCGCAGCAACGGGCAAGAGCCGGGCGGCGCAGTATCTCAACGAGCTCGGTGCGAGGGACATCATCGACCGCGACGAGCTGGGCGCAAACCTGCGACCGCTGTCGAAGCAGCGTTGGCAGGCTGCCATCGACAACGTCGGCGGCGCGGTACTTGCGGGCGTCATCTCCGCGACCCAATACGGTGGCACGGTCGTCGCATGTGGGAATGCCGGAAGTATGGACTTACCGACGTCAGTGGCTCCGTTCATTCTCCGAGGCGTTCGTTTGGTGGGCATCGAGTCGGTGCGCGCGCCGATCCCTGCTCGAGTTGACGCCTGGAAGAGGCTGAGCGAGCTGCTACCGCGCGATCTCATCGAGGCCGTCGGGCGCGAGATTCGGCTGCACGAATCGATTGATGCGGCAGCGACCATGCTCGCAGGTGAGAACACCGGCCGCGTCGTTGTCGATGTGCGGAACTGAAGGACCGTGGCAATTGCGCGGCACAACCTCTCCGCCTGAAGTGCGCGAACCGCACACCTGGGCGAAGACGTGAGTTACCGCAGATGACGGTGGAGCGCCTCGACGGCACGTACTCCGGGTCGTTCCGCATCGAGCTGCCAGGCCGCCGTTCATCGCAGTCCGAATGACGCGCATGTAGCTGCGGCACCCCCGAGGTCAGACCCCCAAAAGTCTTCGCTCAACCTCCGGTCGGAGCATCTACCCACTTGGCCGCGACCGAGTCACGGACCGCGTAGTCCCAGCGGTGGCTCCCGGCGAGCACGGTCAGCGGCTCGTCATCCAGACCCGGGCGCACGACCGTGGCCGACGTGTTCGGCGGGACCTCGACCTCGAGCGTCACGTCGGTGCCCTCAACCGCCCACGCACACGCTGCCCGCCCGTACGGGGTGCGGAGTGAGCTCGCCGCCCGGACGACGCCGCGTCCCGGCACCGGCGCGAAGCGAAGTCGCCGGTAACCCGGTGCATCCGGAGCGATGCCGCCGACGACTCGGTGCAGCCAGTCGGCCACGCCGCCGAGCGCATAGTGGTTGAACGATGTCATCTCCCCGGCGTTGATGGAGCCGTCCGGCAGCATGCTGTCCCACCGTTCCCAGATGGTCGTGGCCCCCATCGTCACGGGATAGAGCCATGAGGGGCACGCGGTCTCGGTGAGGAGCCGGTAGGCCGTGATCGTGTCGTCCATCGCCGTCAGCGCGGGCAGCACGA
>JBKPCV010000204.1:0-3417 GCA_046727575.1 Actinomycetota bacterium
CATGCAGGTCGCGGTGTACGCGGGCGTCCCTGCTGCCGTCGCCGCACTCCGGGTGGCCGCCGACGTGCTCGGCGACTGACTCAGACACCTGACGCTTTTGGCGTCGGAGACTGTCGCGATCCACCAGTCATTGACGCCAAAACGGGCGGGTGGCAAAGCGTCAGTCGGCGTTCCAGCGGAGCTCGAGGCCGCCTTGCCGCTCGGCCGCGGTGACGAGGTCGCTCCAGTCGTGGTCGCCGAGCCCGCCCGCGACCGCGCCGACGAGCACCTGGAGCAACGCCGACCCCGCAGGCGTGGGCACCGCGAGTGCGCGACCGGTGTCGACGACCAGCCCCATGTCCTTCGCGGCGAGCTCGAGCGCGAAGCTCGTGGGGCGGTCACGCTCGTCAATGCCCTCGACCATGCGCTCGAGGTAGAAGTTGGTCGTACCGCCGGTGCGGAGCACTTCGACGGCCCGTTGCACCGGGATCCCGGCCTTGGCACAGAGCGAGAGCCCCTCGAGGCTGGCCCACGTCGCGGCGTAGGCGAGCAGGCTGTTGACCAGCTTCATCGTGTTGCCGAGACCCAGCCCGCCGAGGTGGAAGGTCGCCCGACCGAGGGGCTCGATCACGGGTCGCACGCGTCCGACCGCGTCGTCGTCGCCGCCCACCATGAACACCAGCATCCGGTGCTCGGCGCCGGGCGATCCGCCGGTCAACGGCGCTTCGACGAGGTGGTGACCCGACGCCGAGAGTTGCGCGCCCAGATCGCGCACGACCTCGGGGCTGTTGGTCGAGAGGTCGACGAGGATCGCGCCCGCCGGTGCAGCCGTCGCCCACGCCTGCGCCACCTGGCGCACCGCCGTCGGGCTCGGGAGGGACAACAGGGTGACCTCACAGTTCTTCCCCACCGTCGACGCGGAGGGGGCCGCGTCCGCGCCGTCGATCGCGGCGACGCGCTCGGGATCGACGTCGAAAACCGTTACCTCGTGGCCGTCGGTCACGAGGTTCCTCGCGATGTGGCCGCCGATGTTGCCGAGCCCGATCATTCCGACGCGCATGGCGGCGAGACTACGGTCAGGGCAACGTGCGCGCCAGCAACGACGAGAACGGGGCAGCCCCATGAGCCTTCGTGACCACGTGATCTGCGACAGCGACCTCCACGTGATGGAACCAGCCGACCTGTGGGAGCGGTACATCGACCCCGCGTACGCGCACGTGGCTCCCCGCGGCCTGTCCGAGATACCCCGCGACATGCGGGTGAAGGTGAAGAACTCGGTGATGCTGCGCCTCGGAGCGGTGCGACCGGTGCGCCTCACGGACGCTGGGCGGAGCGGGTGGCGACCCGAGCACGACAATGCGTACGCCGCGTCCGAGGCGCGAGGCTGGGACGCGCAGTCACAGGTGGACGCGATGGACGCCGAGGGGCTCGACCTCGCGGTGCTCTTCCCGTCCCGAGGCCTGTTCGTCCTCGGCCTCGACTCGGTCGAGCAGGTCGGCCTCGACGGGCTCGAACCCGACTTCGCCGACGCGATCGCTCGTGCGTACAACGACTGGATGAGGGACTTCTGCGACTTCGCCCCGAACCGCATGTTCGGAGCGGGCATGGTCGCGCCCCACGACGTCGCGGGCGCCGTGGAGGAATCCGGGCGCTGTGTGGAGGAGCTCGGCTTCAAGGCGATCTTCCTCGCACCTTCGACGGTCAACCGCCGTCCCTGGCACCACCCCGCCTACGACCCACTCTGGGCGGAGATCGAGCGGCTCGACGTCCCGGTGTCGTTCCACGGGGGCGGGCAGACCTATCTCACGCCGGACTTCAGCCTCGGAGTGCTCGACACGCTGATGCTCTGGCACACCTTCAGTCAGCCGCTCGGCATCCAGTTCGCGACCGCCTGCTTCTGTGGCGGTGGCATCCTCGAACGCTTCCCGAACTTGCGGGTGGCACTGCTCGAAAGCAACTGCTCCTGGGCACCGTGGTTCCTGTATCGGCTCGACGAGCACTACGAGTGGACCGGCGCGTGGGAGGCGCCCGACCTCCGGATGCCGCCCTCGGAGTACTTCAAGCGCAACTGCTGGATCTCGGTCGAGGCCGACGAGATGCCCGTGACCCACTTCGTCGATACGTTCGGTGACGAGAAGCTCATCTTCTCGACCGACTACCCCCACGGGGACTCGAAGTACCCGCACGCCGTCGACACCTTCGACAAGCTGCCGCTCCCGGAGGAGAGCAAGGCGCGCATCGTCGGCACCAACTGGTCCGACCTCTACAAGATCCCGCTCACGAAGCAGGCCTGACCCACCCGATCGGCCCGAGTGTCATGAGGCCGGCGCTCGGAGGACGCTGGTCGACGCCCCCCGTTTTGCCACGGCGAGTGGTGGGGGACCACTATGTGTGCGCGATACCGGGGGAGGAAGGCAGGGCAATCCGTGAACCGGCACCTTCATCAGGCGCACCATTCGTTGCTCCTCGGTGATCATGATGCGACCCGCGCCGGAAGGCTCGCTCACGAACTTTCTGCTCGCGGATTCGACCCGACGCTTGCGTTCGACTCCACGCGGTTCTTCGATCTGCTCGATGCCAGGCACTTCGACCTCGTGGCGGTGGCGTCGTCGCTGGTCGAGAGCGACGACAGGAAGAGCGCGGAGTTCCTCCGCTCCTTACGAGAACGCTCCGACGCGCCGTTGCTCGCGATCGCCGAATCGGGCTCGGTTGCGGATCTGCTCGATCGCGGCGTCGAGGCGGTCGTCCCCGGCGGCGCAACGATGCGCGAGGTCGGCGCTGCGGCCCGCGCGCTGCTCCGGCTGCGATCCGATGCCATGCCCCGCGAGCGCATGAGCTGGGGCGCGCTCGCGCTCGACGGTGCGCGGCGATCCGCGACGTGGCGAGGCGAGCCGATCTCGTTGACGAAGCTGCAGTTCCGTCTGCTCGTCGCGCTCGTATCGGCCCAAGGTGCGGTGGTGACACGCGAGGAGCTCAACCGGGCGCTCTACGGTTCGGCACCCGCCGACGACGGCGAGCGCATCATGGCGCACGTGCGACGCGTGCGCGAGAAGATCGAGGACGACTCCGCGCATCCACGTTTCCTGCTCACCGTCCGTGGCGAGGGGTTCCGGCTCGCCGACGGCCATGTGGGCGGGCGGAGTCGCGCCCGAGGATTGACCGCCTGAATCGCGAAGCGCGCGTTTCCTGCGATTGACGGGAAACTGTCGCGGTCTTCGCGGCTTCCTGTCCTTCAATCTCCGCCTCATTCGTCGTAGACAGACGGGCGACGAATCGTAGCGATCGCTCTCCCGGGAGGTAATTCGTGAAACATCGAACGAAGCCGCTTGTCGCGGCTGCTGGTGTCGCGGCGGTGGTGCTCGCCCTTGGCGCGACAGCTTTCGCCACAGACGGGCCCTCCGCCACCAACGACGTCGACCAGCGCACAAGGGTACGGAC
>JBKPCV010000205.1:0-5418 GCA_046727575.1 Actinomycetota bacterium
GGTCCCGAGCAACGCGGCGCCGAGGAACGCGTGGAACGGGAGCAGGACGAGCACGTAGAGCAGGCGCGCGCCATACCGCATCCGGAACGCGAGCGGGTCGATCCCTACGACGTAACCCATGAACAGGAAGCCGATCGCCACGAAGTGGACGTGCACGATCGCGTGCACGGTGTCGTGCTGCAGCGACAGCTCGTAGAGACCTGTGAAGTACAGGACGACGAGCGTGCCGCCGAACAGCGCCCACACCGTGACCGGGTGCGTGACGACGATGACCGGGCGGCTGCGCAGCACGCGCACGAGCCGCTCCTGCACCCGGCGCGGCGCGGCCTGCAGAGTCAGCGTGACCGGTGCGCCGAGCACCAGGAGCAACGGCGCGACCATTCCGAGCGCCACGTGCTGTACGACGTGGAAACTGAAGAGCGTCCGGTCGTACTGGGCGAGGCCCGACTGCGTGGCCAGGAAGATCACCACGAGCCCGGCCAGGAACGCGAGCGACCGGCTTCTCTGCCACTGACGACCCCTGCGCGCGAGGCGATCGACGCCGGTGACGTACAGAACGCCGGCGAGCACCAAGAGCACGAACATTGGGTCGAGCGACCAGTGGCCAAGCAGTGATGACCACGACGGTCGCGGTGGCGCCAGGTAGACGGCGTCGGTCACCGCGCCGAGGCTCACGTGGCTGAGGGTAGTGGTGTGCCATCATCGCCGCGTGGCGGAGGGTGTCACGCTCGAACAACCGGCGCGCCGGCCCTCGCTGCTCGCCGTCGGCACCGTCGTCTGGCTCGCGTCGGAGCTCATGTTCTTCGGCGGGCTGTTCGCGGCCTACTTCACGCTGCGGGCGAATGCGGCCGTGTGGCCGCCGCTCGGCACTCACCTGGAGACGGTGGCGGCAGCGCTCGCCACGGTGGTGCTGATCAGCTCGAGCGTGACCCTGCATTTCGCCGGCAGCGCACGCAATCACGGCGATCGCACCACGATGCACCGGTGGATGGTGATCACGATCGCGCTCGGCGCAGTGTTCTTCGCCAATCAGGTCCGTGAGTTCTTCGTACTCGACTTCAGTCCATCATCGAATTCATACGGCTCGATGTACTACGTGATGACGGGCTTCCACGCCGCGCACGTGTTCGCCGGGCTGCTCCTGATCATCACTGCGATCGCAATCACGACGGGCGGCGCCAGCCTGGAGCGTCGTGCGCCGGCGTGCGAGTCGGTCGAGTACTTCTGGCACTTCGTCGATCTCGTGTGGATCTTCCTGTTCTTCACGCTCTTCGTGCTGCGGTAGAGCCCGATGGGGAACGCATCGGTCGAGCCGTGACGATCCGCAAGCTGGCCGTCGTGGTATTCGCGGCCGCGCCCGCGTTGGCAGTCTTCACCGCGACCGCCTTCGCGGGTCCGGGTGCCCTGCGCGCCCAGACCGGCACGTCGTCGCCCGACCAGGTCGCGAAGGGTCACCAGCTCTTTCTCACGTCGTGCTCCAGCTGCCATGGTGCGGACGGCGGCGGCACTGAGAAAGGTCCGTCGCTGATCGGCGTCGGCGCCGCCGCCGCGGACTTCCAGCTGACCACGGGGCGCATGCCGCTCGCCGACCCCGACACGCAGGCCGTCCGCAAGCCGCGGGCGTTCAACCATGAAGAGATCGACGCCCTGGTCGCGTACGTGGCCTCACTGGGCGACGGACCGCCGATCCCCGACGTGAACCCCGCCGACGGCGACCTCAGCCTCGGATCGAGTCTCTTCCTGAACAACTGCGCCGCGTGCCACAGCGCGTCCGGTGTCGGAGGAGCATTGAGCTACGGCAGCGACGCGCCGGCACTCAACAGTGCGACCGCGCAGCAGATCGGCGAGGCGATCCGGACCGGTCCCGGACAGATGCCGGTGTTCGGGCCCGACACGTTGTCCGATCACCAGCTCAACTCGATCGTGCGGTACGTCCGGTACCTGCGCGACCCGGAGGACCCCGGCGGCTTCTCGCTCGGCCGCATCGGCCCGATCACCGAGGGGATGGTCGCACTCCTGCTCGGGATCCCGCTGCTGCTCTTCGTCAGCCGCCGCATCGAGGAGAAGCATGAGCGAGCGTCGTGAGCCGGGTAACCCGGCGAGCAGCGAGCGTGGCCCGAGCGGCCCGGCGGCACGTGAGCGCGCGTCCGCGAGCCCGGGTATCCCGGGCTCGCAGCGAGCGAACCATGGTGATGGCCGCCGAGAGCGGGAAGCATGAGCGAGCGTCGTGAGCCGGGTAACCCTGCCAGCGGCCACCGGCGCGGCGGGGTTGAACAGCGCGCCACGCGCCAGATCGCGGCGGCGCTCGGGCTGACCACCGCCTCGGCCCTCGGCCTGACGGTGCTCTATGGGCTCGGCGGACAGAGCCAGATCGAGGGAATCCTGCTTGCGCTTGCGCTCGGAGGGTTGGGCTACGCGTTCGTCGTCGCGGCGAGGAAGCTCTTGCCGCAAGGGCCCTTCGTCGAGGAACGTGAGCCGCTCGCCTCGACCGACGCTGACGTCACCGCCTTCGAGCAGGACTTCCGCCGGCTGTTCGACGACGCCGAGGGTGAGGAAGGCACGGACCACGCGCTGGCGCGCCGCCGCTTCCTGCTCCGGATGTTCGGCGCGGCGGCGGGCGCGCTCGGCTTGGCGGCGCTCTTCCCGATCGCGTCGCTCGGGCCGCGCCCGCGCAACTCGTTCTTCGTGACGAGATGGCGCAAGGGGTCTCGCGTCGTCGACGAGCGCGGCAACCCGGTCAATGCCGGTGACCTCGAGGTTGGCGGCGTGATCACGGTGTTCCCCGAAGGCGCGGTGGGCTCGGCCGACTCGCAGACCCTCCTGATCCGGGTGAGCGACGAGGCGGTCACCACGCGCCCCGGCCGCGAGACGTGGGCGCCCGAGGGGTACGTCGCCTACTCCAAGGTCTGCACCCACGCGGGGTGCCCGGTCGGGCTCTATCAGCAAGCGATCAAACGGCTGTTGTGCCCGTGCCACCAATCGACGTTCGAGGTGCTCACCGGGGCGACGCCGGTCTTCGGCCCCGCGACCCGGTCACTTCCGCAACTGCCGCTGATGACCGACAGCGACGGTCAGTTGCGGTCGCAGCGCGACTACGAAGAACCGATCGGACCCGGGTTCTGGGACCGCGAGACCTGATGCTGATCCGTCGGTTCGTACGGTGGCTCGACAACAGGCTCGGAGCGGCGCGGTTCGCGCGCACCGCGCTGAACAAGGTCTTCCCGGATCACTGGTCGTTCATGATCGGCGAGATCGCGATGTATTGCCTCGTGATCCTGATCCTCACCGGGGTGTACCTCACGTTCTTCTTCGTTCCCGACTCCCGTGAGGTGGTCTACCGCGGGAGCTATGCGCCCTTGAAGGGCGCGCAGATGTCCGCCGCGTACGAGTCGACGCTGAAGGTGACGTTCGACGTGCGCGCGGGACTGGTGATGCGCCAGATACACCACTGGTCGGCGCTGCTGTTCATCGGGGCGATCATCGTCCACATGATGCGCATCTTCTTCACCGGCGCGTTTCGGCGTCCGCGGGAGTTGAACTGGGTGATCGGCGTGACGCTCCTGCTCCTCGCGTTGGCGAACGGCTTCACGGGATACAGCCTGCCGGACGATCAATTGTCCGGAACCGGCTTGCGCATCGCGTACTCGGTGCTCGAGTCGGTGCCGTTCCTCGGACCGTGGCTCAGCTTCCTGGTGTTCGGCGGTGAGTTCCCGAGCGACGACATCATCTCGCGGCTGTTCGTGATCCACGTGCTGATCGTTCCCGCGTTGATCGTCGGGCTCCTCGTTGCGCATCTCGCGATCGTCGTTCGGCAGAAGCACACACAGTTCCGTATCCGCGGACGCACGGAGCACAACGTCGTGGGCTCGAAGTTGTGGCCGACGTTCACCGCGAAGACGCTCGGACTGTTCTTCTTCGTGTTTTCCGTGTGCGCGGCGCTGGGCGGGCTCGCGCAGATCAATCCGATCTGGCTCTATGGCCCGTTCCAGACGCAGGCCGTTAGTTCCGCCTCGCAGCCCGACTGGTACATCGGATGGCTCGAGGGCGCGCTCCGGCTCATGCCCCCGTGGGAGATCCGCGTCGCAGGCTTCGAGATCCCCAACCCGTTCTTCCCGGGCGTGCTGTTGCCGGGGTTGACGTTTGCCCTCGTGTACGCGTGGCCATGGATCGAGCAGCGCGTGACGAAGGACTACGCCGAGCACCACCTGCTCGACTCCCCACGCGACCGGCCCGTTCGGTCGGGCCTCGGGGTCGCGGTCCTCACGTTCTACGTGCTGCTGTTCATCGCGGGCGGGGACGACGTGATCGCCGCGCACTTCAACCTGTCGGTGAACGACGTCGTGTACGTGTTCCGCGGCCTGGTCCTCGTGCTCCCGGTCGTCACCTACTACGTCACGTATCGGCTCTGCAAGGAGCTCGCGGCGCGCGAGCGGGTGCGCGCCGACGCGTTGGCGGTGCTGGTGCGTACCCGCGAGGGCGGCTACGTCGAGGCGGGAGAAGACGTCGAGCCGTCGCCCTCGGCCTGACTGGGCATCGGGACGCGCTCTCTGCGAACGTCGAGGATCCAGCAGATCACCGACACTGCGAACGCGCCGCCCCCGATGATCACGAGCCAGGAACCGAACGCGAAGCCACTCGCCGCCAGGGCGCTACTGAGACCGACCGCGAACGGCCAGATCGAGTAGATGGGGAAGACGTCGACGATGCCGGCACCTTCCGCGGGACTGGCGTCGGGATCGTCTTCCGCTCGGGGTGCGGCATCGCGCGAGAGCACCAAGATCGCGGCGCCGGCAAGAAAGCCCATGCCCGCGCACGCGGCGAGCATCACCGAGCCGGCGTCCTCGTACGACGTGAACCAGTAGACGATGCCGATCACCGCGAAGAACCCCGTCACACCGAGGAACACACGCGCTTCGCTGCGCATCATGCCCTTGTGCCCCCGTGTGTGGGCTCGCGATCGCGAGCTAGATCGGGATGATGCAGGTCCCACAGCGGCCGCTCCGAGCGAATGGGCGGCAGCGAATCGAAGTTGTGCTCGGGCGGGGGCGACGCGGTCGCCCATTCGAGGGTGTGTCCACCCCAGGGATCAGGACCGGCGGGCGCGCCCCTGCGCAGCGAGACGACGAGATTCCAGAGGAACGCGAGCACGCCGATGGCGAGGATGTAGGCCCCGATCGTCGAGATGAGGTTCAGCGTGCCCCAACCGTCGGACTCGCGGTAGGTGGCCACGCGCCGCGGCATGCCGTCGAGTCCCAGCTGGTGCTGCACGAAAAAGGTGACGTTGCTGCCAACGAATAACGCCAAGAAGTGGATCTTCCCGAGCCGGTCGTTCAACATCATGCCCGTCATCTTGGGGAACCAGTAGTACACGCCGGCGAACGCGCCGAGCACGAGGCCCATGATCACGTAGTGCATGTG
>JBKPCV010000206.1:0-23989 GCA_046727575.1 Actinomycetota bacterium
CCTTCATCTCGGGTCGCTCAACTGCGAGCCGGGACACCCGGCTCGCAACCGTTTCGCTCCGTCATCACGGGTCGCTCAACTGCGAGCCCGGATACCCGGCTCGCAACCGTTTCGCTCCTTCATCTCGGGTCGCTCAACTGCGAGCCGGGATACCCGCCTCGCAACCGTTTCGCTCTTCGGGTTTGGGAGGTGCCCGTAAAGTACACGGGTGCCGTTCGATTCCGTGCCCGCGTTCGACCTCGTGGCGCTCGAGGAGGACGTCCTCGCACGCTGGCGCGAGCACGACGTGTTCGCCGAAAGCCTCCGCCGCCGCGAGGGCCAGCCCGAGTGGGTGTTCTACGAGGGGCCACCCACCGCCAACGGACAGCCGGGCCTCCACCACGTGTGGGCCCGCACCTTCAAGGACGTCTATCCGCGGTACCACACCATGCGCGGCCGGTACGTCGCCCGCAAAGCGGGTTGGGACTGTCACGGTCTCCCGGTCGAGATCGAGGTCGAGAAGGAGCTCGGCTTCACGAACAAGCACGACATCGAGGACTATGGCATCGCGGCGTTCAACCAGCGGTGCCGCGAGTCGGTCTTCCGCTACGTCGAGGACTGGTCGGCGCTCACCGCTCGCATCGGGATGTGGCTCGACACGAGAGACGCCTACTGGACGCTCACCAACGAGTACATCGAGAGCGTCTGGTGGCAGTTCAAGCAGATCTGGGACGCCGGCGACATCTACGAGGGCTACAAGGTCGTCCCCTACTGCGGCCGGTGCGGGACCGCGCTCTCCAGCCACGAGCTCGGCCAGCCCGACGCGTACCAGGACATCACGGAACCATCGGTCTACGTCCGATTCCCCGTGGTCGATCGCGACTTCGACCTCCTCGTGTGGACCACGACGCCGTGGACCCTGATCTCCAACGTGGCCGCCGCGGTCGGTCCCACGATCGAGTACGTCCGCGTGCGCGGCGAGCAGGGATCGCGCGACGTCGTGCTCGCCGCGGCCCGTTTCGGCGCCGTGGTCGGTGACGGCGCCGAGATCGTCGGCACGGTGCCGGTTGACGAGCTCGTCGGCTTGCGTTACGAGCGACCGTTCGACTTCCTGCCGCTCGATGCCGACGACGCACCGCGGGTCGTCGCCGACGACTTCGTCACGGTCGACGACGGATCGGGCATCGTGCACCTCGCGCCGGCCTTCGGTGAGATCGACCGCGAGATCGCCGAACGTGAAGGGCTCCCCATGCTCAATCCCGTAGGGCCTGCGGCCACGTTCGTCACCACCCCGTACCGCGGGCAGTTCGTGAAGGACGCCGACCCCGCCCTGATCGACGAACTGGCGAGCTCGGGTCGCCTGTTCGCAGTCGTCGACTCCACGCACTCGTATCCGCACTGCTGGCGTTGCGGCACGCCGCTCATCTACTGGGCGAAGCCCGAGTGGTTTGGCCGCACCTCGGCACACAAGGGGGAACTGCTCGCCGAGAACGAGTCGATCGGCTGGCACCCCGAGTACATCAAGCACGGCCGCTTCGGCGACTGGCTGGAGAACAACGTCGACTGGGCCCTGTCACGCGACCGGTACTGGGGGACGCCGCTCCCGATCTGGCGGTGCGGTGACTGCGCCGCCGACACCTGCGTCGGGTCGCTCGCCGAGCTGCAGGCGCTCGCCGGCCGTGACCTCGCCGACCTCGATCTCCACCGCCCGGACGTCGACGACGTCGTGATCGGCTGCCCAAAGTGCTCGGGCGGAACCGCCCGGAGGGTCGAAGCCGTGCTCGACGTATGGTTCGACTCCGGCGCGATGCCCGCCGGGCAGTTCAACTACCCCTTCGAGCACGAAGAGCTGTTCGAGCGCCGCTTTCCCGCTGACTTCATCTGCGAAGCCATCGACCAGACGCGCGGGTGGTTCTACTCGTTGCTCGCAGTGAACACGCTGGTGTTCGGGCGCACCCCGTACCGCAACGTCGTGTGCCTCGCGCTCCTGCTCAACAGCGAGGGCCAGCGGATGTCGAAATCGCGCGGGACGGTGATCGATCCCTGGACGATCCTCGGGTCGCAGGGCGCGGACGCCCTGCGCTGGAACTTCCTCTCGTCGTCGTCACCGTGGACACCGAAGCGCGTCTCCTCCGAAGGCATCGACGAGTCGACGCGCGTGCTCATGACGCTGTGGCAGACCTACAAGTTCTTCGTCACCTACGCCAACCTCGACGGCTGGGAGCTGACCGGCACGGGCGGTCGTCCGACGCATGTGCTCGACCGGTGGATCCGCTCCCGACTGCACGGCACCGTCCGCACGGTCACGGAATCGCTCGACGTCTTCGACGCCCTGCGCGCCGCACAGGCCCTCGACGCCTTCGTCGACGACCTCTCGAACTGGTACGTGCGCCGCTCACGGTCGCGCTTCTGGAACGCCGACGGACAACCCGACACGCTTGCCCACGCGACGCTGCACGAGGCGCTCGAGACCGTCACGCGGCTGCTCGCGCCGATGACACCGTTCGTCGCGGACGCAATGTCGCAGAACCTCCGGCGACGCGACGAGTCGGTGCACCTCCTCGACTGGCCGTCCGCCGACGATGCCGCGCGCGACCGCGCGCTCGAGCACGAGATGGCGCAAGCGCGCGCGATCGTCTCACTCGGCTTGGCGGCGCGCATGGAAGCGAAGATCAAGGTGCGACAGCCGTTGCGCCGCGCGCTCGTCATGCTTCCCGGCGGCGCCGCGTTCTCGGAGGAGATCGCGCGCGAGGTGGCCGACGAGCTGAACGTCAAGCAACTGGAGACGGTGACGAGTCTCGAGGGTCTCCTCGACTACTCGGTCGTGCCGAACTTCCGAGTCCTCGGCCCGAAGGTCGGCAAGCTCGTGCCGCTCGTGAAGGACACCCTCGCGCGCGTCGACGGCGCCACCGTGCAGCGCGCGCTCGACGAAGACGGCCACTTCACGCTGGCGCTCGACGACGGCTCCTCCGTCGAACTCACGGCTGCGGACATCGAGGTCCGCGCGCGGTCCCACGAGGAGCTCGCCCTCGCGCAGGGTGATGGCCGTGCGATCGCGCTCGACACGACGATCGACGACAAGCTCCGCGCCGAAGGGATCGCCCGTGATCTCATTCGCGCGATCAATGAGCTGCGCAAGGAACGCGACTTCGATATTGCCGATCGTGTCCGCGTGCGCGTGGTGACGACCGGCCGAGTCGAAGCCGCCGCGCACGCCCACCGCGACTGGATCGCGCGCGAGGTGCTGGCGGTCGAGCTCGAGATTGAAGGTGACGCGCTCGGCGCCGAGGGCGCGAACACTGTCATCGACGGCACTCCGGTGCGGATCGAGGTACGGAGAGCCTGACTGAGGGCTACCGGCGGCGCCGGAAGATGCTGCTCCGCTCGTCGATCTCCTCTTCGTGGAACGAGCCGTTGTCGTCGCGCGGCCCGAGCGGCGCTTCGTCGCGAACCGCCTCGCGCAGGGACGCGAAGAAGGCCTCGTCGTCGAGGTCGTCGTCGCCGTCGCCAGACGGTGTGTCGCCTGGTTCGTCGGCGGCAAACGCCTGGTGCTCGGCCGTCGGCTGCTCCCACGGCGCGGGTGCATCGGCGTCGGCGCCCGGCGCGGAGGTCTGCACGTCCGCCATCCACGACAGTGAGCCTGCCGCGGCGGTCCCGGTCTCGGCCGGCGCGGGTGATGGTGAGTCCGCGCGTGCCGCGGCTGCGACGGAAGGCTCGCCGGTGGCGCCCGGTTCGGCGCGCGGCGGCCACTCCGTGCGCTGCGTCGGAGGCAGCTCATTCAGCGGCGTCGACGCGTTGGGCTCGGACGCCGCGTCGGCGGCACTCGCACGGGCCGCCTCCCAGGGTGCGGGCTCGCGCTCCGAGTCGAAGCCGTGATCGCGCCGGTCGGGCAGCGGCTCGACCTCGTGGAGCTCCGGGCGCCCCACCGGCGGTTCGATCGAACCGACGGACAGACGGTCGAGGTCGGCTTCGATCGCGCCGCGGACGCGCTCGCGGTATCCGGCCACGTACTCGTCGAGTGAGTCGGCGTCGGCCTCGAGCTGATCGCGGCGGCGCGTGAGCTCGCGGATCTCGCCTTCGAGGCGTCGACGCTCGGTGTCGGAAACGCGCCGCGCGGTCGACTCGGCATCGCTGACCAACGCTGTCGCGCGCGCCTCGGACTCTTCGAGGAGCTTCCGCGCCTTGGCCTGTGCCTCGTTGACGGCGTTGTCGGCGGCGCGCTGCGCGAGCAGCAACGTCCGTTGGAGCATGTCCGCGTCGTCGCGGTTCGTGGGCAACGCGTTCGGGTCCCCGACCGGGCCACGACTCTGGAGGTCGTGCACCTCTCGCGTCAGGCTCTCGATCGTCGCGGCGGCGCGTTCGAGGAGGTCGTCGACCTCGTCGCGATTGAAGCCGCGCCACGCTTCCTTGATCTCGCTGCCCCGGAGTTCTTGAGGGGTGACGTCCATGCGGGCAATCGTAGCGAGGGGTCCTCGCCGGAGCGCGCACCCTGGAACCCCCGAAATTCGCCCTGACCGTTGCCCTGTGGGGGTCGCGTCAGCCCGCGGCGAGTGCCGATCTCAGGATGATCAGCACGAAGAACACCACGATGAACGAGGTGTCGAGCATGCCGGCGGGCGGGATCACGCGCCGTACGGGCCGCAGGACGGGCTCGGTCAGGTCGATGAGCAGCGAATAGAGCGACCCCAGGAACGTGCCCTGGTGCACCGGGAACCACGAGAGGACTGCCCGTCCGGCCAGGATCACGAGGTAGGCGGTGATGATCCAGGCGAGGATGTCGAGCACGGCGTCAGGCTTGGTACAGCCCGCGTGCCTGCAGGCGCTCCTTCTCTTCCTGCGAGACCTCGACGTCGGTCGGCGTCAGCAGGAACACCTGGTCGTTGACCCGGGACATCTTCGCGCCGACTGCATATGCGAGACCGCTCGAGAAGTCGATGAGCCGGCGCTGCAGCTCACGCGGGAGCCCTTGCAGGTTGAGGATCACCGGCTGGTTGGCCCTGAGCCGATCGCCGACCTCCGGCGCTTCGCCGAAGCTGGACGGCTCGATCACGTGGACCCGCGCCGCCGTCGTCGGGCCGATCGTGCGGACGACCGATGGGCGGGGCGTGGGCGCTGGCGGCTCGTCGCGCGCGCCGCCACGTCGCGCCGGCTCCGAATCGGCGCTGTAGTCGCGCGCCGCGCGCACGCTGCCCGAGTCCCCCCGTGAACCCCCGCGATCGGTACCGCCGCGGCGCGGGAGCTCGGCCTCGCCGTAGTCGGACCCGCCGCGCGGCTCGGACGTCGGCTCCGCGTAGTCGCCGTAGGGCTCGTAGTCACCGCCGTAGTCGAGCTCATCGTCGTCCTGGAGCCCCAGGTAGACCATCGTCCGACGCCACAACGAAGCCATCCGCCACTGCCTCCTCGCCCGATGAGCCTACCGTCGCGACTCCGGAGGCGTCGGCACGCCGCGGTCGCCGAACAGCGCCCGGCCGATGCGGACCATGGTGGCGCCCTCCTCCACCGCCACCTCGAAGTCGTCGGTCATGCCCATCGAGAGCTCCCCGACAGCGCAACGTCCGGCCAGCTCGCGGAGCTCGACGAACCAGGGGCGAGGGTCCTCGCCCGCGGGCGGAACGGCCATCAGGCCCTCGACCTGCAGCGCAAGCCCCCGCAACTGGTCGACGAGCGGTGCGACGTCGGCGACCGCGCAGCCGCTCTTCTGCGGCTCTCCCGCAAGGTTGACCTCGACGAGGACGAACGCTCCCGGCGCCCACCGCGCGATCTCGGCACCGAGCACGTCTCGGTCGACCGAGTGCCAGAGCACGATCCACGGTGCGAGCGCGCGCACCTTGTTCCGTTGCAGTGTGCCGACGAAGTGCCACCGCGCACCATCGACGAGCGGCGCCTTGGTGAGCAGCTCCTGTGCACGGTTCTCGCCGACGTCGGGGACGCCGGCAGCGACCGCAGCGCGAACGCGCTCGGCTTCGACGCCTTTCGTCGCCGCGACGAGCACGACCTGCGACGGGTCACGTCCTGCGCGCGCGGCCGCGGCCGCGATGCGTGCGCGGACGGCCGCGACCGCGTCGGCGACGCTCACGCGTCGCGGACGACGAGCATCGCCTGCCGACCGGTGACCCCGTCACGCCGGTACGAGAAGTAGTCGCGCGATGCCGCGGTGCAGACGCCGACGTCATCGAGGTCGTCGACGCCGGCAGCGCGCAGAGCGACGCGGACGGCCGCCGGCAGGTCGAGCGCGGGTGCGCCGGCGTCCGTGGAAGCCGCGACTTCGTCGCCGAACCGGGCGACGAGACGATCGAGCAGGTCGGCGCCGAACTCGTAGCGCGCGGGATGGATGCACGGCCCGAGGACGGCGCGCACCGGCCCGCGGGCCACCGACCCGAGCGCGGCGACGGACCGCTCGACGACACCCTGCTCGAGTCCCGCCCACCCGGCGTGGACCGCGGCCGCGGCGCCGTCGGCAATGAGCGCCAACGGCGCGCAGTCGGCGGTGAGGATGACGAGCGGGATGGCGGTGGCCGTCGTGACGACCGCGTCGGCGTCAGGAGCCTCCGCCGGCCGCGCGGCGACGGCAGCCACCGTGTTGCCGTGGACCTGCCGCAGGTGCACCCACGTGGCGGGTTCCGGCGCATCGAGGCGGCGCGCGGTGCGGCGACGGTTCTCGGCGACCGCGGCCGGGTCATCGCCGACATGGTCGGCGAGGTTCGCCGATTCGTAGGATCCGCGCGAGACGCCCCCGTGGCGGTCGGTGAAGACCACCCTGGTGTCGCCGACGACTCGCTCGATCAGCGGAGGAAGTCCGGGACGTCGAACTCCTCGTCACCCGAGCCCTGGGCGGACTTCGCGCCGATCGAGAAGTCGATCCCGTTGTTGTCGAGGTCGAGGTCGTCATCGAGGCCGAGCGACGTGAGGCGGGTGGGTCGCCGTTCGCCCTCGTAGCGGTCGAACCCGGCGGCGATGACCGTGATGCGCACCTCGTCGCCGAGCCCGTCGTCGATCACCGCGCCAAAGATGATGTTGGCGTCGGCGTGCGCGGCCTTGGCCACGATCTCCGCGGCCTCGTTCACCTCGAACAGGCCGAGGTCGGACGGTCCCGAGACATTGAGCAGCATGCCGCGAGCGCCTTCGACGCTCGCCTCGAGCATCGGGCTCGAGATCGCGGCGCGCGCGGCGTTGACCGCCCGGCCGTCGCCGGAGCCGTAGCCGATACCCATGAGCGCGCTCCCCGCGTTGCTCATGATCATGCGCACGTCGGCAAAGTCGACGTTGATGAGACCCGGCGTGTTGATGAGGTCGGTGATGCCCTGCACACCCTGGAGCAGCACCTCGTCGCACGTCTTGAACGCGTTGATGATCGAGGTGCGCTCGTCGGACACCGTGAGCAACCGGTCGTTCGGGATGACGATCAGCGTGTCGACCTTCTCGCGCATCTTCTGGATGCCGTTCTCGGCCTGCACCGCGCGCCGCCGGCCCTCGAAGCCGAACGGGCGGGTGCAGATCCCGATAGTGAGCGCGCCCGCCGCCTTCGCCACCTCCGCCACGATCGGGCCGCCGCCGGTACCGGTACCGCCGCCCTCGCCGAGGGTGATGAAGACCATGTCGGCACCCTTCAGCACCTCCTCGATCTCGTCGCGGTGGTCCTCCGCCGCCTGCCGGCCGATCTCGGGGTCGGAGCCGGCGCCGAGACCGCGCGTGATCTCGCGGCCGATGTCGAGCTTCACGTCGGCGTCGCTGCCGAGGAGCGACTGGGCGTCGGTGTTGACCCCGATGAACTCGACGCCCTTCAGGCCGGCGTCGATCATGCGGTTGACGGCGTTGCAACCGCCGCCGCCGACACCCACGACCTTGATCAGCGCGAGATAGTTCTGCGGCTCGCCCAACATGTTCTTCTCCCAACTCTCGCACCCGTGCGATCCGCGCCCACCGCGGTGCTCGGTGTGCCTTGCACCACAATGCCCACGAGCGTCGACGCCGCCAACCCTCACCCTCAGGTCGAAGGTGAGAGTTATGTCAAGCTGTGGTGACGGTTCAGACTTTACTCTCGCCACATTGCCTGGTCAACTGTCCCCTTCTTGCACTCCGCCATCACGCGGGCGGCCCTGCCACCGGGTTCGACGGCACGCTCACGTCGACGTATCGGACCGGAACACCTTCGAGCGCGGTGAGCACCGCGACCGCGGCCTGCACTTTGGTCATCACGCCGTACGGCGTGCCCAGCCGGATCTCGGGCCCCGAGACGAGGCCGAGACGGACACCGGTCGCGCCGACCGCGATCGACCGCGTCCCCGAGCGCGCGAGCCCCGCGAGCCTGCCCGCCACCTCAGCGCCGACGGACGGCGAGATCGTCGCACCCACCGGCGGCACCCGCTCGACGTCGATGACATGCGGCAGGTCGCTCGGCGGCGCCTGTACCAGCTGCAGGACGCGCCCGGTGCGGTCGACGAGCGTGGGCCCCGCAGCGCTGTCGACCCACGCGACCGCCCGGCGCTCGGTGACGGTGATCGTCACGCTCCCCGGCCAGTCGCGGGTCACCCGTGCGGTGCGGACCCACGGCAGCGAATCGACCCGGTCCTCGATCGCGCCGGCGTCGAGCCACACCATGGGGTCGCCGGAGTGCACGTCCGCCGCCGAGAGGATGTCGGTCGTCGTGCTGTGCGCCGCGCCCCTGACGATCACGCGGTCGACGTCGAGGAAGGGCGAAGCGGCGACGACCCAGACGGCGACCCCGACGAGACCGACCACGAGCGCGGCCACGAGGAACTTGAGGCGGCGGCGGCCTTCCGCTCGGCGCGCCGCGATCCACCGCTCCCGGATGCGCGGATCGACCACGCTGTGCACCGGCCGGTCGGCTGCGGACGCGATTTCGCCGTTCACACCGGATCCTCGAACGCGATCGTGCGCAGCTCGGGCTCGAGCACCACACCGGTGGCGTCGAACACGCGTCGTCGCACTTCCCCGACGAGGCGGTACACGTCGTCGGCGGTAGCACCGGCTTCGGCCTGGAAGAAGTTGGCGTGCTTGCGTGAGACCACGGCCCCCCCGAATCGCAGGCCCTTGAGACCGAGCTCGTCGATGATGCGGCCCGCGGCGTCACCGGGTGGATTCCGGAACACCGATCCCGCGTTCGCGCCTCCCGGCTGGTGCTCGCGGCGCCAGCGCACGACCTCAGCGATTGCGCGTTCGCACGCGTCGGCGTCGCCGTCGACCACCGTGAAGTCGGCGCTCGTGACGATGTCGGACGGTCCCAGCGCGGAATGGCGGTAGCCGAACTGGAGTGTCTCCGCGGCGCGCACCCTCTCGGTGCCGTCGCCCGCGAGGTCAACCGAGCCCGCACGGACAAGGACGTCGGCGGTTTCGCGGCCGTGACCGCCGGCGTTCATCCGCACCGCTCCGCCGACGCTCCCGGGAATGCCCACGAAGAACTCGAGACCGCTGCGCCCCGCTGCGGCGGCCCGCCGCGCGAGCACGGGGAGCGGAACGGCACCACCGGCGCGCACGACGTCGGCACCGGCGCGGAGCTCGACGTGCTCGAAGTCGCCCGCGAGCACGACCGCCACACCGTCGAACCCGCGATCCGCGACGAGCACATTCGACCCGCGTCCGATGATGAGCAGCGGGGGTTCGTGCTCTCGCACCACGGCCGCCAGCGCGGCGAGGTCGGCGATCGACCGCGCGCGCACCAGCACCGCCACGGGTCCGCCGAGGTGGTACGTGGTGAGATCAGCCAACGGCGTGTCCAACGCGACCGCGCCGGGGATCGCCCGCTGCAGCGCGTCCGAGACGGCGGCGCCCGCCATCCGCTTCATCGACCGGGTGCGAGCCAGACGTCCGGAACCGTGGTGAGGTCGCCCGGCCCCAACGTCAGCACGAGGTCGCCCGGCTTCGCCAGGTTCGGGACGTGCCGCACGACGTCG
The DNA here is from genome assembly GCA_046727575.1 of Actinomycetota bacterium. Classification (GTDB taxonomy): domain Bacteria; phylum Actinomycetota; class Acidimicrobiia; order IMCC26256; family DASPTH01; genus DASPTH01. The sequence goes on from JBKPCV010000206.1 coordinate 9,891, forward strand.
GCGCGCCGGGGCAGGTAGACGACCGGGAGATCGGGATGCGCGTCGAGCACCGCATAGAGGATGAGCCGCCCGGAAACACCCGGCTGCGGCGGCTCGTTGAACCCGTAGACGTCGGTGAGGACGACCGTGTCAGCGCCGCAAAACGAGTGGGCGAAGTCCCGCCAGAGCGCGGCCGTGCGCGTATAGCGATGGGGCTGGAACACGACGATCACATGTCCCCAGCCACCCTCCCGAGCCGCCTCGATCATCGACGACACCTCACCCGGTAGGTGGGCGTAGTCGTCGACGAACGTCACCCCGTCGCGCACCCCGCGGAACTGGAATCGACGCGCCACCCCCCCGAACCGCCCGAGCGCGCGTCGCACCGCGTCGAAGGGAACGCCGAGCTCGATCGCCATTGCCGCCGCGGCGGCGGCGTTGCTCGCGTTGTGCCGCCCGGGGACCGGGAGCCCGATCGCACCGAGCTCACAGTCGTTCTCGGTCAACGTGAAGCGAGATCCATCGCGCGATCCTTGATAACCCTCGAGCCGGTAACGCGCCGCGCGGCTGAAGCCGAACGTGATGACGCGCGGTCCTTGCTTGCGCGAGAGGTCGGCGGCGATCGCGTCGTCAGCCGAGACGACACGCGGCCCGGGAACGTGCTCCAGGAACTCCTCGAAACCGGCCACGAGAGCAGGGAACTCGCCCCAGTGCGTGAGGTGATCCGGTTCGATGTTGGTGACGATTGCCGCCTCCGGCGTGAACTGTAGAAAGGTCCCGTCGCTCTCGTCGGCCTCCACCACCAGCCACTCGCCGTCGTCCCACGACGCGTTGGTCCCGACCTCGTTGAGGTTGCCGCCGATCAGGAAGCTCGGATGCCAGTCCGCCTCACGCAGGATCAGCGCGAGCATCGACGAGGTCGTGGTCTTGCCGTGACTGCCGGCGACCGCGATCGTGCGCCGCGTGCCGACGATCGCCCGCTGCGCGTCGGCGCGGCTGAGGACCGGTATCCCGAGCTCGCGTGCGCGGCGGACCTCTGGGTTCGTCGCAGCGATCGCGGTCGACGCAACGAGCGCGTCGACCCCGGCCGGGACGTTCTCGGCCGCGTGACCCACGCGTACGTCGACTCCGAGCGCACGCATGCGGTCGAGTGTGCGCGAGTCGCGCAGGTCGGAACCGCTGACGCGATGACCCATCCGCACGAACACGGTTGCGAACGCGCTCATCATGCTGCCGCCGAGGCCGACGATGTGCACGGCGATCGGAGTGGTGAGCTCGAGCTCAGCGCCCGGCACGGGCAACCTCCTCGACGAGATCGGCGAACCGTGCAGTCGCGTCGGTTCGTGCCAGCGAACGCGCGGCGTGGCTCATCGCGTCGAGCCGCGCGCGATCACGCAGGAGCCCGTCGATCTCGGCGGTGAGCCGGGCGCCGTCGAGCTCTCGGTCGGGCACAAGGATCCCCGCGCCCGCGTGCGCGAAGAGCTCGGCGTTGCGCGTCTGGTGATCGCCGGGCGCGCCCGGCAGCGGTACGAGCACGGAGGGCATGCCCACGACCGCGAGCTCGGCCGTCATACCACCCGCGCGCGACACCACCAGCGTCGCGCGCTCGTACAGCGCGTCCATGTTCTCCTCGTACTGGACGAGTCGGTAGTCGAGACGGTCACCGACGCGCCGGAGCCGCGCAAGCCGTTCACAACACTCTTCGTAGTCGCGTACGCCCGTCACATGGTGGATCACGACGTCGTCGCGCTGACGCCACCGGTCGTACAGGTCGAGCGTCGCGTGGTTGACGCGTTGCGCTCCGAGGCTCCCGCCGACCACCGCGACGAGCGGCGGCGCCGTCGGGGCGCGCTCGACCCGGGCAACGGCCGGACGAATCGGATTGCCGGTGACGACTGCACCCGCCAACGGGGTGTCCGGCACGGACACGGCCGCCCGCGCGCCCAGGCGGACGGCCAACCGGTTGGCGAGACCGGGGTGGGCGTCCGACTCGTGTACGACGGCCGGGATCCCGTGGACGCGGCCTGCAACCACGGTCGGGAGCGACGCGTACCCGCCCACGCCGACGACGACCGCGGGACGTTCTCGCCGCACAATCGCCTCCGCCCGCGCGAACGCGACGATCGTTTCCCACGCCGTCCGGACGTTGCGGACGAGGGCGCGTACCGACCAGGACCGGTCGAGGCCTCGGCCGGGGAGCACTTCGATCCGATAACCGGCGGCCGGCACCGCCGTCGCCTCCGGCCCCCGACCGGCGCCGACGAAGCGGATCGAATCGCGGGGATGGCCGCGCTCGACGAGCTCGTCCGCGAGCGCGAGCGCGGGATAGACGTGCCCACCGGTGCCACCGCCGGTGACGAGCGCGTACGTCGCGCTCACCGCGGACGGGCAGTGGGCCGGATCTGGCGCGCGATGTTGCAGAGAATGCCGGCGGCGAACATCGTCGTGACCAGCGCGGTACCACCGAACGACACGAACGGCAACGGGATGCCGGTGATGGGCAGCAGCCCGACGACCGCGCCGAGGTTGATGACCGCCTGGCCGACGATCGCCATCGTGATTCCCACCGCGAGCAGCGCACCGAAGCGGTCGGGTGCGCGGGACGCGACGCGGATGCCGAGGAGCCCGAACACGACGAACAACGCGAGGACGAGCAGTCCGCCGAGGAGCCCGAGCTCCTCGGCGATGATCGCGAAGATGAAGTCCGTGTGCGCGTTGGGGAGGAAGTTCCACTTCGCACGGCCCGCGCCGAGGCCCACGCCCGTCCATCCCCCGCTGCCGATCGCGATCAGCGACTGGGAGATCTGGTAGCCCGCGTTCGTGTGATCCGCGAACGGGTGCAGGAACGTGAGAAGGCGCGCACGCCGGTAGGGCTCGATGATCGCCAGCAGCGACACCAGCGACAGACCCACGCCGCCGAGCACGGCGAGGTGCTTGGGCCGGGTGCCGGCGGCAGCCAGGATCGCAGTGGCGATGAGTGCGAGCACGAGCGCCGAGCCGAGGTCGGGCTCGCGCATCACGAGGAACGCGACCACACCGAGCACCACGACCAGCGGCTTCACCACGCGATGCCAGTCAGCGATCTCGCGCCCGCGTCGGGTCGCCAAGTCTGCCGCGTAGAGCAACAACGCGAGCTTGGCCAGCTCGGTCGGCTGGAAACGGAACATACCGGCACCGATCCATCGCCGCGAGCCCGCGACGTACACGCCGATACCCGGCACGAGGACGACGACCAGCAGGATGCCACTCAGGACGAGGAGCGGGCGCACGAATCGCCGGAGTTTTCGGTAGTCGAACCCGATCGCGACGGCGAACGCGACGATCCCGATCACGGTCCAGAGGAGCTGGCGCAGGAAGAAGTACCACGGCGAGCCGTAGTCGGTGAGCGACGCCACCGACGACGCCGACAGGACCATCACGACGCCCACGAGGTTGAGGACCGCGACGGTGGTGGCAAGGAGGAGCGCGGTCGACGATGACCGCGTCGCGGTGCGCGCCGACGTCTTCGCGCCCGCGCGCGTCGACGACTTGGCTTTCGCCCTGAGGCGCGGCGCGGCGATGGTGCTCATGCTTGCCCGCTCTCGGTGCTGCGCACCGGGCCGCTCGGGCCCCGCTCCGCTGCTCGCCGGGATACCCGGCTCGCGGTCGCTCCGCTCATGCCGGCTCCGTGCCCGAACGGGGTGCCGGCTCCGTGCCTCGCCGGTGGGTCTCGCGGGCGAGCAGCTCGACCTCGCGCGCGAAGTCGTCGCCGCGAGCCGAGTAGCTCTCGTACCAGTCGAGGGACGCGCACCCGGGTGACAGGAGCACGGTGTCGCCCGCGCACGCGCGTGCCGCGGCGGCGCGCACGGCGTCGTGCATCGACGCCGCGTGCTCGACCGGCACCGCGCCCTCGAACACCGCGGCGACGTTCGCGGCCGACTCACCGATGGCCACGACCGCGCGCACCTTCGGCGCGTGCCGGCGTAGGAGGCCGAGGTCGCGCGATCGGTCACGGCCACCGGCGATCAGTACCACCCGCTCGAAGCCCTCGAGTGCGCTGGCAGCCGCATGGCCATTGGTGGCCTTGGAGTCGTCGACGTACTGCACACCGTCGACCGTGGCAACGGACTCGACACGATGCGGCAGGCCGGTCCACCCGCCGAGCGTGCGAGCGATCGCCGCCGCATCGACACCGACCTCGATCGCCGAGGCTGCGGCTGCGAGGGCGTTGCTCACGTCGTGGGCGGCCCGAGCCGACGGGACCGGCGCGATCACCCCATCCGGACCGAGGAGCGAGCCGTCGCGCACGCAGTAGGCGTGAGGCCCCGGCTCCTTCGTCGAATACGCGACGACGCGGCTGGGAGCAGAACGTGCGAGGTCCCAGGCTACGGCGTCGTCGGCATTGACGACCAACACGTCGTGCTCACGCTGGTGCGCGAACACGCGGGCTTTCGCCGCCGCATAGGCCTCGACCGTGTCGTGCCAGTCAATGTGGTCCTGCGCGACGTTGAGGAGCACCGCGACGTCAGGAACGAACGCGTCAGTCGTGAACTCGAGCTGGAACGTCGAGACCTCGGCTACCACGACATCCGCGTCCGTTGCACCGGACGCGATGATCGGCGGCCCGATGTTGCCGACCGCCACACTCCGCAGCCCTGCCTCGCGGCACATCGCCGCGATCATCGTGGTGACGGTGGTCTTGCCATTGGTGCCGGTGACCGCCACGATCCGAGGGCGCGGCGTGGCGGCGCGCAGACGCTCCACCGCGACGTCGACCTCGGAGCGCACCGGCACCGACGCGCCGACCGCCGCCACGATGGCCGCATGGTCCGGCCGCACCCCGGGGCTCGGCACCACGAGGTCCGCGGCTCGGGCTCGCGCCTGCACGGTTGCGGCCGACGGCGCCTCGAGAACCTCCGCTCCGAGCGCGATCACCCGCTTGGCGCGTGCCTCGTAGCGGTCGCCCTGGGGATGGTCCTCGACGACGGCGACGAGGCCACCGTGTGCGCGCGCGTCCTCAGCGACGGCCTCGCCGGTCGCTCCGAGCCCGATCACGAGCACGCGCATCAGTCGATCGCTCCCGGAATGTTGATGAAGTCGGCGTAGAAGATGCCGAGCGCCACCGCCACGCACAGCGCCGCGAACAACCAGAACCTGACGATCACCGTGAACTCCGGCCATCCGCCCACCTCGAAGTGGTGGTGGATCGGTGCCATGCGCAGCACCCGGCGATGGAACACGCGGAACGACACCACCTGCGCGATCACGCTCAGCGTCTCGACCACGTACAGCCCACCGAGGATCGGCAGCAGGAGCACCGTGTGGGTCAGGAGCGCCAGACCGCCCATCGCGCCGCCGAGCGCGAGCGCGCCGACGTCGCCCATGAACACTTTGGCCGGCGCCGCGTTCCACCACAGGAAGCCCGCGCACGCGCCGAACAGCGCCGCCGAGATCACCGCGAGGTCGAGCGACGCCGCGGGGAGCACGTCGTAGATGCGCGGGTGACGGAACTGCCAGAACGCGATGATCACGTACGCGGCGAACACCATCGCCGCCGATCCCGCCGCGAGACCATCGAGGCCGTCCGCAAAATTCACGCCGTTCGTGCTGCCGTAGATCACCGCGACCGCGACCACGAACCAGAGGCCCGATCCGAGATTGAGGTCGAGCCCTCTCGTGAACGAGAGGTCTGTCGATACGTCGAGGTACTGCAGGGCCAGCAAGGCGAAACCGGCCGCCACCATGAGCTCGCCCGCGGTCTTGCCGCGCTTACGCAATCCGAGGTTGCGTGCTCTCCGGACGCCCAGGTAGTCGTCGATGAACCCGACGATCGCCATCCCGACGATCAAGGCCATCAGGGTGATGCCCGCGCGCGCGAATCGGATCTGTTCCGTCCGGATGTGCGCGACCAGGTACGCGATCAGGGCCGCACCGACGATGGCGATACCGCCCATCGTCGGTGTCCCGGCCTTCCGCTCGTGGGGGTGGGCGAACGGGCCGTCGTCGCGGATCTGCTGTCCGATGCCGCGCCGTTCGAGCAGGCGGATGAGGAGCGGCGTGCCCAAGATGGTCAGCAGGAACGCGACAGCCATGCCGACGAGCAGCGCGATCACGACGCCTCACCCGTCAAGTGGCGGACGACGAGCTCCAGCCCGACCGCGCGGCTCCCCTTCACGAGCACCGCATCGGCGGCACCCACACGGTCGTCCACCGCGTCGAACGCGCCGGCCGCGTCCGGTACCTCGACGACGTCGACCAATCCGCGCTCGCGGGCGGCGCGGGCCATGGCGCCCGCCTCCGGGCCGACCGCCACGAGCGCGTCGACATCAGCGTCGACGGTGAGGCAACCAACTCGTGCGTGCTCCTCGGCGCTGTGCTCGCCGAGCTCGAGCATCTCCCCGAGCACCGCGATCCGGCGTCCGGGAACGCGCAAGCCGGCCAGGGCCGCCAACGCCGCGCGCATCGAGGCCGGGCTCGCGTTGTAGGCGTCGTCGAGCACCAGCGCGCCGGTGGTGCTGCGCCGCAGCTGGAGGCGTCCTGGACCCGACTCCACCGTTGCCAGCGCGGCGGTCACGTCGCCGAGCGGAACCCCGTTGGCGAGCGCCGCCGCAGCTGCGAGCGCGGCGTTCACCACTTGGTGCGCGCCGCGCACGAGCAGCCGTGCGTGGGCCGATCCCCAGGGCGACTCGAGAGTGAACGAGGCGCGGAGCTCGGGGTCGAGGACGATCGAACGCGCGCGCACCTCGGCGTCGATACCGTCGGTTGCCGACACGAGCAAAACGCTCGCTCGCGTCCTTGTCGCGAGGCCCGCGGTCGCGGCATCGTTCGCGTCCAAGACGGCCAGGCCGTCATTCGGCAGCGCTTCCAGCAGCTCGCCCTTGGCGCGCGCAATGCCCTCTCGACCGCCGAGGAGCCCCGCGTGCGAGAGCCCGATGTTGGTGATCACGCCAGTGGTCGGCCGCGCGATCTCGCAGAGCGCGGCGATGTCGCCCGGTGCGCGTGCGCCCATCTCGAGCACGAGCACGTCGGTGTCGGATTGCGCCCCGAACAGTGAGATCGGGAGTCCGATCTCTGCGTTGAAGCTCGCGGGCGTCGCGCGCACGCGGAACTTGCGCCGGAACGCGGCAGCCGCCAGGTCCTTGGTGCTTGTCTTGCCGGTCGATCCCGTGATGCCGACGACGGTCGCGTCGCGAAGCTGCTGCCGTGCCCACGCACCCAGCGCCAACAGTGCGTGCAGTGCGTCGCCGACCCGGACGATGGCGCTGCCAGGAGGTACGGCGACGTCGACGACAGGACGCGAGACGAGCGCGACAGTCGCCCCGCGAGCAAATGCGTCTCCGACGAAGTCGTGGCCGTCACGCTCGGCACGGAGCGCGACGAAACACGCGCCGGGCTCGAGCGATCGCGAGTCGTTCGCGAGCGACGATGCGCGCGCCGATCCGTCGCCCGCGATGACGACGCCGCCCGCCGCGCTCGCGATCTCCTCCGCCCTCAGCTCCACCCCAGCGCTCCCAGCTCCTCCCGCGCGACGACGCGGTCGTCGAACGGAAATGTCCGGCCGCGGATGGTCTGGCCGGTCTCCGGACCCTTTCCCGCGATCACGACGACGTCGCCGGGGTCGGCACGCTCGAGCGCATTGCGGATCGCCGTCCTCCGGTCGGGCTCGACGGTCACGGCGGCGCGGCCACCGTGCACACCGGGCAAGACCGCCGCCGCGATCGCCTCGGGGTCCTCGGACCGCGGATTGTCGGATGTCAGCACCACGACGTCGGCACCCCGCCCCGCCGCCGCACCCATGAGGGGGCGTTTCGACGGGTCGCGGTCGCCACCGCAGCCGAAGACGACAACGACCCGGCCCGCGGCGAGCTCTCGGGCAGCCGCGAGCACGGCGTCGAGCTCGGCCGGTGCGTGCGCGTAATCGACCAGCACCGCGAACGGCTGGCCGGCCTCAACTCGCTCGGCTCGCCCCGCGATGCTCGCCGTCGCGAGCGCGCGTGCGATGTCGTGAAGCTGGTAGCCGACGGCGCGCGCCGTCGCGGCGGCGGCAAGTGCGTTGGCGACATTGAAGCGACCGATCAACTTCGATTCAGCGCGCGCGTCGCTGCCGCCGCGGCGGTCGACGACCGTGAACGCGGCGCCCCGATCATGGAGCTCGATGTCGCGCGCACCGAGGTCCGCGGCGGGATCGTCGAGCGCGTACGTCCACACGTCGAGGCCGAAGTCGCGAGCGTGATCCCTCACGAGTGCTCCGTACACGTCGTCGATGTTCGTCGCGGTGACGCGAACGCGAGCGGGATCGAACAGCGCGAGCTTCGCGGCAAAGTACGACTCCATCGAACCGTGGTCGTCGAGGTGCTCGTGACTGAGGTTGGTGAAACACGCGCCCTCGAACCAGGTCGCGTCGACACGACCCGCATCGAGCCCGCGCGACGTGACCTCCATCGCGACGGTCTGGACGCCTCGGTCTCGCATCTGCGCGAGCAGCGCTTGGAGCTGGTCCGCTTGCGGCATGTTCGTACCGCCCCACTTCTCGACTTCGAGCGCCACGCCGTCGATGACGACGCCGTCGTTGCCGATGAGGCCGGTGTGGTCCCCGGCTGCGCGGGCGACGGCGGTGAGCAAGGCGGCAATGGTGCTCTTGCCGGCGGTGCCGGTCACGCCCAGACACCGCAGCGCGCGGGACGGGTGCCCATAGATCTGTGCGGCCGCAGGGCCGAGCGCGCGAGGAACACTCGGCACCCGCGCCTGCGGCACGGGGAGGGGAAGGACGCGCTCGACGAGCAGCGCCACCGCCCCGGACGCGAGCGCGTCGCCGGCGTGCTCGTGGCCGTCGAACGCGCGCCCGGCCCGGCAGGCGAAGCACGCCCCTGGCTGCACCCGGCGACTGTCCTCGGTGATGGAGGTGACCTCGACGTCCGCGTCGTTCGCACGCTCCACGACGTCGAGCCCCGCGAGCAGGTCGTGCCACCGCACGCGTGCGCGTCCTCTCGAGTCGGCCACGAAACCGACGTCAGGGTACAGACTCGCCCCGGTGCTCACGGCACCGGCGGGACACGCTCCGCGCCGAGCGCCTGCTGCATGATCTGGGCAAACGCGGGCGCGGCGACGAACCCACCGAAGTAGTTCCCCGTCGGCTCGTCGAGCACGACGATGGCGGCGATCCGCGGGCTGTTGGCCGGGGCGAAGCCGACGAACGAAGCGACGTATCGGTACGGCGGATGCTCGTACGGGGGCTTGCGGGCGGTGCCGGTCTTGCCTGCGACCCGGTAACCGGTCACCTGCGCGTTCGTGCCTGTGCCACCTTCCACCACTCGCTCCAGCATCCCGGTGACTGCCGCCGCCGTCGACGGCGAGATCACGCGAGATGCCGGAGCGAGCGGGAGATCCTCACGCCGGCCGTCGGGATCGACCGTCGCCGAGACCAACCGCGGCGTACGCGACATCCCACCATTTGCGATCGTCATGTAGACGTTGAGCATCTGGATCGCGCTGACCGCGACGCCGTTGCCGATCGGCATCGAGCCCATACTCGTGTCGTTGTACTCGTTCAGGGGGAGCAGGATCCCGCTCGCTTCGCCGGGAAAGCCGAGTGCGGTGGGCCGACCGAAACCGAACGCGCGGAGATAGTGGTCGAATCGTTCCTTGCCGAGCATCCCGGCGATCTTGATCGTCCCGACGTTCGACGAGTGCTCCAGGATGTCTGCGACGGTCATTGTCGTGGGATGCGCATCGGCATCGGCGTACGTCGTGTCGCCGACGCGCACCTCGTCGTAGATGTCGTCGAACCTCGTGTCGGGAGCGACGAGGCCGTCTTCGATCGCACCGGCCATCGTGATCACCTTGTTGGTCGAGCCCGGCTCGTACACGATCTGCGCGGGACCGTTGCTCTCGTCCGGCGTCGAGGGACCGGGTGGGCGGCCATCGCCGCCACCGTCGACGCTTGCCATCGCGACGATGTCGCCGGTGACCACGTCGGCGACCACTGCCATGCCACCCTTGGCGTGCGCGGCTTCCACCTGCTGGGTGAGCACCCGTTCGGTATTGGCTTGGATCGACTGGTCGATCGTCAGCACGATGTCGTGCCCGCGTTTCGGTGTCTGGATAACCTGACGCCCACCGGGGATCTCGTTGCCTTGCGGATCGCGCTCGACCCGGGCAACGCCTGCGTGGCCGCGCAGCGTGCGGTCGTAGAGGTACTCGAGGCCGCCGAGCCCGTTGTTGTCGGTGCCGACCATCCCGAGCACGGGCGCTGCGAGCAGACCGGACGGGTAGAAGCGCTTCGACTCGGGCACGTACGACAGGCCCACGAGGTTCAGAGCCCGAACGCGCGCGACCGTTGCATCGTCGACTTTACGAGCCACGTACGCGAACCGGCTCCTCCGATCTGCGAGCCGGCGCTCGAGCGAGTGCTCGTCGACGACGACGATCGGCGCGAGTTTCGCCGCATAGGCCGCAGGATGATGGATCACATGCGGGTCGGCGACAATCGACGTCTCCGGCACGGACATCGCGAGATCCACGCCGTTCCGGTCGAAGATGTTGCCGCGTTCGGCAGAGAGCGTCACCGTCTCTGTGCGCTGGCCTTCTCCGAGTGAACGCAGGTGCGTCTGGTCGCGCGCCTGCAGGTTCACGAGTCGCGCCCCGATGCCGACGAACGCGAGCAGCATGACCGCGAGGAGGACGGAGAGCCGGAACCGGATCGGAGCGAGCGGTCGGCGGCCGCGCCGGTACCGAGCCGGCCTGCCGTTCGTTCGCCGAGCCGGCGTCACGGCGCGTCACCGAGGTGCGACTTCACCTTCTTCCACTCGCCGAGGGTGGTTGACGTCTCGCCGGTGCCCGCGGGCTCCGTCGGCGCACCCGGGACCTCGAGGTAGGTGGGCGGGTCCTGCGGCGCCTCGAGCCCGATGCGCTGGGCCTCTTGCATGATCCGCTGCGGCGAGGAGAGCACGGCCGCCTCGAGGCGCCGCTTTTCGTATTCGCGCCGCTCCACGTCGATCTGGCGATCGAGTTGGTCCAGCTGCAGCTGTCCCTGGGCGAGGACGACGTGAAAGACAACCGCGGTGAGCAGCGCACCAACGATCGCGAGCGCGACGAACACGGCGACGCGCCGCGAATACGGCCGCGGCACGACGCGAAGCGCCGGGCGTATCTCCGCGCGCGGCCGTCCGCGCACCGGCTCCGTGCCGGCGCGCGGAACCGGCTCGCGGACGGCTTCGAGTGCGCGCGTCATGGGAGCTTCTCGACGCCGCGGAGACGCGCACTCTCGGCGCGTTGGTTCTGCTCGATCTCGGCCGCGGTCGGACGCAGCGGACGACGCGTCAAGAGGCGTACGAGCGGATTGCGAGGACGCCGAGGTACGCCTTTCGGCACGTCATCCGGTTCCTCGCTGCGCGACCAGTCGGTGAAGTGCTCCTTGACCGCGCGGTCCTCGAGCGAGTGGTACGCGAGCACGAGCATCCGGCCTTCCGGCGCGAGCAGGTGGACGGATTCGTCGAGCCCCGCCGCCAGGTTCGGCAGTTCGCGGTTGACCTCCATGCGGATCGCCTGGAAGGTGCGGCGCGCGGGGTGACCGCCTCGTCGTCGTGCAGGTGCCGGAATCGCGGATCGGATCGCGTCGACGAGCTCGCCGGTCGTGTGCATCGGCCGTGCCACCACGATGCGCGCCGCAATCCGTCGCGCGTACCGCTCCTCGCCGTTGCGCGCGATGAGCGCCGCGAGGTCCGCCTCGGAGTACTCGTTGACGACGGTCGCGGCGGTCAGCTCCTGCGCGCTGTCCATCCGCATGTCGAGGGGCGCGTCCTCAGCCCAGTACGAGAAGCCGCGCGCGCGCGAGTCGAGCTGCGCGCTACTGACGCCCAGGTCGAACAGGATCCCCACGATTCCCTCGCTTCCCTCGCTCCCCACGATGTCGGCGACCTCTTCGAAGCCGCCCTGCACGACGCGGGCCCGATCCCCGAACCGTGCGAGTGCCGCACCTGCCGCCGCCACGGCGACGGGATCCCGATCGATGCCGAGCAGCCGGAGGTCCGGGCGGTCCCGGAGGATCGCGGCGGCGTGACCGCCGCCACCGACCGTCGCGTCGACCATCAGGCCGGTGGGAACGGGATGCAGGAGCGCCACCACCTCCGCGGGCATGACCGGCCGGTGCTCGAAGGCCTGGGTTCCGCGGTCGCTCACGTGCATCGCTTTCGTCTGGTTCGGCCAGTACGGCGGGTCGACTCCGTTCCGCCGTCCCGCTCGTCCGACACAGAGGTCGCTCGCTGCTCGCCGGGATCCCCGGCTCGCAGCCGCTCGCTCCTGCACGGCTCCACTTCGTCTCCGGTACGCCGGGTCGACCTTCGCCTCCCCGGACCGCCACCAGCCCCCCGGACTCACCGACGAAAGCGAAGCGGGCGGAAGGGGCGCTTGCGCCGCATCGTCCGGAGGGCTGGTGGCGGCCCCATGAGGGGTCGCCTGTCAAGGGGCTGGTCAGATACCGAACTCGGGGAGCTCGTCGGAGTCCGTGAGCGCCTGCGCGCCCACCCGGTCGAGCTCGAGCCAGCGGTCGCGGTCCCAGATCTCGATTCGCGAGAACACGCCCGCCACCACGACGTCACGCGTGAGCCCTGCGAAATCACGCAGGTTCTGCGGCAGCGCGACCCGACCCTGCCGGTCGGGCCTGACCTCCTGTGCGCCACTGAAGAACGAGCGCGCGGCGTTGAGCTCCCTGGCTCCTCGCTTCGACTGCTCGCGCACCTGGCTCGCCACGTTCTCGAACTCCTCCGGCGTGAACACCGAGAGGCAGCCACCCCGCCCCTTGGTGACGAACGCCCCGTCGGCGAGCTGGTCCCGGTACCTGGCCGGGAGGATGACCCGGCCCTTCGCGTCCAGGGAGTGCTGGTACTCCCCGAGAAACACCCGAAACCCTCGCTTCTGCAGGAACGTGCACCACCGTCGGGCCCTCGACCACCCTCGGGCACCACTTTACTCCATTTCGTGGCACCCTACACCCTTACCCACCACCAATCAACTCTTGCGCTCCCTTTTCGGGCGCGAGGCGCAACAGTGTGGGCGTCGCGAACGGACAGCTCGCGCGCGCCGGCTCGGCGCGCGCATCACGGAACAGCGAGTGGGAGCAGGCTCGAGCGAAGAGGCGGCTCGCAAAGACGCGGGGCACACACCGACGGCGGCGGCGGCCTGTCCGCCGGCTTGTTACACGCTCGAGGCGGGCAGGTACGGCTCCCAGGCGGGATCGAGCGTTCCCGCGGTGGCGACGACCCAGAGATTCGCGTGGGGCTCCCGCGGCTGGCGCCGGAGATGAAGGCCGGCCTCCGCGAGCGATCGGTCCTCCTTGCGCGCGTTGCACGACCGGCACGACGCGACGACGTTGTCCCAGGAGTGCAGACCTCCCCGCGACCTGGGCACGATGTGGTCGATGTTCTCGGCTGCGCGGTTGCAGTACTGGCACTTGTGGCCGTCGCGGGCGAAGACCGCACGCCGCGACAACGGCACCCGGCTGCGGTACGGGACGCGCACGAAATGGTGCAGCCGGATGACCGATGGCACCGGGACTGCCAGACGCTCGCTGCGGATCTCAGCGCCGTTCCGCGCGACGATCTCCGCCTTCTCCTTGAGCACGAGCACGACGGCACGGCGCATGGGCACCACGCACAGCGGCTCGAAGCTCGCGTTGAGCAGCAGGGCTCTCCCCAAGCGTCCGAGACCTCCCCAGGGCCAAGGACTCCCCTGGTCGGCGCTGATTCTACCGATGGCCGCCGGTTGTCCGCCGCGCTTGTTCCATCGCACGGCACCACCTGAGGTATGCGACGAGATCGTGCGGATCGGCGTCCGCGGGCGTCGGCGTGCCGTACTGGGTCTCGAAGCGGAACCGCAGGTAGTCGTGAGCGGGGATCGGCAGGAACGGTGGTCGTCGCCACCACCGCGGACGGGCGAGGCGCAGCCCCTGGCGGACCGCGGTCGGCCACAGCTCGGGCCGGGCCGCAACGAGCGCGGCCCCGCGCAACCAGTACGACGCGGGAGCGATCGCGCGACGGCGCCGGTGCCACACGGGCGCGCAAGCTACTTCCGCGGTGCCCGGGTGTGCTGGTGGCCCTCTGGTACGTTCGGTTGCCGCACGGTCTGGAGGTGCTCGTGGTTCAGCC
>JBKPCV010000207.1:0-28861 GCA_046727575.1 Actinomycetota bacterium
GCGTCGCTCACCAAGTTCGCGCGGAGCTCGTGGTCGATCACCAACCGGCGGAGCAGGTCGCGATGACCGCGCCCTGGCTGCGGTACCCACACGGAGGGTGCGCCGAGCCAGTCATCGACGTAGGCCCACGCGGCCGCGGGCGTCAGAGGATCCCGGAGCGCGCGGGGGTTCGTCGCGATGCGCAGGAACGAAGTCAGCGACATCCACGGCAGGCCCACGCGTCGAGGCCCGTTGAGCGCCGCTTCGAGCCACGAGCGGGCAGCCTGATGGAAGCGACTGTCCTCGTCGACGGCGTACAGCAACACGTTGGCGTCGACGAGCAACTATCTCGCCTCGACGCCTTCGAGAACCTCGAGCGCTTCGGCGACGTTCGAGACGTCGATCCGGATGCCGAGCGGCTGGGTACGCTGCACGAACCTCCGAGCTGGGTCACGTGGCAACAAACCGGCCCGGATCAGCTCGTTGACCGCCTCGCTGACGCCGAGCCCGCGGTCGCGCCGCAGCTGCTCGACCGCCCTGGCGGTGTCGTCGTCGAGCTCGATCGTCGTACGCATGCATCAAGTCTAGCATGGACATGCGCGATCGATGACATGTCCATGCCTCCTCAGCGCCGTATGGACGCTGGAACCTGGGAGTCGGCGAGGCAAGGTCGCGATTCGACCGAGCGTGTAGAAGCCAGCCGGTCGGCACGATGGCCCGGCCGGCGTGAGGGACGTGCGGGGTATTGGCCGGGCTCGTCCCAAGACGGGTACAGCTCGATGTCGGACGGATCCGCGGGTTGGGACCTGACGCTTGCGCGACTGGAAGGCGTCGGTGTGGTAGTTCTACGAGGACTTCGTTGCGTCCGGTGCGAACAAGTTGCACCACGACCTCGCTCGTCTCGTTGTCGACCGCGACCGCATCCTCACCGAGGGCGTGATGCGCATGGAGTACCCGGGCGCCCGCACGCTTGCCACGATGTGGATCGACGTCGATGACCTCGACGCTCACTAAGAGTCCGACGGGGATGGCCGGCATCGCCGAACGCAGGCGTCGAGCGATGCCTCAGCTTCGTGTGCTGGAGCACCACTTCGAGGTTTCGGCTGGGAATCGGATCAGTCTCGGTGGCGAGGCGCCCCTCAACCTTTTTCGACGTGACGTTCTGATCGATGACGACCATGGTTGGTCTCCTCGGTGGTGCTCGAAGCTGTTTATGCCATAAACTCGCCGCGGTGGCGACCGCACCCAACACTGCCGTTCGTCTGCGCAGCCCGCTCGACCGCGAGACGATCGTGCGAACGGCCCGGGACCTCCTCGACGAGACCGGCATCGAAGGGCTCACGATGGCCGGCCTCGGCGAGCGGCTCGGAGTGACCGGAATGGCGCTGTATCGCCACGTCGAAGACCGCCGAGAGTTGGAGCAGGCGGTGGTCGAACTCGTGCTCCGAGACATCGTCATCAACCCCGGCGCCGCATCGGACTGGGCGAGCGGCGTCGCAGATTGGATGCGTGATGTCCGGGCGCACCTCGTGCGCCATCCGTGGGTCACGGCGCTGATGGGTACGCAACGCGACCTGTCGCCGCCGTGGCTCGCAACGTTGGACCGGCTCGTGACAATCCTCGAACCGACCGGTTTGCCCGCACCCGTGCTCGCCCGTGAGATCGTGCGAATCACCAGGATTACTGTCGGTATCACGCTCCAGGAAGTGCGGGCACCGCTGCCGCACGCGGCTGCAAAGGCACAACAGATGCTCGACGACCTCACGACCGAAGCGCACCCACGATGGACTGGCTTGATCGATGAACTCACTGACTACACGAACGACGATCTCTTCGAAGACGTCATCGCCGACACCGTCGAACGACTGCGGCGCCAAGGCGCTCGTATCGACGCGTGAGCTTCGCCGTGATCAAGGACTTCTCAGGAGAGGACGCCATGCCCACCAGCAAGGATGATCTCATCCTCGTCTCCGTCGACGACCACATCGCCGAGCCGGCCGACATGTTCGACGCGCACGTGCCCGAGAAGTACCGCGCGTTCGCGCCCCGCGTGATCGACGAGCCCAACGGTGCGCAGCAGTGGTACTACGGCGACATCCGGGGCCGGAACCTCGGGCTCAACGCGGTCGCCGGCAAGCCGCCGGAGATGTTCAACGTCAATCCCAATCGCTACGAGGACATGCGGCGCGGCTGCTACAACGTCGAGGAGCGAGTGCGCGACATGTCGGCGGGTGGCCAGCTCGCGGGCCTGAACTTTCCCAACTGGACGGGGTTCTCGGGCCAGGTGCTGAACCAGGGACCCGACCGCGACGTCAACCTCGTGATGATCAAGGCCTACAACGACTGGCACGTCGACGAGTGGTGCGGCGCGCACCCTGAGCGCTTCATCCCCTGCGGGATCCTCCCGCTGTTCGACGTGGAGGAGGCCGCGCAGGAGGTGCGACGGCTCGCGGACAAGGGCTGCCACGCGGTGACGTTCTCCGAGAACCCGGCCGGCCTCGGCATGCCGAGCATCCACACGCGCGAGTGGGATCCGCTGTTCGCCGCTTGCTCCGACAACGCGACGGTGCTGTGCTGCCACATCGGGTCGTCGTCGAAGGCGGCGAGCACGTCACCCGACGCACCGCCGCCGGTAGCGATGAACCTGTCGTCCGGCATGGCGATCTACACGCTCGGCGACCTGCTGTGGGCCGACTTCTGGCACCGCTTCCCGAACCTGCGGTTCTCCCTCACCGAGGGCGACATCGGGTGGATCCCGTACTTCCTCTGGCGGGCGGAGCACACCCTCGACCGGCACAACGGCTGGATCCAGCACGACCTGCCGCAGGGCCTGTCGCCGACCGAGCTCTTCCACGAGCGGATCCTCGTGTGCTTCATCAACGACCGCATCGGCGTCAAGCTCCTCGACGAGTTCAGCGTCGACCAGGTGTGCTGGGAGTCCGACTACCCGCACTCGGACAGCTCCTGGCCGAACGCGCCGGAGAAGCTGTGGGAGCTGGTCGCCGATCTCGACCCCGACGTCGTCGACCACATCACGCACCGCAACGCGATGCACGCCTACCAGTTCGACCCGTTCGCCATCCGTCCGCCGGAGCGTTGCACGGCGGCCGCGCTGCGCGCCGAGGCCACCGACGTCGACACGGTTACCCACGTCGGACGCCTCGCCGACGAGAGCGACCGCAGCGCCTGGCGCCACATGACCGGAGCTGCCGCAGCCGCCGGTCGAAACGGTTGACACGACCGGGAGACTGCGCGCTTCCGCACGCGTCATCGAGTCGACAGTCGAATGATGTGCGCCGTCACTCGTGCAAGTCTGCGCTCGTCGGACGGATGCGGGCAGCGACGCGTCCCTCGGCGTCCATTCGCCGTGCCAGTTCGTCGCGTGGAGTTGCGGGAGCGCCGAAACTGGCGAGGATCTGCTCGAACGCTTCGGCGCGGTCCGGATCTTGTTCGAGAAGCTCGGCATCCCCGTAGATCGTGAGTGCACGACGCCCATCAGCAACGAGGAGCGCGACGCGCGGTTGCCGCGCGATGTTCTGGCGTTTCGCGCTGGAGCGACGAAACGTCACTAGGACGCCGCGACCGTCCCAGGTGTAGCCGATCATCGACACTTGGGGTGACCCGTCCTTGCGGCCGGTTGCGAGCGTTGCCCACTGGTGTCCGGCGAGATACTCCGCTTGCTCGACGGTGAGTTCCAACTCCGATCCTCCTTGACCTCGTCGACCGTCAGAGGCCGACGACGAACGCTTCGAGGTGGTCTGCGACTTCTTCGAGGAGCGCGGGTTGCCCCGCGAGGTAGTGCGTCGGGCCTTTGATGGCGTAGTGCTGCTCGCGCGGGACGCACGCCTTCGACCACGCCGCGATGTCGCTCGGGAACACGGCCTGATCAGTCGTGTACTCGAGTTGCAGCACCGGCACCGACGTCTCGGCCAGGTTCGCCGGGCCGCGACACCGAGAGTCGAGCGACCACTGGCTCAGCCAGCTGGTGAGGGTGCTGTACCGACCGAGACAGTTGGGCCCGTAGTTGACCGCGCGAGAATAGGCAAGGTCGTGCTGCTCCCCTGATTCACAACGCGAGCGTTGAATGAAGCCATCGAACAGAGAGGCGGGGCGAGGGGACCCCGTGGGCCGAGTGAGAAGCGGTGACCGGCAGCGCGGAGGCGGCGGCTTGGTAAGGGGGCAGCGGTGAGGGCGGTCCGTGGCGTCGGCGAACGCGCGGTGACGGTGGTCGATGTCGACGTCCCAGGAGGGCCGGGCGAGCTCCTGACCATGCGTTCGGCGAGCATCTGCGGCTCGGACTTCAACTATCTGGCCGGCGGGAGCCGTTTCGTGATGGGCCACGAGCTCGCCGGCCTACGCGACGACGGCACAGCGGTTGCGGTCGAGCCCATGTTCTCGTGCGGTGTTTGCGAAGTCTGTGTGCGTGGTGACTACAACCTCTGCGAGCGGATCGCGGTCGCCGGCCTCGGCATGATGATCGACGGCGGGATGTCCGAGTACTTCCGCGTGCCCACCGAACGGGCTGTGCCGCTCCCCCACGGCTTGCGCGTCGAGGACGCGTCGCTCGTCGAGCCGACTGCGGTCGCGTGGCACTCGGTCGGTTCGGGTGATGTGGGACCGGACACGCGCGTGCTCGTGATCGGCGGCGGGGCGATCGGCCTCTTGTCGATTGCGGTCGCGCAGGCAATGGGAGCGCCGGAAGTGGCGCTCGTGGCGCGACACGCGCACCAGGTCGAGATCGGTCAGCGACTCGGCGCCACAGAAGCCAAGGGGCTCTACGACGTGGTGGTCGAGGCCGCGGGAACGCCGAGCTCGTTCGCGCAATGCATCGACTCTGTGGCACCGGGAGGCAACGTGGTGCTGACGGGCATCCAGACCCAGGCCGTCGAGCTGCCGTTCATCCCGATGCTGCTCAAGGAAGCGCGGCTCGTTCCGGCAATCGGGTACGGCCGTCACTCGCACGGTCACGATGTTGGTGAGGCGGCGGCGCTGCTCGCGCGCCGCCCGGAGCTGGTCGACTCGCTCATCACGCACCGTTTTCCCATCGAGGAGGCACCCCGAGCGTTCGAGGTCGCCGCCGATCGCGCCCATGGCGCCATCAAGGTCGTCGTCGAGATCAACTCGTGACGCCCTGTCGGACCCAGGAGATGTTGTGGCCGTGCATCGGCTCGACCGCGACGGTGTGACGCTCTGCTGCGACGACATCGGGGCCGGGTCGCCGGCGATGGTCTTCGTGCACGGCTGGACGTGCAACCGCACGCACTGGGCGCCGCAGGTGGGGCACTTCCGCCGTGAACACCGCGTCGTCACGGTCGACCTCCGGGGTCACGGCGAGAGCAGCGCGCCGGAGCAGCCCTACACCGTCGCCGGCTTCGCGGAAGACCTGGCGTGGGTGTGCGGGCAAGTCGCGGTGGAGCAGGCGGTGCTCGTCGGTCACAGCATGGGGGCGGCGGTGGTGCTCGAGACCGCAGTCGGCTCTCCCCATCTCGCACTCGGCGTCGTGCTGGTCGACGCGGCCCCGATCGTCGCGGGTCCACCCATCGCCGCGGGCGCCGGCGTACTCGAGGCTATGGCCGGTCCCGACGCGGCCGCCGCGCGCGCTGCGATGATCGAGCACGCCACCCTCGGCTTCGACAACGATCCGGAACTGGGGGATCGGATCCGCCGCGACATGGCGGTGACGCCTGGCCACGTCGCGCGTGCGTGCGTGCGCACTCTCGTCGAATGGGACGGGGAGGCAGCGGCGCGCGAGTGCACCGTGCCCATACTCCACATCGCGGCCGATGAACCGATCAACGACGCGGCCATGCTGCGGTCCGCGAACCCACTGCTTCGTACGGCCCAGACGTTCGGTGGCGCGCACTTCAACCACCTACAGGTGCCCGACCAGGTGAACGCCATGATCGCTCGATTCGTCGACACGCTTGCCTGACAGGAGGACGTCCCACGCCGGCGCGAAGTGGCCTGCGCGCGCCTTCGTCTGCTCGACGCGCTCCGGGGCCGCCGAACTTGGATGGTCACACCTTTGCGCGTCGCCGGAGTGCAGGATCAGATGTGCGCCTGATCCGAGGTGAGAGAGCGGGTCAGGTACGCCTTCCGCTCGCGGATCCGCCATCCGTCAGGTGTGCGGACGAACTGATCCACATAGTGGCCGACCGCGTCGACCCAGCTGAGCGGCTCATCGGTGAGCACGAGCACGGCGTGAACGTACGACACCGCGGAAGCCTCATCGCCGTTCACGTCGATGACGAAGTTCGACATCATGTGCTTGGTGCCGCTCATGTCCCGATGCGCGGTGGTCATGAACTCGGTGATGCCGTCGACGTCGTTCCACACCCCGATGTTTCCATAGTCAGCATGGACATCCGGGGTGAAGCAGGTTCGGAACAACGGCCAGTTGCGCGTGTCAATCCCGGTCGCATAGCGGATGAGCACATCGCTGATCTGCTCGCGGTCTGAATGGACGTCTGCCATGGACCATTCCTTTCCGGCTGGGGTCGTCGTACCTCGGCGGGCTCGGGCGGTGCACCGGAAACGTCACTGAGCGACTACGGCATCGGCGGCGCGCAGTGCTCGGCACGCGTCCGCGTCGTAGTCGATTCCTTCGACGTCGGTCGTGTGTCCGCCGAGGAACCTCGGGGGTCGTAACGGCGGAGGAATTCGCTCACGGTGGTGACGTAGTCGTCGAATGCCTCGCGCCGGACGTTGTGCCCGGCGTCGAACACCGCGACCTCGAGTATCGGGCACAGCGCTTGCGCGTCGGCCGCCGTCTCGAGCGTGACGATCGCCATCTTCTCCTGGGTGCCGCACGCGAGCAGCACTGGGCAGCCGACCTCTTTCAAGAACTCCTCCCAGGGCGGCATGCCCTTGCGCCTGATGGCATCGAGCCAGCTCTCGTTCGGGCGGAACTGGAGCTTTGCCTCGGCCCAGTCGCGGAATTCGTCCTCGTGCCACGTCGGGGATTCCTCCTTCCCCAGCTGCATCAACTCCTCGACCGAACGGTTCTGGTTCTGGAGCCAGTCCATCGGGTTGAATCGAAGTGTCTCACCGGGCTTGGTGAGCGGGAGCTTGATGCGCCATGGCGGGTCCTCGAGCACTGCGGCGCGGAACAGATCGGGACGCAGACTCAACGCCTGGGTGAGGGCCATGCCGCCCATCGAGTGGCCCATCGCCGCCGGTCGCTCCAGACCCAGCGCCTCGGCAACGCCGATGAGGTCGTGTGCCGCGTCGCTGGCCTCGACGGTGCCGCCCTCGGACTTGCCGTGGTTCCGCGCGTCGTAGGCGATGATGTCGAAGTCGCCCTCCAACTTCTCGGCCACCCGCGTCCAGCAGCGACCGTTGTCCGTCGCGCCGTGCGCGAGGAGCAGCGGCGGTCCGTCTCCGCGGCGGTAGTAATGCAGCCGCGTCCCGTTGAGCGTCACGTCACCGTCGACCCACCCCATCGCTCTCCCCCACCGGCCATCGAACCCGCGGACGTTATCCGGCTGCGGACTGCACCGAGAGCCGGGTCTACCAGCACCGTTGTCTGGCTCGCGCCAGCCGGGTAGCGTCCGCGGACGTGTCGCTGACGTCGCGGCGTCAGCCGAATGGCACATCTGGGGGCGGTTCAGATGACGCGTATCTCGTCCACGACGCGATCTCGGATCGCGAGTCTGTTGGTGCTCCCTGTTGTTTGTCTGCTCGCAATGGTGTCGAGCACGAGCGCCGCGTTGGCCGCCGCCGCGAGCCCAGTGGTCACGGGCCCCGTTACCGGCGGGAACGGCGCTCCTGTGGTGTCGACGACGCGGTTCGATCTCGCACAAGTCGGTTACACGCAGTCGGAATTCTTTCTCTCCGGTACGGCCACTGCATATGCCCCGACGACTCCGCTGACTTCGGACGGCAAGTGGACGGTGGGGTCGAGCACTCAG
Organism: Actinomycetota bacterium; assembly: GCA_046727575.1. Lineage (GTDB taxonomy): Bacteria > Actinomycetota > Acidimicrobiia > IMCC26256 > DASPTH01 > DASPTH01. Next base: position 7,890 of record JBKPCV010000207.1, read on the forward strand.
GCGTCGTACACGACTCGCGCGGTCGTGTATCGACCCAGCGATGCGCGCAGATTCAACGGGGCTGTCATCGTCGAGTGGCTCAACGTTTCGGCCGGACTGGATGCCGGACCCGACTGGGTCTCGACGCACAACGAGCTCGTCCGCGACGGCTTCGTCTGGGTGGGTGTCTCGGCCCAGGCGGTCGGGGTCAACGCCACCAAGGCGTCGGATCCGGTGCGCTACGCATCGCTGTCGCACCCCGGGGACAGCTTCTCGTATGACATCTTCTCCCAGGCCGGGCAGGCAGTGCGCGACAACTCGGCGACCGTGCTCGGGGGACTCACGCCCGGGACCGTCCTGGCCGCCGGTGAATCGCAATCTGCCGGTCGCCTCGTCACCTACATCGACGCGGTCCACCCGCTGGTCGACGAGTACGACGGCTTCCTCGTCCACAGCCGCGGCGCAAGCGGTGCCCCGCTCTCGCAAATTCCCCAACCGCCGGTCGTGGTGCCGAGCCCCACACCGATCCGCGACGATCTCAGTGTCCCGGTCCTCGTGTTCCAGACGGAGACTGACGTGTTCAACAGCAATCTCGGCGCACGCCAGCCCGACACGGACAAGTACCGGCTGTGGGAGGTCGCAGGAACGGCGCAATTCGATACGTACGGTCTCAGCATCGGCCCGGTTGACATCGGCGACGGGCAAGGCGCGGTGCAGGCCCTGGCTTCGATCCAGAACCCGACCAACAAGCCTCTTCCCGGTCTCATCGAGTGCGACCTCGCGATCAACACCGGCCCCATGCACTGGGTGTTGGACGCGGCGGTGTACTGGCTCAACCGGTGGGTCGCGCAGGGGACGCCTCCGCCGAGCGCGCCTCGCTTGCAGACGATCGGCGTGTGGCCGGTGGTCTTTGCGCTCGACGCGAACGGCAACGTCCTCGGCGGCATACGGACGCCGCAGGTCGACGCGCCGATCGCTACGCTCGGTGGTGTCGGCAACACGGGAGCGCCGCCGCTCGGCGGCTTCTGTCGACTGTTCGGCACGACCGTGCCGTTCACGGCGACCCAGCTCGCCGCGCTCTACAAGAACCACCGCCAGTTCGTCTCGCAGTGGGGGCACGCAGTGCAGGACGCGGCCAAGGCTGGTTTCCTGCTCCAGCCGGACGCTCAAGAGCTCAAGAATGCCGCCGCTCAATCACAGATCGGCAGGTAGCGAGGCGCGCATCGACCATCCCGCCGACGACGCTGACGCGCTTCGGGCCCGCGCGTGACTCAGTAGCGGGTGAGGATGGCGCCGGTCCGGCTCGACGAGACCAGGATGGTGTGCGGATCGTCGACCTGATTGACCGCGTCGCCTCGAAGCTGTCGGACCGCCTCGAGCACGAGATTCAGGCCGTGGATGTAGCCCTCGCCGATGAGGCCGCCGTTGGTATTGCACGGGAGCGCGCCGGCGAGGGCGAGGTTGCCGTCCGCGATGAAGTCTTTCGCCTCGCCGCGGCCGCAGAAGCCGAGCCCTTCGAGCTGCATGAGCAGGATCGGCGAGAACGCGTCGTAGATCATCGCGGCGTCGACGTTGTCGCGCGAGAACCCACCCCGGCCGAACAGTTGCTCGCCGAGCGCGACGGACCCCTCCATGATCGAGAGGTCGGGCCGGTAATGATCCGATGCGATTTCCTGTTCGAACAATCCCGCCGCGCTTGCCGCGCCGATGCGCACGGGGACGTTGGGCAGGTCGGCGGCGCGTTCGGCATTGGTAACGATCAGCGCGACGGCGCCGTCCGTCTCCTGGCAACAGTCGAAGAGGCGGATGCACGGCTCCACGATCCATCGTGACGACTGGTGGTCGGCCAGGCTCATGGGCCGCTGATAGCCCCATGCGGCAGGGTTCTTCTCCGCGTACGCGCGCAGCTGGACGACGGCGCGGCCGAAGTCCTCGCTGGTGACGCCGAACTCGTACATGTAGCGCGTCGCGTTGAGGCCCATCCACGACGCGGGCGTGAGCGCGCCCATCGGCATCGCCCACTGCATCGCAGTGGTTCCGGCATGACCCGAGGTCGGGCTGGGCGCTACCTTCGCCCCGCCGAAGCGCGTTGCCCCCGACCGGGCGCGGATGGCGCGGTACGCGACGACGACGTCGGCAATGCCGGCGACGATCGCGCCGGCCGCATGCGACAGCACACCCATGGAGCCGCCGCCGCCGTAGGGCACGCGACTCGACCAGGTGATCTCCTGCAGTCCCACCGATCGGATGAGCTCGGTCTCCTCGACCGGGTCGACGGTGTAGCTCACGATGCCATCGACGTCGGCCACGTCGAGGCCGGCGTCGGCCACGGCGGCGGTGATCGCCTCGCAGGCGAGCTGCAGCTCGGTGCGGCCCGCGTGTCGCGAGAACTCCGTGAAGCCGACACCGGTGATCGCGGTCGCCCCGCGCAGCGCCTGCGCGCTCACGATGCCGCCGGCGCGGGCCGGAACTGGGGAACGGCCATGCCGTCGGCGGTTCGTACGAAGTGCACCTCGACGGGCATACCGATGCGCACGTCGTCGGCTTGGACGTCGGTGAGGTTGGACAGGATGCGCACGCCTTCGTCGAGGTCGACCAGCACGATCATCACGGGGTACTCGAACGCCGGATGCTGCGGGTGGTGGAGGATCGCGTAGCTGTACACGACGCCCCGACCGGACAGTTCGACGACGTCCACGGCAAGCGAATGGCACGCCGGGCACATGGGCCGGGGCGGGTGACGGTACCGCTCGCACTCGGCACACCGTTGCGCGACGAGCCGACCCTCTGACGCCGCGCTCCAGAACGCGACGTTGTCGTCGGTGACGACCGGAGCCGGTCGCGTCGCCTCAGCGCTCGTCATGCTCGGTACTCCCGTTCGTTCAGCCGATCCACAGTTCCTCGAAGACGGCCTTCGACTCCACGAGCTTGTCGACGTCGGCGTCGTCGTAGCCGTGCTCGCGCATGATCTCGCGCGTGTGCTGGCCCACGACCGGCGGCGGCCCGTAGATGTGCTGCGGCGTGTCGGAGAAGTCGATGGTGACCCCGAAGTGCCCGAAGCGGCCGAGCTTCGGGTGCTGCTGCTTCACCACGAGGCCGAGCTCCTGCATCTCGGGGTCGTCGTGGATCCGCACGCCGAAGTTGCCGTCGGCGATCTCGGACGGCACGCCGGCCGAGTCCAACGCCGTGAACGCGTCGGCGGCCGTACGAGACGCGAACCACTGTTCGAGGAGTGCCGTGAGCTCGTCGTCCTTTGGGAGCGAACTCACGTGGAGCGTGCGCGCGAGCGCGGCGCGGTGCGCGTCGGTGAGGGCAGCGAGACACACCCAACCGTCGCTCGTCTCGTACAGCCGGTAGTGCGGCGACAGCCCGAGCTGCATGCGGTCGAGTTGTGGACGGGGCAACGGCGAGCCGTCGGGGCGCAGCGACGCCATCGACGCGCAGAGCAGTCCGGCATTGAGGATGGACGTGTCGACCGACTGGGCCACACCGGTCCGCTTCCGGTGGTACAGCGCTTGCAGCGCGCCTATGGCCGACAGGAACCCGTTTCCCGTGTCGCCCAACGACGTCAGGCTCCAGAACGGGCGGCCGCCGTCGTGGCACCCGCCGTCTTCGTAGGTCACGCCCGCGAGCGAGCACCCGGTCTGGTCGTTGCCGGGCGAGTCGGAACGCGGCCCGCGGTCGAAGCCGCGGGTGTGGACGTAGATGATGTCGGGGTTGACTTCGCGGAGGGACCCTTCGTCGACCTTGAGCCGATGGAGCGCGTCGCGCCGCATGTTCGAGTGCACGACGTCGGCGCTCTCGACGAGCCGGTGGAGCACCGCGAGCCCGTCGGGGGTCTTGAGATCGATCCCGATGCTGCGCTTGCCGCGGTTCGCCCCGTAGGCGATGTGGTTGGCGTGCCAGTGTGGGTCGCGCCACGCGTTGACCTTGATGACGTTCGCGCCGAGATCGGCGAGGAGCTGCGTGCCGAACGGACCCGCGACCGCGAACCCGAGGTCGAGCACCGTGATCCCCGCGAGGGGAGACGAAGTGGAGCCGTGCTCGGACGAGCGGGACGGCGGAACGGAGTCGACCCGGTTCAGGGGAGACGACAAGGTGTCAGTTCGTGCGTTGGCGTCTGTCGCGTGAGCTGCGGTGACCGACCCGGCCTCGGCGCGGATCGCGTCGGTGTGCTCGCCGACGCGCGGTACGGGACCCTGCACCGCTCCCGGTGTCGCGCTGAGCCCATAGAGGATCCCCGCTTGGCGCAGCGAGCCGTACTCCGGATGCGCGACGTCGGTGACGGCTCCCTCCGCCTCGAGGGCGGAGTCGAGCAGTGCCTCCTCGGGCGTGCGCACCGGCTGGAGCGGCACGCCGGCTTCGGCGGCCACGCGCACCCAGTCGTCACTGGGAAACTTGCGGAAGGCGGCGGCCATGAGCGGGAAGTAGTGCGCGAGGACGACGATGTTCTCGAGGTCGGAGCCGACGCGGTCGGGATCGTCGCGCACGCGGTCGACGTCGCGTCGCAGCTCGAGCGTGTCGCCGTCGGCGCTCGAGATCGCGAACGCGGGATTGGGCACCCACTGTTGCACCCAGCGCCCGTCGGCGCACTGGAACATCCCCTTCGTCGCGCGCTGGTCGTAGACCCACGTGCGAAAGCCCGGGGAATCGCTGTCTTCGGCACGGAGCCACTTCGATGCAGTGACGGTGAGCGCCGCCTGCAACAGTGAGGTCTCGACGTGCTGGCCGCGACCGGTGGTCTCACGCGCGAGCAACGCCGCGTTGATCCCGAGGCTCGCGTTGAGCGCCGTCGCGAGGCTCAACCATGGCGAGTAGGTGAAGATCGGACCGGAACGCGGCGACCCCGGTTCCATTCCCTCGGGGATCTCGAGGTCGGGCAGGTAGGGCTCCTCGCCGTTCATGTGGGTCATGGCCCCGCCGAGGTGGCCCCGTTGCTCGTGGAGCGTCCCCACCCGCGCGGCCACGAGCGCGTCGTATCCCGGTCGATCGCGAAACGACGTGCGTGGGCCGTACGCGGTGATGGAGCAGTACACCAGGCGTGGATTCGCCGCGAGCAGTGTCTCCGCATCGACCCCGAGACGCCGCGTGACGCCGGGGGAGAAACTCTCGAGGACGACGTCGGCACCGCTTGCCAACGCGAGGAAGGTCGTGCGGTCGGCGGGGTCACGCAGGTCGAGCTCGGCACTGCGCCGGCCTCGAAGCCACGTCTCGTAGCCGGGCGTGCCGCGCAGGGGGTCACCACCGGGCGGCTCGATCTTCGCCACGTCGGCGCCGTGGTCGGCGAGCAGCATTCCCGCCACCGGGCCGGCGATCCCGGACGACAGGTCGAGCACACGGATGCCGTCGAGCACGCTGGTCATGGAGTGCCTCCCGATGCGGCCCTTGAGTCGGACGACTCATAGTAGTTAGTATTCTGGGGTGCCGGCAATCGCCGTGCCCTGCCTGAAGGGGGTCCGTTCGTGTCCGACACACGCCTCATCTCCGCCGACTCCCACGTCGCCATCTCAGTCGACGCGATCCGCGAACGCGTGCCAGCGAATCTGCGCGAGGCATTCGACGTCGCCATCATCGAACAGGCGCGCATCGACGCCGAGTTGCGCGGTGGTCGGCAGATGTCGATGGAAGACTGGGATCTGGAGGCGTACCGCGATCCGGGTTACCGCGAGCCGGAGGCGCGCCTCGCTGCGATGGACCGCGACGGTGTCGACGCCGAGGTCCTGTACTCCGAAGTCAGCGCGTTCCGCGCGTTCGGCCTCGTTCCCGGTGATTGGAAGCCCATCAGTCGAGCGTTCACCGACCTGATGAGCGAGTTCGCATCGGTCAACCCAGACCGGCTCGCCGTCTCCTACCAGGTTTCGGTGATCGACGTCCCGTACGCGGTGAGCGAGGTCGAGCGCCTCGCCGCGCTCGGCGCGCGTTCCGTCCACCTGCCGAACTATCCGAGCGAGATCGGGCTCCCCGACTACTGGGACGAGGTGTACGACCCGCTGTGGGCCGTGCTGCAAGAGACCGGAATCTCGATCAGCCACCACCTCGGCGTGCGCCATTGGCTCTACGACGTCTACCGCCGCGACCCCACCAAACAGGCCGCCGTGTTCACGTCGCTGCCCGCCCTCGCCCTCGCCGAAGTGCTCGGGCTCTGGATCCTGAGCGGGACGCTCGAGCGTTTTCCGGGCTTGCAGATCGTGTTCGTCGAGCCCGGTCTCTACTGGATCCCGGGTTTCCTTGCCGGACTCGATCGGAAGTACCACGGGGCGTACGAGCTCTCCCACCTGTCGATGCAGCCGAGCGCGTACTTCCACCGCAACATGGCGGCCACCTTCATGGACGACGAGATCGGCCTCCAGACCCGTCACCTCGTGGGCATCGAGAACATCCTCTGGTCGACCGACTTCCCGCACCCCGCTACCACGTGGCCCAACTCCCAGGCGATCGTCGCCAGGCAGTTCGCGGGGGTCCCCGACGACGAGCGCACCGCCATCTGCTGCGGCAACGCCGCACGCATCTACCGGCTGTAGCGCCGGCCGTCGGCGCCCCGTCGTCGACGCCGATCACCGAGTTCCACGCCGCCGACTCCTAGGCTCCGCGGATGCCACTGCGAACGGCAGCCGAGTACGTCGAGTCACTGCGCGACGGCCGGACGGTCTGGTACCGCGGCCGGCGAGTCGAGGACGTGACCGCCGAACCCGACCTGCGGGTGGCGATCGACCACGCCGCGCTCGACTTCGAGCTCGCGCACTCCGACTGCTACCGACATCTGGCGGTTGCGACCGACGGTGAGACCCATCAGCAGTACAGCGCGTACTACCGCATCCCGCGAACGCCGGAAGATCTGCGCGACCGCGGCCGGCTCATCGAGTACGCCACCAGCGTGGGTGGGACTCTCGTCACGCTGGTGAAGGAGATCGGGAGTGATGCTCTCTTCGGGTTGCTGCGTGTGCTCGACGGCGAGGGCCTCGAGCGCGCCGAGGCCTACCTCGAACGCTGCCGCGACGAGGACCTCGCGGTCGCGGTGGCGCAGACGGACGTGAAGGGCGATCGGTCGAAGCCGCCGCACGCGCAGGACGATCCTGATCTCTACGTGCACGTCGTCGAGGAACAGCCGGACGGGATCGTCGTTCGCGGCGCGAAGTGCCATACGAGTGTCTCGATGAACGCGAACGAGATCATCGTCCTGCCCACACGGGCGATGTGTCCCGACGACGCCGATTGCGCGGTCGCGTTCGCAGTCCCAGTCGACACCCCTGGCCTGTCGCTCTACGCGTCCGGCTACGGCGCAGGGCCACGACCCGAGTTCGAGTTCCCCGTCTCGTCGAAGCACGCGATGGTGGAGACGCTCACGGTCTTCGACGACGTGTTCGTACCGTGGGAGCGAGTGTTCGCGTGCGGGCAACCGCAGCTCGCGGGTGCGATCGCGCTCGCCTTCGTCGAGCACCACCGCTTCACGGCGGTCTCGTACAAGCTTCCACTCGTCGATGCGCTGGTCGGTTCAGCCGCGCTGATCGCCGACATGAACGGCGTTGCGAACACGGCGCACGTGCGCGACAAGCTCGCGCAGCTCGTCGCCTACGCGGAGACCGTGCGCGCGCTCACCGAGATGGCCGCGATCCGCGCCCGGTGCGGGCAACGCGGGATCGCGGTTCCCGACCCGCTCACGACGAACCTCGCCAAGCTCACCTTCGCGACCGGGTACCACCGCGCGCTCGAGCTCGTGCAGGACTGCGCGGGCGGTTTGCTCGTCACGGCGCCGGGCGCCGACGACTGGCTGAACCCCGAGGTCCGTACCGTGCTGGAGAAGTACTTCCGCGCCGCCGGGTCCGCCGAGGCGCGCCTCCGTCTGATGCACGCGATCAGCGACCTCACCACGCGCGACTTCGGCGGCTACCAGAGCGTGCTCGCCGTCCACGCCGAGGGCTCGATCGAAGCGGAGAAACTCCAGATGTTCCGTTCCTACGACGCGAGCCGTGCCATCGACTACGCGCGCCGCCTCGCCGGCATCGAGGGGTGACGCGGCGTCCGACTGCGGTCAGAGATGCTTGGCGACGAATTTCTGTATCTCCACGGCGATCTCGGCGTCTTCGGGTGTGCCGAAGAACCCGCCGTGGGGCATCGCTTCCCACACGTGCAGCTCCGCTTCCACGTCGGCCGCGCGCAGAGCGCGGTGCATGCGCACGGTGTTGGAGAGAAAGAGATCGCGTGTGCCCGACTGCAAGAACGTGGGCGGGAAGTGGCTCACATCGCCGAACAACGGCGAGAGGAACGGGTCGTCGAGGTCGTGGCCGTTGGCGTAGAGCGCAATCGACTCCGAGAGGCGGTTGACGAGCACGGTGTCGACACCTTCGTTCGTCTCGAACGTGTCGCCCGATTCCGTGAGGTCCACCTCGGGAGAGATCAGCAGCAGGCACGCCGGCATCGGCAGTCCCTCGGCGTGCGCCCTCAACATCAGCGCGGCCGCCAGGTTGCCGCCGGCGGACCCGCCGCCCACCACGATCTGCTCGGGCCGCTTCACCTCGAGCAGCGCGCCGTACACGGCGAGGCAGTCGTCGAGCGGCGCAGGGTACGGGAAGTCGGGAGGCATGCGGTAGTCGACCGACCACGTGTACAGACCGGTGCGTTCGGCCGCGCCCGTGGCCATCATCCGGCAAATGTCGCCACCACCGGCGACGAGACCACCGCCGTGGATGTCGAAGTAGATCGGGGCGTCGTCGCTCGTGTCGGCACCCGGGGGCGTGACCACGAACACGTCGACGCCCGCAACCTGCGTAGTGTCGATCCGGACATCGCGTGCGCTGGCCCGCGCCTCGAAGCCCATCGCGATCACTGCGTCCATCTCGGCGATACGCGCCTTCCAGCCGGCGTTGTCATCGAGCGCCGGGAAGGCCTGCGGGTTCGCGAGGCGGCCCGCCACGGTTGCGGCACCGGTCGCGATCGCGGCTTGTGCCTCCGCGCTCACCGAGTTCGGCACGGGAATCGTCCGCGTCAACTGAAGGGTCGCTTCTTCCATCGTGTCGGACATCGAAGGCTCCTCCGCTCGGTGCGCTCGGAGACTACGACATGCGATCTGTCGAGGTCGCCGAGGTCGGCCGCTCCCATTCCCAGGACCCCGGCCGCTGTGCGGCCATGGCGGGGTGCTGCGCGAGCCGTCGGACGGTGCGCTCGAGCTGGGGGTACACGTCTTCGATGGGGAGGTGACCGCGGACCACGAACGTCATCGCCGAGTGTGTGACGTGTTCGACGATCATCAGCAGGTCGGCGCGATAGCTCGGTTCGACGTCGCGGAGCGCGTCGGCAGTCAGCGGTACGAGCGCTTGCACGGTTCGGGCGGCGAGCCCGTCCTCGCGGTTGCCCTCAGCCAGCGCAGCCCGGACGAACGTCTCGAGCATGTTCGGATTGCGTTCCCAGACCGTCCAGACGTGCCGATAGAACGCGAGGAGCCGTTCGGCGGGCGTGTCGCCTTCGAGCCACGTCACGGCAGGGTCGAGGTACTCGCGGTCCAGCCACTGCGTGACGGCGGCCGAGATGAGCTCGTCGCGCGACCCGAAGTAGCGGTAGATGGTGTCGGTGGAGATGCCAGTCCGGTCCGAAATCGGCCGGAGTTGGATGGCGTCGTATCCGCCCTCGCGGGCGAGCTCGAGGACCGTGGTGATCACGCGAGCCCGCCGAGCGTGCTGCGAGCGTTGTAGGCGACCGGCTGAGGATGGTTCCCGCGTCGTGAGCTCCGCCATCGACGCAGCCTAGACGCAACGAGGTTGTGATTCGAAACCGCGTTGCGAAGCTCGAGGAATCGGTGTACGTTCCACGTCTCGCTCTGGGGGGATTGACGATGAAGAACCGTGTTCGGCTCGGGGTTGGGATCGCGGTGATGGCGCTTGCCAGCACGGCGCTGGCGAGCGTGACCGCTGGTGCGGCGGGCGCGGCGGGCTCGGTCCCGAAGAACGATCCTGGCATTGGTAGTCCCGAGGCGCTCGCGAGCCCGAACTGCGATCCGACGACCAAGCGCGTCAAGCTGCAGTCGTACGCGGCTCCGTTGTGCGTGAAGCCGTGGAAGGACGGCGCCGACAACGGCGGCGCCACCGCGCAGGGCGTCACCGCCAGCACCATCAAGGTCGCGGTCCTGATCGGTGACCCGTCCCCCAGCGAGCTTGCCGCCAGGAAGGGTCTCTACCTCAACCAGGCCACGGGCGACAACAGCGTGACCGCACCGGAAGACTCGACCAAGGACATCAACGAGATCTACAAATACTCGTACCAAACGTGGGGGCGCACGGTCGAGTTCACGTTTGTGAGGACGAGCGGGAACGATGAAGCCGCGCAGCGCGCGGACGCAGTCGAGGTCGCCGCGCTCAAGCCGTTCGCGGTGCTCGACGAAGCAAGCAGCATCAACTCGCCTCCGGTGGGTGGCGGGGCGGTCTTCGAGCAAGCGCTCAAGAACGCGGGCGTGCCACGGGTGATCTCGACCGGCGCGAGCGATACGAAGCCCTTGGCCCGGTCATACGCGCTCCCCACCGCCGAGTTCATCGGAAAGCAGCTCAAGGGAGGCAAGGCCCAGTACGCCGACAAGAGCATGCAGGATCAGCCCCGCAAGTTCGGGGTGATCTACCCGAGCAACTTCGAGATCGACTACTTCAAGGCCCAGCTCAAGAAGTACGGGGTGACGCTCGCGTCAGAGGCCACGTTCACGGTGGCTCCCGGCGAGGTCAGCCTGCAAACGACCAGCGCCGAGATCGACCAGCAGATCCCCCCGCTCGTCACCAAGCTCAAGGCGGACGGCGTCAACAACCTCATCATGATGGCGTCGCACGGCGTCACTGCCACAATCACAAAGGCGATGAAGTCGCAAGACTGGTTCCCGGAGATCACCGCGGCCGCGTTCCCCTACACCGACCTCGACATTCTCGCGCGCACCTTCGACCCTGACGTGTGGTCGCACGCGTTCGGCTTGATCTGGTTCCTCCCCGGCGTGCAGGGCGACATCCCGACCCCCAGCCTCGCCACATTCCAGTGGTTCTGGGGCACCGACAAAGGGACGAAGTGGGACGGGGCCAACGCACTGCTGGGCATCCTCTACACCGACATCCAGTTCGCCGGACCGAAGCTCACGAAGCAAACCGTCCAGACCGGCTACGACCGGCTCCGGAACGCGAAGTCCGGCGTCGGTGGCGCCTACAGCGACAGCGCGTTCACCTTCGAGTCACCACCTCCCCCGCCGGAGGGCGGCGTCCCGATCCGGGGCACGGCGCTGGGCTGGTGGAACGCGAACGAAGTAGGGACCGGCAACTACAACGTCGGCATCAACGGCAAGGGAGAGTACCGGTACCTCGACGAGGGGAAGCGATACGTCCCGGGCACCTTCCCCAAGGCGAAGAAGAAGTTCTTCGACGCGACGAACTCGACCAGCGTCTTTCCGGCGGTCCCCGCTTCGGAACCGAAGTGGCCCACGTACCCCTGCCAGAACTGCCCGAGCACCGGCAACACCTCGATCGTGGCCGCCGCGGCTCAGGCCTGAACACGAATACGTCCGCGGCGCGATGACCGGACGGCCGCGCGCTCGTGACGTGGTCGGCCGCGTCGCGGTGGTCACGGGCGCCGGATCGGGCCTCGGCGCGGCGATCGCGAGGCAGTGCGCCGACGCGGGCATGGCCGTTGCCGTGCTCGACATCGACGAGCCGAGGGCTCAGGCGACTGCTTCCGAAGTCGAGAGCCTGGGTGTTCCCGCCGTCGCGGGAGTGATCGACGTCGCAGACCTGGAGTCGACACGAGACGCGGCGCGCCTCGTGGAGGAGCGACTCGGAGGGTGCGACCTGCTCTGCGCTAACGTCGGGGTACAGCAGTTCGGGCGCATCGATCGGCTCGGTGAAGACGATTGGAGCTGGGTGCTGGGCGTCAACGTGCTCGGGACGGTGCGCACGGTCACGACCTTCCTGCCGTCGATGCGTCGCCGATCGGGCTGGCGACACATCGCCATTACGGCTTCCTCAGGGGTGTTCGTTCCGAGCGTTCGGCTCGGCGCGTACACGACGAGCAAGTTCGCGGTCATGGGCTTTGCCGAGACGTTGCGCGAAGAGCTCGCGGAGGAAGGCATCGGCGTGACGATCGTGTTCCCGTCGGGCATGAGCACCCGCCATCTCGAGAGCAGCGCCCTCGCGCGCCCCGAGAACCTGGGCGTGTCGGTCACCATGCCCGACGACATCGACGCGATGCTGTCCAACCGCAAGCTGAGCCCCGCCGACGAGGTCATGGCGCCCGAAGCTGCCATCCGAGGCCTGCTCCCCGACCTGTTGGCCAACGAGCCGTACTTCATGACCCACGGGTCCTATCGACCCGACTACCAGGCGCGCCTCGCCGCGCTCGACCGTGCGCTCGAGAGAATGGAAACGCGGGAGCGTTGACGCGGCTGAAGACATGACTCGAGGAGTCACTGTGACTGTTGTCGACTACCAGGAGCGGCGCGAACGCGGGCGAGCGTTGTACGCGGAGATCATGGCGAAGGACCCTCCTGCGCCCAGTTCGCCGCGCGCAGCGGCGCTGCTCGACTTCGTGTACGCGGAGGTCTGGTCTCGAGACACGATCAGCCGCCGCGAGCGCCGGCTGATCACGCTCGCGTGCGCCGGCGGCGCCGACGGTCACGAAACGCTGGCCGACCACGTCTACGCGGCACTTGCGACGGGTGACCTCACCTACGACGAGGTGCAGGAGGTGATCCTGCAATTCGCGGTGTACTGCGGATGGGCGAAAGCCGAGGCGTTCGAGCGCATCCTCGAGGAACAGTGGGCGATCTTGCACGCCGAACGGGGCGCGCCGGTGCCGGCGCGCAGCGACGAGCCGCTCACCTCCGTTCCCGCCGACCAGGAGCTCCGCAAGCGCGGGGGCGAGCAGGAGTTCGCGGACGTGAACTGGGTCCCGGCACCGCCTCGCGAGGTGCCGTACTACGACGCGGGCATCCTCAACTACGTGTTCGGCGACCTCTGGAAGCGTCCGGGCCTGAGCCGTCGCGACCGGCGGTTCGTCACGGTCGCGTGTGTCGGACTCGACGACTCAGTCGGCCCCATCCAGTCGCACGTGTACTCGGCCATGCGCTCGGGCGACATCGCGTTCGACGAGATGCGCGAGCTCGTCCTGCAGTTCGCGGCCTATTCGGGCTGGCCGAAGGGTTCGTTCCTCCAGCAGACGGTCGACGAGCAGCACGCTCGGGTGGTCGCGGAGACAACCTCCGCGGAGGTTTGACATGACGACCACCGTGGGCGTCATCGGCGTCGGCCAGATGGGGCGCCCGATCGTGGACCGGCTGCTCGGCGCCGGCACGAGCGTCGTCTTCTTCGCCCGTCGCCCGGAGGTCGTAGCCGAGGTCACGGCCATTGGCGGCCGGGTGCTGCCGTCCATCGGCGAGGTCGCGGCAGCTTCCGACGTGCTGATCGTGTGCTTGTTCTCCGACGCCCAGGTCCGTGAAGTGCTCGTCGACACTCGAGCGCTCGATCAGGTGCGCCCGGGAACAGTGTTCGTGAACCACGTGACCGGGAGCGCCACCCTCGCGCGCGAGCTTGCCGCGGCGCTGCCCGACGGCGTTGGGTATCTCGACGCGCCGATGAGCGGCTCCGCCGAGGACATCTCGCGCGGCGAGCTCACGTTGCTCGTTGGCGGTACGACCGACCACTTCGAGGCGGTTCGACCTGTGTTCGCGAAATATGCCGACGCGATCATTCATGTCGGTGGCGTCGGTGACGCGCAGATCGTGAAGCTCGTGAACAACGTCGCGTTCACAGTGCACTTGAGGATCGCGGGGCACGTCACGGAGCTGGGCGACGCGCTGGGCCTCGACCGCGCCGCGCTGGTGGCGGCGATACACCACTGCAGCGGGCAGAGCTACGCCCTGGATATCCTCGCCGATCGCCCGTTCGCAGAGACCGGGGTGGGTGCGGGACCATATCTTCGCAAGGACGTTGCCGCCGCGCGCGAAGCAGCCGCCGAATTCGGCGTCGATCTCGGGCCGCTCGGCGACCTCGCCGACTGGGTCATGGAGTCCCCGACGACGTGAACGGACACGTCGTCTGTGCAGACGAGGAGTGATCGTGGGCATCGAGAAGTTCAGGTTCGACGGCAAGAACGCGGTCGTCGTGGGCGGGGCGAGCGGCATGGGCTTGGCAGCAGCCACGCTCGTCGGGGAGCTCGGCGGCACCGTCACGGTGGCTGACGTCAAGGAGCCGCTCTCCGACGTCGGCCGCTACGCGCCCCTCGACCTGCGCGACAAGAATGCGATCGAGGACTTCGTAGACGGCCTGGACGCTCCTGTCCACGTCATCCTCTCGTGTGCAGGCGTCGCCGATGGCACACCCGGTCTGCCGCAGATCAACTTCATCGGCCAGCGCCACCTCATCGAAGCCGCGCTCGACCGTGATCTCCTGCCGCAGGGCGGCGCGATCGGCATGATCGCCTCGATCGGCGGCGTCGCGTGGCACAAGCATCTCGACGTCATCGGTGAGTGCCTCGACAACACCGACTTCGACGCGGCGTGTGCTTGGATGGATGCGCATCCCGAGCACGCGCACTACGCCTTCAGCAAGCAGGCCATGATCGCGTACGTCGCCCGACGGGCGCCCGCCCTCGCCCGGCGCCAGTTGCGCATCAACTGCGTCGCGCCCGGCCCGACAATGACACCATTGATGCAGGCCAGCGAGGGTTGGCTCGACTTCGAAGCGGCCTTCCGTGCCGCGATGGACCGTGCCGGAAGCGAGCCGGAAGAGCAGGCATACCCATTGGTGTTCCTGGTGAGCGACGCCGCCAGCTTCATCAGCGGGCACTGCCTTGTCGCGGACCTCGGCTTCACCGCCGGCGGTACCGCCGGCGTCGTGGAATCGCCCATGCTGCCATTACTGCTCAACTAAGGACAGGAGCGTCCGGATGACCGTCGATCGCGATCTCTTCGGGTACCAGAACGCGCGTGTCGTCGTCACCGGGAGCGCGTCGGGCATGGGCGAAGCGACCGTACGGATGCTCGGAGACCTTGGCGCCGAGGTGCACGCGATCGACATCGACAAACCGTCGGTCTCGCACGCGGCGTATTACGAGACTGACCTTCGCGATCCCGCCGCGATCGACGCGACGGCGTCCCGTCTCCACGACGTGGGCCCGATCGATCGCCTCTTCAACTGCGCGGGCGTTCCGCATACGACCGGGCCGCTCAACTGCATGCTCGTGAACTGGATCGGCCTGCGCTACCTCACAGACAGGCTGCTCCCCGACATCGTCGACGGCGGCGCGATCGCGAGCATCTCGTCCGACGCGGGGATCGCCTATCAGGCCAACCTCGCGACCGTCAACGAGCTACTGGCCAAGGACGACCCGCGGGAGGCAAAAGCGTGGTGTGAAGCACATCCGGATGAGGTCCGCGAGGGATACTCCTTCTCGAAGGAGTGCATCATCGTGTGGACGATGACACGCGCACTCGAACTCGCGGAGCAGCGCCGCATCCGGATCAACTGCATCGCTCCGAGCCCTACGGACACGGCGTTCATGGTCCCGACCATCGCGGAAATCGGACAGGACTTCATCGATCGCTACCCGCACGCTTTGGTCGGTCGAATGGCTTCGCCGGACGAGCAGGCGCGACCGCTCGTGTTCCTCAACAGCAACCTTGCCGCGATCGTCACCGGTACCGTCCTCTACACCGATCAAGGCTTCGCCGGCGGTCTCTTCTCGGGTCAGTTCGACCCCGCCAAGATGCTCGCCCTCCCCGAGGACGGCTGAGCACAGCGCCCGCGACGACCGACGGGCTCAGCCCGTGATCCCACCTTCGTGTGGCGGGCAGTCGCCCTTCCCGAGGTGTTCGGCGCGGGAGCGCAGCGAGTCGCCGACCGAGTCGGCGCCGATCATGATGAGGAACCGCTCGTCCTTGATGCCCTGCAGCACCACGTGGGCGAGCTCGTTGAGGTCCTGCCACGGCAGCTCATAGCCGCCCTGCTTCGCACGCTCCTCGAGGACCTCCACGGTGATCGGCGTCGTCGCACGCGGCCGTTCACGTGCGAACTCCTGCGGGCGTGTCTTGTCCGACTCCCACATGCCGGTCTTCAGCATGCCGCCGGACGGATAGAACACCGACGCCCGTAGCTTCAAGCCGTCGGCGATGAATTGGTTCTGCAGCGTCTCGGTGAACGCGCTCACCGCCGCCTTGCTCGCCGCGTAGACCGCCGCCATCGGCAGGTAGGAAAGACCACCGTTGGGCGACGACGTGTTGACCACGTGGCCCTCTTGGCCGTCCTCGATCATGTGGGGCACGAACGCCATGACGCCGTTGGCGACGCCGAAGACGTTGACGTTGAAGGTCCACCGCCAGTCGTTCGGGGTGCTCTCCCACGGCTTGGCCGACGGCGCGCCGACACCCGCGTTGTTGAAGAGGAGGTGGCAGGCGCCGTAGCTGTCCCACGTGCGGTCGGCGAGGGCCTGCATCGACGCCGGATCCGTCACGTCGCTGCGGACGCCGACGACGTCGCCGCCGCCCTCCTTCAGCTCGGCCGTTGTCCGTTCGAGCAACTCGTCTTGGACGTCGGCCACGACGACCTTCGCGCCCTCCGCTGTGAGCTCCTCGCACAGCGCCTTGCCGATGCCACCGGCACCTCCGGTGACGACGGCGACCTTGCCCGATAGATCCTTCATGGCCTCCCCCGCGCGCTCGCAGTCGCAGACGATGTTCTGTGTTGGTTTCGGGAGCCTACGGCAGCCGAACGCGGGTCATCCGAGGTCACCCCACGATCTCGTCACGGAGCTCGCGCTTGAGCACCTTCCCGGCCGCATTCCGCGGGAGCGGTTCGCGCCGAAGGTGGATCGCCGTGGGCACTTTGAACACCGCCAGTCGATCGGCGACGTGGTCGCGCAGCTCGTCATCGTCGACGGTGTGGTCAGGGCGGAGTTGCACGATGGCGGCGACCTCTTCTCCGAGCACCTCGTGCGGGACGCCCACCACGGCTACATCTGCCACCGCTGGATGCTCGAACAGTGCAGCCTCGACCTCGGCGCTCGAGATGTTCTCGCCGCCGCGGATGATGATGTCCTTCGCGCGGTCGACGATATAGAGGAACCCCTCGTCGTCGACGCGGCCGATATCGCCCGAGTGACACCAGCCGTCCGTGAACGTGGCGGCCGTCTCCTCCGGCCGCTGCCAGTACCCCTTCACGACATTGGGGCCGCGGATCCAGATCTCACCCTCCGCGCCGTTCGGGACCTCCTCTCCGAGCTCATCGACGATCCGGATCTGGCACACCGGCACCGGCACTCCCACACTGTCGGGATGGGTGGCGTAGTCGCGACCCGAGTTCGAACTGACGAGCGACGAGGTCTCGGTCAATCCGTAGCCGGTCGAGATCGTGCGTCCGGGAAGCAGCCGCTCGGCGCGGCGCACGATTTCCGGAGGCGCCGCCGCGCCACCACCGCCCATGGTTCGAAGCGACGAGAGATCGTGTGACTCCAGATCGATGACACTGAGCAACTCCCACACCATCGCCGGTACACCCGATATGGAAGTGACGCGTTCCCGTTCGATCAGCTCGACCGCCACCGACGGATCCCATTTCCGCATGAAGACGAGCGACCCGCCGAAGAACAACGACGACACGAGAATCGAGTGACAACCAGTCGCATGGAAGAGCGGTACCGGGACCAGCACGACGGGCGGAGCGGGCGGAGCCGCACCGCCCGCTGGGGTCTCGGTCCGCATCGCGGAACGGGCGCCGACGTACATCAGGTTCAGAAGGTTCGAGCAGATGTTGCGATGACTGCCGACGACGCCCTTGGGGCGACCCGTGGTGCCGGACGTGTAGAAGATCGTGGCGTCGTCGTCGGGCGCGATCTCGAGACCCGGGAGCTTCTCGTCTGCCGCAGGTACTTCCATCGGGAGCACCGCTTCGGGCAGCGCCGACTCCTCGGGACGGTCGTCGAGCCGGACGCCGAGTAACACCGTGTCCGCCTCGAGGCTCCGGAGCTCCGGTCGCAAGCGGGCGAGCCGTTCGCCGTCGGCGACCACGACCCGTGCACCGGAATCCGAGACCCCGAAGGCGAGCTCCGGGCCGGTCCACCATGCGTTGAGGGGGACCGCCACGGCCCCGACGGCAGTGGCCGCGAAGAAGGCGATCGACCACTCGGGATAGTTGCGCATGGCGATCACCACTCGGTCGCCGGGCCGCACACGGCAGTCGTACACGAGCCGCTGCGCGAACGAGACCACGCGTCGCGCGTGCTCCCCGTAACCGACCCGCTCCTCGCCCAAGACGATGAACGGCCGGTCGGCAGGTTGCGCGCGCGACGACTCGAAGACGGCGCGCAACGAGCGGGGCGCGTTCGTCCACGCCCGTACCGGCGTACCGCCGACCTCGACCTGATCGATCTCGAAGAACTGTCCCGGCGCCGTCAGGATCGTCTCGATCTCTGCATGGCTCAACACGTACCGCTCCCGCCTCCACTCCCCTGGCGGAGACGACGCCTCACTGCGGTACGTCGTAAACAGCGTGGCATGGTGCGATGATGCCCATTGCGTCAAGTTAGAGCAGCGCGATCGGGTTCACCGGTGAGCCGGTGGCACCTTCGATGACGAGTGGCGCGATGACGAGCTGGAACTCCCAGCGCTCGAGTTGCGCGCACGTCGCTGCCAGCGCCTCGAGGTCGGTGTTGTCGACGATGGGCATCCCGAGGTACGGCAAGACGACGTTGTGCACGTGCAGCGGGTGGCTGATCGGTAAGGGGTTTGGAAGTTGCTGCTGCTCGGTGGGTGCATCCTGCCAGTCCCATACGAGCACGGACGCGTCCGTCTCGTAGAGGAATTCGACGCAGGACGCGTGCACGCCGGACGGTGAGCCGAACCCCGGCTGTTCGTCGGGATGGTCGGCGAAGTACGCGCCGTGGCCCGATCGGATCACGACAGCGTCGCCAGGACGCGGCTCGACGCCGATCGCGCGCGCGGCGTCGGCGAGCTCCCACCCCTGCACCGGCCGTCCCGCCTCCACCCATCGCGTGCCGCGCAACCTCGGGATGTCGTAGAGCACACCGCGCGTGACGATGCCGTCGCGCCAGTGTTCGATCGTGCCCCGCCGTCCCGAAGGCATGCGCAGTGGTCCGAACGGCTTGCCGTTCCAGTAGACGCCGGATCCGTGCTGATGCGCGCCGAGATGGCTCAGCGCGTCGATGTGCGTCTGCGTGACGCCGTGGATGAACATCCCGAAGTAGTCGAGCATCCCACCGCTGCCCTCCATCGCGACGAAGTGGTGCGCGGGGTAGGGATTCGCAGGGCCGGCGAACGTGTCCAGCGGACGCGCGAGCGAGACCGCCCGACCCTCACGCACGAGCGTCGCGGCGGCGCGGCGAACGTCATCGGTGACGTGATTCAGGGTGCCGAGTTCGTCGTCGTCACCCCAGCGTCCCCAGTTCGAGAAGCGCGCCGGATACGCGAGGTACTCGTCGGCTGTCGGTGGCGTGCGATCCGTCAAACCCATGGTCACTCCAGAAGTGTCGCGGTGGAGCTGCCGACAGTACGACCCACACGCTCTCGCCGGTCAAGGCGGTACGTTTGCTGACGCACGCGAGACCGAGGCGGTGACTACGAGGGAGCGCTAGTGGACGTCGGTCGGTTGCCAGTGGGTGTGGAGATCCGGGGATTGGACCTTCGCGACCGGTTGAGCGACGAGCAGCTGGAGGAACTCCGCGTGCTCTTCGATGCCCGACACCTCTTGCTGTTTCGGGGACAGGAGCTCGGAGGTGACCGCCAAGCCGACGTGGCAGGTCTCTTTCGGCCAGTCGTATGCGAGAAGGCGGGGCGATTCGGCTACGTGTCGAACGTGCGGCAGGGCGCAGTGGTACCCGAGGGCGCGCTGCCCTTCCACTCCGATTTCGCGTTCACCCACGAGCCGGTGCTTGGTCTCTCGCTGCACGCGCTCGTCGTGCCGGCGAACGGTGCGCCGACGCGGTTCGCCGACGCGGAGCGGGCGCTCGAGCTCATGTCTGAGGCGCTGAGAGCGCGTATCGATCAGCTGCGCATTCTCAACGTCTATGACTTCGGGCTACCCACCGACCGCCGCATGCGCGAGGCCGATCTGTCACCGGGTTCTCCGCGTACCGAACGCACCTTCGTCGGGCGTCATCCAGTGACGGGCACGCCGGTGATCAACGCGAACGCAATGCACACCGACCGCGTGCTCGGCCTCGCGCCCGACGAGTCCGAAGAGCTCCTGCGGGAGGTCTTCGGTGTGCTCTATGGGCCGGCGAACACCTACGAGCACCGGTGG
This sequence comes from Actinomycetota bacterium, assembly GCA_046727575.1. GTDB lineage: Bacteria > Actinomycetota > Acidimicrobiia > IMCC26256 > DASPTH01 > DASPTH01. The sequence goes on from JBKPCV010000207.1 coordinate 28,133, forward strand.
GCGGTCGGTGACCTCGTCATCTGGGACAACGTCTCGGTGCACCACGGCCGCGATGACTTTCCCGTAACCGAGGAACGCACGCTGCAGCGAGTCTGCCTCGCCGCGAAGACGGCCGATGAGATCGTTCCCAACCTGCAGGAGCTGCTCGCGCAGGCAGCCACTCGCTGACGGTCCGAGCGTTCGGCAGGCGCTGCCCATTCGGCGGACACTGACGATATGCTCCCGCGAACGCCGCACACTTCCGGGGGGACCGTGATCGCTGCACCGATCCGCCGTGCGCTCGTTGGACTCCTGGCCGCCGCACTCGCGGCGACCGTCGCTGCCGCCGGCCCATCGGCCGCCGCCGCGCCGCCCGGCGCCGACATGACGGGAACCGGACCGCAGCCGAAAGCGCTGGGACTCGGTTCCAAGGCCGCGCTGGCGCAGGACCGCTGCGACGAGGCGACCGGCCACACGGACTTCGTATCCGTGGGAACCGGCCCGTTCTGCGTGAGCCCGTGGCCGAAAGGCAAGGACAACGGAGGCGCGACCGCGCCGGGTGTCACCGCGACGTCGGTCAAGGTCGTGGTGCTCATCCCCAATGAGCAGATGTCCGCCCAGTCAGCGTCCACCGGAGCCGCCCAGCCGAAGAACCAGGCAACCGGTGAGACGGTCACGATGGACAAAGCCCTCGAGGACTACAACACCGTCTACGAGTACGCCATCCAGAAGTACGGCACGTACCAGACG
>JBKPCV010000208.1:0-4782 GCA_046727575.1 Actinomycetota bacterium
CGCGCGTCGATGATCGCGGTCGTGACCTCGACGAAATCCTGGATGACCGGTGTGATCCCGGGATGCGAGATATGCGGCGGACCGTCCGGCGACGTCTGGCCACCCAGCAACATCGTCTGCTCCGACCAGTACCGCACCCGCTCCCACAGTTCTCGCGGATACCCGAGCAGGTCACCGATCACGATCGCCGGGAGCCGCGATGCAATCGCCTCGATCGCCTCGCACTCCCCGAGCGGCACGATCGGATCGAGAATATCGGTGGCGACCTCACGGACGTGGCGCTCGTGGTCCCGCACCGCACGCGGCGTGAACCGGCGCGCCACCAGATTGCGTTGCGCCTGGTGCGCGGGATCGTCCATGTTGATCATCGAACGGTCGGCTCGTTGGTCGAGATGTGGACGCGAGCCGTAGAACGACGAGAAGCGCGCGCCGTCCTTCTCGATCGCGAGGACGTCGTCGTAGCGTGAGATCGCCCACAGGCGCTGCGCGGGGTCCCAGTACACCGGCGCCTCGTCACGCAGCCAGCGATAGCCCTCCCACGGATCGACGTAGAACGCTGGATCGAGCACGTTGATCCGCCGCGCGGTCGGAGTCGCGCTCATCAGCTGTACGCCACCCTGTGATCGGACTCGGCCGTGAGCCCGAGCTCAGGCCACACGCCACTGATGATGCTCTCCATGATCCCGTGACCGACCGCGTCGCCGTCACGAACGCGAACGGGCGTGTCGCGGAACTGTCCAAGCGAACGAAGGTGCTCCTCGTCCCAGCAGTCGGGGATGTATTCACCGTCGACGTGGAGCGGCCCTTTCCAGGCACCGTGGATGTGGCCTGCCCACGAACCGTAGCCGGCCGTCTTCAGGAAGAAGCCGGAATCGCCGAGCGCCTCGACCTCGATGACGCGCTCCTCACCGGAGTCCATCGCGAGTCGCAGCTCACCACCGCGAACGAAGCGCGTCCGCGGGTCGTACTCGATGCGCGGCTCCGCTCTGCGAACGCGCAGCTGCGTCCCGTCGGCGTCGTTGACATACGCGGACGTGTAGCCCCACAAACCCTCCGCGACGAACACCGCCATCTCGTAGTAGCTACCGTCCGGGCGCCTCAGGAACGCCGGCGTCCACTTCATCCCGCCCTTCGTCGCGTGCGGCGCCGATGTGCTGTTGCCGCGGATGAGATCGGGCGGAGCGGCGCCCACGCTCTGGCGCACGCCCCAAGAGTGGTCCCGGAAACCGAACCAGTCCTCGGGGCGGACTTCGTGCGTCTCACCGCCGACGGTCACCGCGCCCGACGCCCAGCCGCCCTGGTGGTAGCGAATCACGTCGACGTCAACGCGGCCCGTCCGCCGGTTGCGGACGAGGTTGCGTTCCTCGAAGAACGGCGGTGTCACGCCGGAGAGCACCACATCGAAGGAGATCGGCTGTACGTCGTTCGGCTCGAGCCGGACGCGTACCTGCCGGAGCGGCTCGACGATCTCATACCGGACGGGACCCACCGCGGTGTCCTCCGGAGCCGAATCCAGCTCCCGGCTCCCCCGAACCGTCCACTGCTCCCGACCGCGCGAGATACCGCCGAAGCCGTCGATGATGCCGCGGTTGTGGTACTTCCCGAGGCCGAAGTCGAGCTGCAGCGAACCGTCGGTGCGTGCGATCGACGTCCAGATCTTCTCGGTCCACGACAAGTCGGATTCCGCCACGGTCGCGAACGTGTCGACGATCTGATGGTTCAGGGTCTCGTCGGCTCCGCGCAGGACCCCGATGTCGCGGAATGCCATAGCTTCCCCCTGGAAATGGTCCGACGATCCCGAGCAGCCTACGCATGATCGGAAGTCGAACTCGACGTCGCTTCGGTGCTCGGCCGGTGGTGCTCACGCGATGAAGGTCGTCGTGTTCGGCGCCACCGGCGTGGTCGGTCACGCTGCGGCGGAGCACTTCGCGGGCGTGGCCGACGGAGGCGTGATCGGCGTGTCGCGGCGGCCGGTCAACCTCGCGGGCGTCACCCACGTGGCCATCGATCTCGCGGACGCGGCCGATGCCGCTCGCGCGATTCGGGACCCGCTGTTCGCGGGGACAACCCATGTCGTCTACGCAGCCCTGCAGGAGTCGCCCGAACTCGTCGCGGGATGGCGGGACACCGAGCTCATGGCGCACAACCTTCGGATGTTCCGCCATGCTCTCGAGCCATTGGTGGCCGCCCATGGCGGCACGTTGGGGCATGTGAGCCTGCTCCAGGGCGCGAAGGCCTACGGACTTCACGTCGGCCGCAGTCCCTTGCCGGCCAAGGAGCGGAGCCCTCGCGACAGCCACGAAAACTTCTACTTCCTCCAGGAGCAAGCCCTCCGAGCGCTCGCCGAGTCCGCGTCCTGGTCGTGGTCGATCCTGCGACCGCAGATCGTCTTCGGCGAGTCATTGGGCAGTCCCATGAACCTGCTGCCGGCCATCGGGGTGTACGCCGCCATCGAACACGAACGCGGCCGTCCGCTCGACTTCCCGGGCGGCCCGCCGCAAGTGCACGAGGCAGTGGACGCGAGGCTGCTCGCGCGCGCCTTGGGCTGGGCCGCAGTAGCCCCGGAGGCTCGCGGCGAGATCTTCAACGTGACGAATGGCGACGTCTTCGACTGGCACGCGGTATGGCCTGCGATCGCCGACACGTTCGGGATGGACGTCGGTGAGCCGGTCCCGCAGCGGCTCGCGGAGGTCATGCCGCCCCGCGCCCCCGAGTGGGCGAATGTGGTCGATCGGTATCGGTTGCGTGCTCCGCGCGACATGGGCGCGTTCGTGGGTTCGTCATGGCAGTATGCGGACATCCTCTTCGGAGCGTCTGGAACGAGGCCGCTTCCCGCGCTCCTCAGCACCGTGAAGATCCGCCAGGCAGGATTCGCCGAATGCATAGACACGGAGGACATGTTCCGCGAGTGGTTCGCAGCGTTCCAGCAACGGCAGCTGCTTCCACCGCCGTGAGCACGGGCAGGACGCGCCGCGGGCCCGTGCCTCGCTCGGCCGGTCGCATCAACACTTCGGCGTAGGCCGACGCTGGCAGCACGCCGACCGCGCCATCGCGCGGCGCGCCGCGATCCTGCGAGCCCACCACGTGAGCTTGCGCCTCCCCGACGCCTTGGTCATCGCAACCGCCGCCGAACTCGACGCCGATCATCTCCTCACCACCCATCGGCGATGGAAAGGATTCCGAAGACTCGGTCTGCGCGGGCGCCTCACCGTCGTCAGCTGAGACGTCGCAAGCGATGCTCGGACCGCCGCGTCGCGAGTCCGTCAGCCGGACGCCTCGAGCTTCAGCACACCTTCGACATTGGCATCAGCCGCGATGCGTGCGCCTGCCGCGGTGTCACGCTGGATGTTCGCCCGGAAGAAGTCGAGGATCAGCGTGACAATCGTCGGGCGCTGACTCCCGGTGACGAACGGCTCGAGATGAACGGCGTTGGTCACCGATACGAAGAGCCTCGGCGCGACCGTGTCGTCGTAGAGCTTCTGGCTGTACCTGAACGGGACTTCGGGGTCGGCCGTCCCGTGCATGAACAGCTGCGGAGACGCATCGGGTTGGAACCACTCACCCGGGAACAAGCCTCCCTGGTCGCCCGCGAGCGACGCCGACGCGCCGATGCGCCGGTCGAGACAACACGAGTTCCCCGACACCGCGGCGACGGTGGCACCGCCGTCGGAGTGGCCGGCGACGGCGACCTTGCCCGGGGCCAAGTGACCCTGTAACAAGCTCGGCACCGACGTGCCCTCCTGGTATGCGTCGATGACGAAGCTGACGTCGTGTGCCTGGTTCGGCATGTCGAGTTGGCTCGGCGGCCCCGGAAACACGAGGCTCGAGATCGGGAAGTCCGGCGCGACGACGATGAAGCCTCCGGCCGCGAGGTCGGTGGTCAAGGGGTCATACGCGCCGGCGGTGATGGCGTAGCCGTGCGCGAACACGACGAGCGGGAACACGCCGGCCGCAACGGGCGCGTTCTCGACTACGTTCGACCCTGCCGTTCCCAAGGCCGGGTAGTGCACCGTGAGCGGCAGCACCCGTGTGGCGCTCGCCGGCGTCGGACCACGAGCCACGGTCCCGCGCGTGATGTCCTCCACCGTGAACTTCGTGACACCGACCGCGAACGGAGGCCCGGGCGGAGCGCTGGTCGTGGTCGTCGGCGGCACGGTCGTCGTCGTGGTCGGGATCGTGGTTGGCGGAGCCGTGGTCGGGCGACTCCCGGCCGTCACCTTCGTGTCGTCCGACGTTCCTCCACCAAACGCGAGCCACGACCCCACTCCGACCGCGACGAGCGCGACCGCCGACCCCGACGCGAACAGTCGCCGCCGCCTGCGCTGTTGCCGTCGTCGGTCGGACCGGGCCACGTCTTGGGGCATCCGGACAGTTTGGCGCCGGGGTGCGTTGGCGCGTTGGGATGAGGTCGGTTACCAGATTCGACGACGCTGCGCGCCCTCGCGCCGGATGCGAAGTTGCTCTTGGCGCTCGGCCGGGGTCACGACCGGCGTGTCCGCGGGCAAGTGCTTGCGCACGTCGGCGAAGGGCACCTTCTTGATCGTCGGGTCGGGATAGTCGCTCGCGCGGTTCCACCGCATCTGGATGATGCCCCATGGGTAGTCGGCCTTGTCGAGCCAGTTGGGCACGCCGGGGTCGAGTCTCGAGATGACAGCACGGAACTTGCCGTCGCTGTCGATGTGGGCTTGCGAGTCGTTCAGGCTGGACTGCCGGTTGACCCAGTCCACCGTGCAGAAGCGATCGTCGCCGACGAGCGCCTGCCAGTAGCGGACCTTCTCGGGC
>JBKPCV010000209.1:0-5464 GCA_046727575.1 Actinomycetota bacterium
CAGCAGGTGCGTTCGCGCTGATAGCGGCGCTCCACTACCGCCACGCGACGGCGCGCGGCCAAGTGATCGAGCTCGCGCAAATGGAGAACGCGCTGAACCATCTCGGTGACATCTATGTCGACTGTCAGCTCGGCATCGAGCCGCGGCGGTTGGGCAACCGCGATCCGCACCAGGCGCCGCAAGGTGTGTACCGCTGCCGCGGCGAGCACCGTTGGCTCGCAATGACCGTCACAGACGATGCCGCCTGGACCGCCTTACTCGGAGTGATCGGACGCGAGGAGCTCGGGACTGATCCACGCTTCGTTCACAACGCCGACCGCTACGCCTACCACGACGAGCTCGACGCGATCATCGGCGCGTGGGCGGTCGAACAGGACGTCGTGGAGGCGTTCCATTTGCTGCAGGCCGCAGGGATCGCCGCCAGCCCGCTGCTCGACGAGGAGCTGCTCGCGGCCGACCCGCACGTGGCCGCCCGCGGATGGATCCGCCCCATGACGAGTCGCGACGTCGGCACCCACCAACACATCGGGCACGCGTTCCAAGGATTCCCGCAGGCTTGGTCGCGGGGCTCGCCTGCCCTCGGCGAGGACAACGAGTACGTCTACAAGAAGTTGCTCGGCCTCGACGACGACGAGTACGCGCGACTGGAACGTGCGAACGTGATCGTCGACGACTATCTCGACGCGGACGGCAACGCCGTCTGACGCGCGCGGCGGCCTCAGCAGTCGAAGTCAGCGAGGCGGTACACAACAGTCCGTCAGAGTGTGGAGTTGCTCGCCGAGGATGAGAGCGGCGACCTGTCGCGCGGTGGCGTCGGGATCGGTCGGCTCGTCGCCGACCAGGACGCGAAACGCCAGGATGGCGGGTCCGGCGTCGACGCGGAGGTCGAGCTCGGGGTCGTCGTCACCGACGATGCGCGCGATCGGGCCACGGAACCGGTCGCGGATATCGGTGAGCAGCGACGCACGGAAGGCATCGGCCAGCTCCGGATCGGTGCGCAGCGCGGTCAGGAAACCGGCAATGAAGTGGCACTTGGGTCCTGAAAGGTCGGCGACGGCGTCGTGGAGGAACGCGTGGAGGTCGGCGCGTGGATCGTCGTTGCCGGCGTGCTGTTCGTGTGGTGGGAGCTCCGCAGCCCCGCGCCGCTGTTGGATCCCCGACTCTTCCGGCTGGACGGCTTCGCGACGGGCTCGACCTCTCTTTTCCTCGAGTTCTTCGCCCTGTACGGCTTCTTCTTCGTCGCGCTGCAGTTCCTGCAACTACGACGAAGCCGTCGAGGCGACCCTTGCAACTGCCCTCGAGGCAGACGCGTGATGGCAGGTGGATGGAACGAACATCAAGACACGCATCTCGAGCAGAACGAATTGAGCCACACGCCGCGCACAGGTTTGCCCCATCTGTCGACCGGGAACGAGAATCGGGCTCGAGAGCACTTCGGGAACATTCCGGGCGGCTCCAAGAGGTCCGCCCCGTTGCGCAGAGGGAGGCGGCCATGACGCTGCTCCGGTGCACGAGAAGAGTCGTTGCGCTTTCCGCCGGGCTCGCGTTCGCAGTCGGCATCTTGGGACCACTCTCCGTCGGGTCTGCGGCCACCAAGGCGGCGAGCAGCTCCGCGTCGTCACTGACCGTGTCGTCCTTCACGAGCGACTTCTCGGCGATGGCGAAGCTCAAGAGTCTGGTGGCGAAGGGTAAGGGGAAGGTGGTCGCACTGCTCCCGGATACTCAGTCGTCGGCTCGCTACGTGGCGTACGACGCACCGTTCCTGGACCAGGCATTCAAGGCTGCCGGTTTTGCATCGGGTGACTATCAGGTGCAGAACGCGCAGGGCAGCGCGCAGACCATGCAGACGCAAGCCGAGGCGGCGATCACCAATGGCGCCAGCGTGCTCCTCGTCGACCCGCTCGACTCGGGGAGTGGCGCGGCCATCGAGAGCAATGCGAAGTCCAAAGGTGTCAAGACGATCGACTACGACCGACTCACGCTCAACGGTTCGTCCGACTACTACGTGAGCTTCGACAACGTGAAGGTGGGCCAGCGCATCGGTCAGGGATTCGTCAACTGCGTGAGCGCGTGGGGCGTCAAGACCCCGCAGGTGCTGGTGATGGATGGTGATCCCACCGACAACAACGCGACTCTGTTCAACAAGGGCTACATCTCGGCGCTCACGCCGAAGTTCAAGAGCGGTGCGTACAAGAAGGTCGCGGAGCCTGCGGGAACCTGGGACAATCAGAAGGCGCTCACCATCTTCCAGCAGCAGTACACCGCGCACCCGAACATCAACTCGGCCGTCACGCCGAACGACGGGGTCGCGAACTCGGTGATCTCCGGCCTGAAGACGCTGCAGATCCAACCGAAGAAGTTCCCGACCACGGGCCAGGACGCGACGACGGAGGGTCTTCAGAACATCCTCGCCGGCTACCAGTGCATGACGGTCTACAAGCCGATCTATCAGGAAGCGCAGGCGGCGGCCGCCTTGGCGGTCTACCTTCGTGCGAACGCGAAGCCGCCCGCGGGTCTGGTGAACGGCAAGAGCGACAACAAGACCACCCAGGTGCCGTCTGTTCTCCTGAACCCCATCAATGTCGACACCAGCAATATGGCGTCGACCGTCGTGAAGGACGGATTCGTCAGCGCCTCGGATCTCTGTACTGGTGCTCTGGCCACTGCGTGCACAGCTGCGGGAATCAATAAGTGACAGCAACGGAGCCGCCGCTCCTCGAGCTGCGAGGCATCCACAAGAGTTTCGGCCCGGTTCACGCGCTCGCCAATGTCAATCTGGAGATACCCGCCGGCCAGGTGACCGCGCTCGTCGGTGACAACGGAGCGGGTAAGTCGGTGCTGATCCGCACTGTCTCCGGCATCCACACACCGGACCGTGGCCAGTTGCTGTGGGAGGGGCACCCGCAGCGCATCCGCACGCCACGCGACGCGGCGGAACTCGGCATCGAAACCGTCTACCAGGACCTCGCGCTCGCCGACAACCTCGACATTGTGCAGAACATGTTCCTCGGGAGGGAACGCACGCACGCCCTTCTGCTCGACGAAGAATCCATGGAGACTGCGGCCGGCGAGACACTGGCCGGGCTGTCGGTGACGACCGTACGGTCAGTGCGTCAGCCGGTGGCGTCGCTGTCCGGTGGCCAACGGCAGGCCGTCGCGATCGCCAAGGCCGTGCTCTGGAACTCCCGGCTCGTGATCATGGATGAGCCGACCGCCGCGCTCGGCGTCGCTCAGACGGAGATGGTGCTCGAGCTCGTGCGGCGTCTCGCCGACCGCGGCCTCGCCGTGATCATCGTGTCCCACAACCTGAACGACGTGTTCCAGGTCGCGGATCGAATCGCGGTGCTCTATCTCGGTCATCTCGTCACACAGGGTCCGGCGAGCGACTTCGACCGCGAGCGCGTCGTCGACTTCATCACATCCGGTCGGTCGGACCGGAACCCGGCCCCGGAGCCGGCGCAGTGAGTACGCCGGTCGGGAGCGACGCGCCGACCAGCGACGCTGTCGACCTCGACGTCGACACGGACGTCGATCTCGAGGCGGTAGTTCCGCCCGAGATCGTGGCGCACACATTGCCGGAGTACGCGCGCGCCTGGGTCGTCCGGCTTCGTTCCGGCGACACCGGTCTTCTACCCGTGATCGTGGGATTGATCCTGATCTCGATCATCTTCCAGACGCTGAACTCGAAGTTCCTGAGCTCCGGCAACATCGTGAACCTCCTCGTGCAGGGATCGATCTTCATGCTGCTCGCGATGGCGGAGGTCTTCGTTCTCCTCCTGGGTGAGATCGACCTCTCGGCGGGCTTCGTGGCAGGGGTCTCCGGAGTGATCGCGGCCGAGTTGCTGACCGCCCAGCACGGCAGCTGGCCGTGGTACATCGCATGCCTGGCCGCAGTCGCGGCATGCGCAGCCATTGGCGCATTCCAGGGAACGCTCATCACGCGCATCGGCCTGCCGTCGTTCGTCGTCACACTCGCAGGACTCCTGGGTTTCCAGGGCGTCATGCTGCTCATCCTCGGCACCGGCGGCACGCTCCCGATCCAGGACAACATCGTGAACGACTTCGCGAACGGCAACCTCACCACCACCGCGAGCTGGATCGTCGCTGCTGGTGTGGTGGCCGGTTACGCCACCGTGACCTGGTTGCGGGACAGTCGCCGCCGCCGCAGCGGACTCGTGGCGCCGCCGCGCAGCGTCACACTCGTGAAGATCGGCGCGGCGGTGGTCGCAGGTGTCGCGCTGACGCTCGTTTGCAATGCGAACCGCGGTGTTCTCGTGCCGATCCGCGGCGTGCCCTGGGTCGTCCTGGTCGTGCTCGGCGTCTTGGTGATCTGGACGGTGCTCCTCGGCCGCACCCGCTTCGGCCGCTATGTCTACGCGATCGGCGGGAACGCGGAGGCGGCACGCCGTGCCGGCGTTCGTCTTGCGATGGTGCGGACGTGGTGCTTCACGCTCGCGTCGTTCACTGCGGGCATCGCGGGCATCGTGTACGCGTCGCGGCTGCGATCGGTCTCGACCAACCTCGACGGCGGGACGCTCGTGCTGTACGCGGTCGCCGCCGCCGTCATCGGCGGCACCAGCCTGTTCGGGGGACGGGGCCGAATGGTGCATGCGGTCGTCGGTGGCCTCGTGATTGCAGCGATCGACAACGGGATGAGTCTTCAGGGATTCAGCGCCGCTTCGAAGTACATCGTCACCGCGATCGTGCTGTTGGTCGCCGTCACGATCGACGCGCTCGCGCGCCGAGGAGCGACGAGGGCCTGAGCACTCCGGGCCTACCGATCAGCGTCCGTGGCGTCGTCTGCGACAAAGGCCCGGATGAGTCGACCGAGCAGCGCCGGCTGGTCCTCGGCAATGAGCGTGTAACTGTCGGGAATCTCGACCATGCGCGCACGCGGCAAGAGGTCGGCGAGTCGTCGCCCGTGTTCGATCGGCATGACGGGATCCTCGGGGCTCCAGACCACGAGCACCGGGCGGTCGAACCAAGCGAGCCGCTCGGTTGCGTCGAGCAGCTCGTGCCGAGCGCTCTTGACGTCGCGCACGTACTTCCGGAGATCCCGCCGAATCGCGGGGGTGCGGACCGGCCGCAACCAGCCGTCCATGATCTCGTTCGGAACCGGGCGCTTGGACATCCAGCCGTAGGTGATCGGCAGCCGGCGCAAGGGCCGCACCCGAAGCGTGTGCGCCGCGACGAGCAGCCCGCCGGGAACGCGCCCCAGTACTGCGAAGACCTTGCCCGGGAGGCCCGGCGGGTAGTTGTCGAACGTCTCGCACGCCGTCACCACGACGCGCGCGACCCGCGCGTCACGACCTTCTGACAGCAACAACACCGCTCCGCCCCAGTCGTTGCAGACGAGCGTGACGTGGTGGAGGTCCAGTGCCTCCAGGAACTCGGCGACGAGTTGCGCCTGTCCGCGCAGCGACAGGTCGGCGTCGGGGCGCATCGGTCGACGGTGAGCTCCCAA
>JBKPCV010000210.1:0-14281 GCA_046727575.1 Actinomycetota bacterium
GCCTCGGCGGAGCGGCTCCTCGCACAGGGCGGGCCGGCCGCGCTCTCGGTGAGAGCGGTCGCCGACGAAGCGGGGACGACGACCCGCGCCCTGTACAGCGTGTTCGGTTCGAAGGACGGCCTTGTCGACGCGCTCGCGCAGACTGCGTTCGAGTTCCTCTTCACCGAGATCGACGCGCTTCCCGAGAGCGACGATCCCGCGAACGACCTCGTCGATGTCGGACTGAAGGTCTTCCGTCGCCTCGTACGGGAGCATCCCGCGTTGTATCGCATCGCGTTCCAGCGGGTGGTTCCCGGGCTCCGCGCCGGACGCGAACTCACCGCGGCCCGCCAGCGGGCGTTGCAGCAGCTGCACCGCAAGATCGGGCGGCTCGACGAAGCTGGACTGTTGGGTCACACGTCGGTGCCAGCCGCGACGGTCGCATTCGAAGCGGTGATGGAGGGGCTGGCGAATGCCGAACTCCGCGGTGGCACGCTGCCGATCCTGCCCGAAGGCGAGGAGGAGCGCGCCTGGCACCAAGCTCTTGTCACGGTCATTCGGGGCTTCCGAAAAGGTGGCGCAGCGTGACTCCACCGGGGTGGGCGGGATCAGCGACGCCCGACGAACCGGCGCAGCGCGGCGTCGCGTTGGCGTCAGCCGACCTTCGGATAGTGGTCACCGCTCGGGAAGCTGATGGGCAAGATGCGCAGCGACCGCGCGTACCGTGAGTCGAACGCCACGACGTAATCGATGAACGGCGCGGTCCACGCGTGGAAGGCCATGAACCAGCTGCCGTTCGCGTCCTGGAAGACTGACTCCCCGCCCGGGCCCGCCATCGAGCCGGTCGTCGCGACGAGTGGCGTTGCGTACAGGCGAGCGCAGCCCCCGGATGGTGTCTGGCACCACGCGACCGCGACCTTGTAGTCCGCGGTCCGCCACAGGTTTGCCGAATAGAACAAGAGAAAGCCGCCACCAGGCGCGGGCATCATCGACGGACCCTCGATGACCGGAGACTCGAAGCTCCCGTCCTGCACGGTGAGGAGCAGGCTGTGGGCGCCTCCGATCGCGAGTCCGTCCGGGGTGAGCGGCACGCTCCAGAGCCGAGGCGGCTCGCCCGCAGGCAAGATGCCATGGCTCTGCCACAACAGATAGACGGCGCCGTCGACGACAATCGGATTGGGGTCGACCGAGCCGCCGCGATCGGGTGTGCACACGAGCGGTCCCGCGTTGTCGTCGGTGAACGGCCCTTGCGGGTACGCGCTCACCGCCCGACCGATGCACTGGTAACCCGCCGAAGATGGCACGAGTGATCTCGCGGTGTAGTAGAGGACGAAGCGCTTGTCCGGCGGATTGGCAGGACGCTCGAGCACCGACGGTGCCCACGTGAAGCCGAAAAGCTCGGCCCACGCGCTCCTCCCCGGTACGGCAAACACGTCGCCGACCCACGTCCAATGGTTCAGATCGGTCGACTGGATCACCTGCGCGGTGACGAAACCCGATCCCGTCGAATACGCGAAGTACGTGCGCGACGGCGGTGGGTTCTCGGGAACCGAGACAGGCGGCGCCGGCGGGTTGTCGACGCGGAGGATGAAGGGATCGGGGAAGTCGATCGCGCGGATACCGCGGGCGTCCTGGAAGTCGACCGCAACCGACGGAGCGGCCTGTCCCACCGGCGCGTTCGGAAGTGGTGGTGGCGGTGGTGGAGCGGGTGGCGGCGGTGGCGGCGGCGGCAGGCACGCGGCAGCGGCCATTGCCAGGATCGCCACGATCGCCGCGAGCGAGGGCGCGCGCCTCCGTCTCACCCGAGTGAACAACAGCTGACCCCTCCCAGTCTTCGGGTCCGGCGACTGTAGCCGGGTTCACAGCAGCGGTTGCGTTCCTGAGCCGCTCGGTACCATCACCGTGCCGCGACAACCGCACACCGGGGGACGACGATGGCGCCCACAGCGACCAGCCTCGATCCGGCGCATCTGCGCCCGACCGACCACTACCCGATTATCTCGGCCGACTGTCACGCGGGCGCGAGTCACGCGGTGTACCGCGAATATCTCGAGGCGCGTTACCTCGACGACTTCGACGCGTGGCGTGCGAAGTACCGCAATCCCTACAAGGACCTGCGCGCCACCGACGACCGGATCCGCAACTGGGACAACGAGAAGCGGAACGGCGATGAGGAACGCGACCACATTGTGGGCGAAGTCATCTTCCCGAACACGGTCCCGCCCTTCTTCCCGAGCTTCGTGCTGTTCGCGCCACAGCCGACCCCCGACACGTACGAGCACCGGCTCGCCGGGATTCGCGCGCACAACCGATGGCTCGTCGACTGGTGCGGTGAATTTCCCGAGCGCCGAGCCGGCATCGGCCAGATCTTCCTCAACGATGTCGACGACGCAATCGAGGACGTGCACTGGATCAAGCAGCACGGGCTCCGCGGGGGCGTGCTGCTGCCGTCGCTCCCACCGGACGTCACGTGGCTCCCACCCATCACCGACCGTCACTACGACAGGCTGTGGGAGGTGTGCGCGGACCTCGGCGTGGTGGTGAACACACACAGCGGCACCGGTTCGCCGAATTACGGCAACCGCCCGGGCGCCGCGCTCCTGCAAACGCTCGAGATCCCGTTCTATTCGCAGCGTCCACTGGTACATCTTCTGCTCTCGGGTGTCTTCGAGCGCCACCCGAAGCTCCAGTACTGCCTCACCGAGTTGGGAGGCGCCTGGGTCGTCCCGATGCTCGAGCAACTCGACAACCTGATCGAGCGGATACGCAGCGGTGCGAGCGGTGAGATGCGCTACACGGCCGACGACATGCCACTGACGATGACCGCGACCGAGATGTTCCACCAGAACTGTCACCTCGGCGTGAGCTTCGCGGGGCCGGCCGACGTTGCCGCCCGAGCCCAGCTCGGGGTCGGGGCGATCATGTGGGGTAGCGACTACCCCCACGACGAAGGCAGCTATCCGTACTCGTTGGAGCGGATTCGCCACGCGTTCCACGACGTCGACCCGAACGAGACGTTCGCCATGCTCACCGGGAACGCAGCGGAGTTGTACGGGTTCGAGATCGAGAAGCTGGTACCGCTCGCCAACAGAGTCGGGCCAACGGTCGCGGAGGTGCAGACGCCCCTCGATCCCGAGACCGCGGCGAAGATCCCGCGCCGCGTCTGACTCGGGCCGGCACTTGCCGATGGCGTCGCCGCCGGCTCAATTGCCGGCGACGGCCTCGTCCAGCATCGGTGACGTGCGGTCACGCTCGGACAGCATCGCCGGGTTGTCCGGGTCGATCGGCAAGGGCCAGGTGATCCCGAGCGCGGGATCGAGGGGGTACACGGAGACGCCCGTCATCCCCGGCTTCCACTCGTCGTCGAAGCAGTACACATACGTACAACCGCCCTCGCTCGTCGCCTGGAAGCCATTGCACACCCCTTCGGGCACGAGCACCTGGGTTCCGACGACGAGGGGGACGGTCACGACTTTGCGGAACGTCGACGACTCCGGACGCACGTCGACGTACGCGCCGAACGCCTCGCCCGACGCGACGCCGACGAGCTTCTGCATCGCTTCGCCATGAAGCCCGCGGATGGTGCCCCGGCGCGTGAACGTGATGTTCATCTGGGCCCAGGGTCCGAGCGACGGCAGTCCCGCTTCCCGCCACGACGACTCGCGGTAGAACTCGCGGATCACACCCCGGTCGTCCTCGAACGAGTACATCGTGATGATGCGCAGACCGTCGATGTCGGTCCCCGAAACCTCCATGGGCGCTACGCGAGTCCGTACAGACGCAGCGCGTTGTCGCCCGCGATCAGCCGCCGGTCGGCGTCGCCGAGACCCTCGGTGGCCTCCATCAGCTCCTCGGTGACGCCGGGATACTTCGCGTCGGGGTGCGGGAAGTCGGACGCCCACACGATGCGGTCCGCGCCACAGAGCGGTGACGTGGCTGCGAGCGCCAAGGCCGACTCGTCGGGATCGAAGCTGATGTAGCACTGGCGGCGGAAGTACTCCGACGGCTTCATCGTGAGCCCGGGCATGTCCCACGGGAACTCGTGGGCGTGATGGTCCAGACGCTCGAGCCACGGCACAATCCAACCTCCGTTGGCTTCGAGGAACACGAAGCGCGCGTCTGGGAAACGCTCGCACACGCCCCCCATCGTGATGAAGGTGAGGGAGGTCATCATGTCGACCGGGTTCGAGATGGCCTGCGCGAACGCCATGTTGTCGATGTGTGTGGGGACACCTGGAATCGCGCTGCCGATCTCGTCGGGCATCTGCTTGCGGAGCGGAGTCTGCATGCGCAACATCCCGATGCGCAGACCCTGCGCCGCGCCCGGAAGCATGGCATCGAGATACGGATGGAACCCGAGCGCAAGGTTCGCGTCGCACGCCGCGCGCCACATGGGGTCGTACGCCTCGTCGCTGAAGGGCTTCCAGTCGATGGTCGGGTTCGGTCGCAGGAACCCGCCGACCATCGCCGGGAGACGGGCGATGCGGCGGAGCTCGGCCGCGCTCGCCTCGATGTCCTGCTGCGGCAGCACGCCGACGCCGTACAGCCGCCCCGGCGCTTGCGCGCAGTGGTCTGACAGCCAGTCGTTGTAGGCACGGCAGCTCTCGATCGCGTACGCGACGTCGGGATGGGCCTGGATCGCGAGCATCTGGGTGGGGTAGAGCACCGACACCGCGATGCCGTCGTCGTCCATGCACTCCACGCGCAGCTTCGGGTCCCAACTCCGCCGTGAGACCTCGGTGTAGGTGTAGACGCCCTCGAGCGCGCGCTGCTTCTCCTCGTCGGTGTATCCCGCCACGCCTGCGAGCGAGAACACATTGGCGGGGGAGCGATGGCCATCGGCCACGACCCACTCCTGCCCGGTCGCGTCGGTCTCGATGTGCCAGACGCGGTCGCGGAAGTCGCCCGACGAGAACTCCTGCAGGCCGGTGGGCGGTTCGAGCGCGTGGCCGTCGGCGTCGACGAAGTGGAAGTCGACTTCGTTCGTGGTAGCGGTCATGATGGTCCTCCCGGTGGAGCGGACGACTCCGTCACCCTAAACGGCCACGCGGACCGCTGCCAGCGGACATGATGAAGCCGTGACTGTGACGAGGCAGGAGCTCGACGCCGCGATCCGCGATCTCGGGCTCGACGACCGCGCCGTGTGTGTGCACTCGTCGCTGCGCTCGTTCGGCAAGCTCGACGGCGGCGCCGACACCCTGATCGACGCGTTCCTCGATGCGGGGAGCACGCTGCTCGTCCCGACACACTCGTGGGGCTTCGCCACGAACCACAAGACTGGTCTCCGACCGGCGCGCAACGGCTGGGACTACGCGATGAACGTGGCATCGCCAGCTTTTCGCGGTCGGTATTCAGTCGAGTCGAACGCGATCGACCGGAACATGGGCGCGATGCCGCGCGCGGTGCTCGCGCGCCCGGGGCGGCGGCGCGGCGATCACCCGCTCGCGTCGTTCGCAGCCATCGGCCCGCTCGCCCCGGCGCTGATCGACGCCCAGCGGGGTGACTCGGTGCACGCGCCGCTGCGCGCCCTCGCTGACCGCGGCGGTGCGGTGGTGATGGTCGGGGTGGGTCTCACGCGCATGACCTTGCTGCACTGGGCCGAGCAGGTTGCGGGACGTGTCCAGTTCCGGCGCTGGGCACTCGACGCGGACGGCAACACGCTGCTGGTCGAGAGCGGCGGTTGTTCGGAGGGGTTCGACGGTCTCGAACCGGTTTTGCGGCCCATCGAGACGGACCGGCGAGTGGGCCCGAGCCTGTGGCGATGCTTTCCGGCCGCCGAGATCGTCAGCCGCGCCGCGGAGGCCATCCGCTCCGATCCCGGCGTCACCCACTGCGGTCTCCGCAGCTGCACCCGGTGCAACGACGCAGCGCGAGGCGGGCCGATCCTCGACTGACCGCGCCGAGTATCCCCCATTTCCGGACACCACCGGTCTAGCGTCGCGCCGGCTATCGAGCGGCCCAGATCGGGCCGCCGCGTCAGAAAAGGGGAGGTGGGCCCATGTCGTCCTCGCTCGAGGAACGAGGGTCCGGTTGGATCGCCTTCGCCGGGATCATGTTGATCCTGGTCGGGGCACTCGACATCGTGAACGGCTTGTGGGCGCTCGACCACAAGAACACTGCACCGGCCGTCCAGCAGCTGATGTACGCCGACCTCGAGACATGGGGCTGGATCGCGCTGATCTGGGGGATCCTCGTGGTGATCGCGGGGTTCCTCGTGTTCAGTCGCAGTCAGTTCGGCCGCTGGATCGGCATCATCGCGGCCTCGATCGCGATGATCGGGAACATGACGTGGATCTTCGCGTACCCGCTCGCAGCGTTGGCCGAGGTGTTCCTCGCGGCGCTCGTGCTCTACGCGCTGATCGTGTACGGCGGCCGTGACACCGCGGCGTACAGCGATCGGACCACGCTCTAGAGCATCAATGACGGACCGGCCGGCTCGCTCGCTCACAGCGAGCGAGCTGCCGGACCCGTCACTCAATAGTGATAGCCGCCCGACGACGCGGCGCCGATCAGCAGGCTCACGACCGTGCCGAGCGGCAGCGTGCCCCAGTAGCTCAGCCCGGCGCCGACGTTCCCGAGGAACAGCATCAGCAGCCAGGTCACCGGGAACGTCGCAATCAGGAAGACGATGAAGAGCAGCGCGAGCGCGCCGATGCTCTCGAAGATGTTGCGAAACACGGGCACGGCCTTCTCCCATCTGTACACGCGATTGGCAGGCATTCGTCTAGCACCGCGGCCAACCCGCGCGTTGGATCCCGCCCGCAGGACTCGGCTCCAACGCCACCACTAGCATCGGCCGCGACCGACCGCGACCGCAGGTGGACGCAGGGACGAGACGGGTGCTCCTCGACCAGATCGACAGCCCGGCGGACGTCCGGCGCCTCGATGCCGGTGAGCTCCGACAGCTCGCCGCCGAAGTCCGCAGCGTGCTCATCGAAGCGGTCGCCGTGAACGGCGGTCACCTCGGGTCGAACCTCGGGTCGGTCGAGTTGACGCTCGCGCTGCACCGCGTGTTCGACTCGCCGCGCGACGCCATCGTGTGGGATACCGGGCATCAGGCCTATACCCACAAGCTGATCACCGGTCGGCGTGAGGGATTCTCACGTCTCCGCCAAGCCGGTGGTCTCTCGGGCTACCCCTCGCGTGCCGAGTCCGAGCACGACCTCGTCGAGAACAGCCACGCGTCGACCGCGCTCAGCTACGCGTACGGCCTTGCCGTCGCGCGTGACGCGGACCAGAACCGCGCCGACACCCACGTGGTCGCGGTCATCGGCGACGGCGCGCTCACCGGCGGCCTCGCGTACGAGGCGGTCAACAACCTCGGATACAGCGGACGCCGGGTCGTCGTCGTGCTGAACGACAACGGTCGCTGCTACGCGCCGACGGTCTCCCGTCTGACTGCCGCGCGTGCTGATGCCGGCGACGTATCGGCGTTCGTCGGCGCGCTCGGACTCGCGTATCGCGGTCCCTTCGACGGGCACGATCTCGAAACGGTCGAGACCGCACTGCGCGATGCGGCGCGGCACGACGGTCCAGTCGTCGTGCACGTCATCACGCGCAAGGGCGAGGGATACGGACCCGCGGAGGCCGACGACGAGAAGCGGCTCCACGACGTCGGCGCGTTCGACCTCGAGACCGGGGTACCGCGTGGCAGGGGCACCGCCTCGTCGTACACCGTCGCGTTCGCCGAAGCAATGGTCGGTCTTGGCGAGCAGCACCCCGAAGTCGTCGCGGTCACCGCCGGCATGCCCGGATCAACCGGGCTGCTGGCGTTCGCCGAGCGGTTCCCCGATCGATGCTTCGACGTCGGCATCGCCGAAGGTCACGCCGTGACGGCCGCGGCCGGCATGGCGATGCGAGGACTGCGCCCGGTCGTCGCGATCTATTCAGTGTTCTTGAACCGCGCGTGGGATCAGCTCGTGTACGACGTGGGTCTGCACGGCGCGCCGGTGATCTTCTGTGTCGACCGCGCCGGCATCACCGGCGACGACGGCCCCAGCCATCACGGATTGTTCGACCTCGCGCTGCTCACGAAGATCCCGGGCATGACGGTGTTCGCACCGTCGTCCTTCGAAGAGGTGGGCGTGATGCTCGCCGACGCCTTCCGTATCGACTCGGGACCGGTCGCGCTGCGCTGGCCGAAGACTGCCGCCCGGCATGCGGACTCGACGCAGGTGGGCAGCGGCCGCGCCGCGCGCAAGGTGCGCCCAGGCGGTGACGTCTGCATCTTGGCGGTGGGGAAGATGGTCGAAGCAGCCGAAGAGGCCGCCGCGCTTCTCGAAGCACGCAGTGTGCACGCCGCGGTGTGGGACGTGCGCGTGGTGCCGCTCGATGGTCGGATGCTCGCGGACGCGCGCAGCTACGACCTCGTCGTGACCGTCGAGGACGGCATCGCGGAGGGCGGTGTGGGAGCGGCGGTCGTCGCCGCGCTGGCGCGCATGGACAGCGGCAGGCCCGCCCCGCGGACCGTCGTGCTGGGTACGCCGGGGGCCTACCTGCCGCACGGCAAGCCCGGCGATCTCCTGGCCAACCTCGGCCTCGACGGGCCCGGCATCGCGGCAACGATCCTGAAAGGACTCGACGGCGATGGCTGAGTCCGACGTGCTGGCCTCGCAGGACCCGGGCTACGGCCTCGGAACCGTGCGGTTCACGCTCCAGCCGTTTCCGGTGCAGGTCGGCCCGGCCGCGCACGTCGCCGCAGAACGCGACCGACTTGCGGAGCTCCGCTGGCAGCACTTCCAGGTGCGGCGGCTCTCGGCGACGATCGGTGGCGAGGTCGAAGGCGTCGACCTGACGAGGCCGATTCCCCACCAGGTCGTGGACGACCTCCGCCGCGCGCTCCACGAGTACAAGGTGCTCTTCTTCCGCGATCAGCCGCTCACCGCCGAGCAGCACGTCGCGTTCGCGCGGCGGTTCGGCGACCTCGAGATCCACCCCTTCATCCCGTCGAACACCGGCCAGCCCGAGCTGGTGCGCTTCGAGAAGTCGGCCGAGGCCGGGGGATACGAGAACTCCTGGCACCACGACGTCACGTGGCGCGCGGAACCGTCGATGGGTGCGGTCCTCCACGCCATCTCCGTGCCCGACCTCGGCGGCGACACGCTGTTCGCCGACATGTACGCGGCGTACGAGGGCCTCGACGACGAGACGAAGGCGAACATCGAACAGCTCGACGCCGTCCACGACTACATGCGATCGTTCGGCCACCTGGTCCCGCCCGACGAACGTGACGACGTCCGAGCGCAGTACCCGCAGGTGACCCATCCCGTGGCGAGCCGGCATGCTGCTACCGGACGCCGCCACCTCTATGTGAACCGCAACTTCGTCGATCACCTCGTGGGCCTCGAGCCCGAGGAGAGCGTCCGGTTGACCGACGAGCTGTGCCGGCAGGCCGACTACCCGGAGTACCAGTGCCGGTTCCACTGGGAGCCGCACTCGGTCGCCTTCTGGGACAACCGGGCCGTGCAGCACTACGCCGCGAGCGACTACTGGCCCGCGGTCCGTGTCATGGAGCGCGCCTCGATCGTCGGTACCCGCCCGACGCGGTAGCCCGCCGCCTCCTCGCGCGTAGGCGATATTTCATGAACCAGAGGCGAGCGCCCGCAGCGCACGTATCGTGCGCCGCAGCGAGACGTGGCCCGAGCGGCCCTGCGCTGGCGCGAGCGAACGGCTGTGAGCCGGGTATCCCGGCTCGCAGAGAGCGAGCCGTCGGGGAAGGCGCGAAGAGCGGAAAGATGTGACCTGATTGGTGTCGGTGCGGTCGTAACCTGGACTGGTTCGCGACATGACCTGAGGCGCCCTTGTTCATCGACGGCTTCGTGCATCAACTACCCGACGTCGACCCCGACGAGACAGGGGAGTGGCTCGACTCTCTCGACTCGGTGATCGAGACCGGCGGCCGCTCCCGAGCCCGGTACCTGCTGGCGCGGCTCATGGAGCGGGCACGCGAGCAGGCTGTCGGCGTCCCTGCGATGGTCACCACCGACTACATCAACACCATCCCGCCGGAGCAGGAGCCGTGGTTCCCCGGCGACGAGCTCCTCGAGCGTCGCATCCGCGCGTACATCCGATGGAACGCGATGGCGATGGTGGATCGGTCGAACTACCGGTTCGACGCCCTCGGCGGTCACCTGTCGACGTTCGCGTCGGCCGCAGGGCTCTACGACGTCGGCTTCAACCACTTCTTCCACGGCAAGCGCGACGGCGGGTTCGGCGACCAGGTCTTCTACCAGGGCCACGCCGCCCCCGGCATCTACGCCCGTGCCTTCCTCGAGGGTCGTCTCACCGAGGACCAGCTCGACCGCTTCCGCCGGGAGGTCGACGGCGGAGGTCTGCCGAGCTACCCGCACCCGCGTCGCATGCCGAACTTCTGGGAGTTCCCCACGGTGTCGATGGGCCTCGGTGCGCTCAACGCGGTGGCGCAGGCGCGCTTCAACCGCTATCTACTGCATCGCGAGATTGCCGACACCAGTGCCGCAAAGGTGTGGGCGTTTGTCGGCGATGGTGAGATGGACGAGCCCGAAGCAATGGCGGGCCTGTCGCTCGCCGCGCGCGAGCAGCTCGACAACCTGATCTTCGTCGTCAATGCCAATCTGCAGCGCCTCGACGGTCCCGTCCGAGGCAACGGCAAGATCATCCAGGAGCTCGAAGCGATCTTCCGCGGCGCGGGCTGGAACGTGATCAAGGTGATCTGGGGTCGTGGCTGGGACGAGCTGCTCGCCCGCGACGTCGACGGCGTGCTCGTGAACAAGATGAACAGCACCGTCGACGGTGAGTTCCAGAAGTACGCGGTCGAGAGCGGCGCGTACATCCGCGAGCACTTCTTCGGCCCCGACCCGCGGCTGCGACGGCTCGTGGAGCACCTCTCCGACGACGAGCTGCGCACGTTGCCGCGCGGTGGCCACGACTATCGAAAGCTCTACGCCGCGTACAAGATGGCGGTCGAGCACGAGGGAAGCCCCACCGTGATCCTCGCGAAGACGATCAAGGGGTGGACGCTCGGCTCCGCGATCGAGTCTCGCAACGCGACCCACCAGATCAAGAAGCTCACCGCCGACGAGCTCAAGGTGTTCCGCGACCGTCTCTTCCTCCCCATCCCCGACTCCGAGCTCGAAGACGGCGACCCGCCCTACTGGCATCCCGGCACCGACTCGCCGGAATACGAGTACATGATGGCGCGCCGGCGGGCGCTCGACGGCCCGGTGCCCGAGCGCATCGTGCGCTGGAAGAACCTGGCGCTCCCCGGCGACAACGCGTACGCCGACGTGTTCGCGGGAACGGGGGAACGCGTCAAGGCGAGCACGACCACCGCGTTCGCGCGGCTCCTGCGCAACCTGTTGCGTGACCCCGGTATCGGCGCGCGCGTCGTGCCGATCATCCCCGACGAGGCGCGCACGTTCGGCCTCGACGCGCTGTTCCGCGACTACAAGATCTACGCGCCGTTCGGCCAGACCTACGAGCCGGTGGATGCCGAGTTGCTCCTGTCGTACCGCGAGGCACGGAACGGGCGCATCCTCGAGGAGGGAATCACCGAAGCGGGATCAATGGCGTCGTTCACCGCGGCCGGCACCTCGTATGCCGCGTGGGGGCAACCGATGATCCCGTTCTTCATCTTCTATTCGATGTTCGGCTTTCAGCGGGTCGGCGATCTCATCTGGTCGTTCGGTGACCAGAGAGGACGGGGCTTCCTCCTCGGTGCCACTGCCGGTCGCACCACGTTGACGGGTGAGGGGCTGCAGCACTGTGACGGGCACAGCCACGTGCTCGCGACCGCACATCCGAACTGCCGGACCTACGACCCTGCGTTCGCGTACGAGATGGGTGTGATCATCCGTGACGGTATTCGGCGGATGTACGGCGACGACCCCGAGGACTGCTTCTACTACCTCACGCTCTACAACGAGAACTATTCGATGCCGCCCATGCCGGAGGGCGTCGAGGAAGGAATCATCAAGGGCCTCTACAAGTTCCGCGTGGCGCCCGACGCCCCGTATGCTCACCGCGCCCAGATCCTCGCCAGCGGCACCGGCATGCTGGCGGCCCTCGACGCGCAGCGCATGCTCGCCGACGAATGGGACATCGGTGCCGACGTCTGGAGCGCGACGTCGTGGAAGTCGTTGCGCGAGGACGCGTTGTCAACCGAGCGGTGGAACCGTCTCCACCCCACTCAGCTGGCGCGGACGCCCTACGTGACTGAGACGTTGCGTGACGCAGAGGGTCCTCTGGTCGCGGTCAGTGACTACATGAAGGCCATGCCTGACGGCGTGGGCCGGTTCGTGCCGAGACCGTTCGTGGTGCTCGGTACCGACGGCTACGGCTTCTCCGACACTCGATCCGCGCTGCGCCGTCACTTCGAGGTCGACGCGCCGACCATCGTGACGGCCGTGCTCCACGGCCTCTCCCAGACCGACGCCGTGAAGGAGGAGGTCGTGCAGGAGGCGATCGTCCGTTTCGACATCGATCCCGACAAGATCGACCCGCGCCTCGCGTAGCCCTTCGGCCGCGACCGGTGGCACTGAGGTGACTCAGTGACGCACCGTCGCTGCTCTGCTGGTTCTGAGAGATTGCGCTAGGAAGCCGCCCGTCGGTCGTCCGCGCGGAGCGGATCGTCGTCGTCGAGGGGGTCGTCCTCCCAGTCGTCGTCTTCGAAGGAGTCCTCGGCCTCGTCGTCTTCCAGCTCTTCGTCGAGGTCGACGTCGGCCAGCGAGCGATTGCTCTCGGTGAACAGCCCGTCGTCGTAGCCCTGCTTGAGCTCCCGGGCCTCTCGGAACCGGCGAGCTCGTCCTTTTCTCGGCATGGCACCTGCCTTGGAACGCGCAAACCCCCGCTCGGCGCCGCCCGGCGCCGTCGGGAACCCCCTCTATTCTGCCGCAGCCGGAGCGCCGGTGCGTGGTGTTCCGAGGAATGGTTGGTGACCATAACGGTCGAGGTGCACCACTTCTTCCACGGGCTGCCGGCTCGTAGGACCGTAGTTCCGGTCGGGCCAGCCGAGCGGCACGGCCGCCACCGGCGTGACCGACCCCGGCAGGCCGAGCGTCCGCCGCGCGAGGTTGACCGACCACAGGGGCAGCGTGACGAGGGCCGCACCCAGCCCCGCCGCTTGCGCTGCGAGCAGGAGGTTCTGGACCGCCGGGAAGATCGAGCCGTAGTACGACGCCGCGAGCGCCGGCGGGGCGAGCACCGGCGAGCGTCCGTGCAGGCATGCCACCACGACGACCGGGATCTCCTCGAAGTGATCCGCCTGCCACTGCACTGCGGCGACGAGCCTGCGCGTCGCCGGGTCCTGTGGGGTGTGTCTCCCAGCGACCCGGCGGTAGACCGACCACGCCTGCCGGTTGAGGCGCGCGAGCTGATGCTTGACCGCCGGATCGCGGACGACGACGAACTCCCATGCCCGACGATTCCGCCCGGTCGGCGCGTGCATCGCGAGCTCGAGGCAGCGGAGCACGACCTCGTCGTCGACCGGGTCGGACCGGAGACGGCGAACCGCTCGCTGCGTGAGCATGGCAGTGGCGAGGGGCATCGCCAGATCCGCATCCACTTCGACTGCGGTCGCCAACGCCGACCTCCCAGTGTTCAGCGCCCGGGTTGGAGGGCCGAGGCTATCCTCCATGCTCCTCGGGCGATTGGCTCAGTTGGTTAGAGCGCCGCCTTCACACGGCGGAGGTCATGGGTTCGAGTCCCGTATCGCCCACCGGAAGATCCTGGTCAGGGACTCGTGGTCCGATCATCTCTGTGTCGTCGGTCGCTCGCGCCCCGCGGAAGACCCGCGGGATCCAGCGAGACGGGGCGTCATGATCCGGCGCAGAAGACTCCGAGGCGAACGCATCAAGACGCGCCAGTACGTCGGCTTCGTGGCCTTCGTAGAGATGCCCGTAGCAGTCGAGCACGACGCTGACGCTTGTGTGGCCCGCCCAGTAGCCGGCCTCCAGAAGCGGCTTCGACACGAACCCGCGCGTAACACGCCAGCCTCGGGGCCACCGAACACGAGCGAAGCAGGGTCGTCGCCGGTGAAGCTTGCGAGGTGGCGATCGAGATATCAACGACAGAGGCCGGGATCGGCACAGTGCGTCGGCCGGCGCGCGTCTTCGGTGTGCCCCGGCGGATCGTGCCGCGGACTTCGACAGCGTTCCCCAGTGACGCGGACGCGTCCCCGCACGCTACGTGGCGATCGAGACCGCGGCTCCCCGCCGCGACTCCTTCTCAGCGCCAATAGGTCAGGGGCACGCCCGCCGACAGCGCCCACGCCGTGGCGAGCACGTCGTCAGCCGCAAGGCGGAGCGGGCCTGCGAGAAGCTGGACG
>JBKPCV010000211.1:0-19581 GCA_046727575.1 Actinomycetota bacterium
GAGCCGTGCACGAGCGAGCGTCGGCGAGCCGGGTTTCCCGGCGAGCAGCGAGCGACCCGTGGTATCGGAGAGCGGGACGGCAGAGCGGAGTCGACCCGGCTAGTACGCGCGTGCGACGTAGGCGAGGAGGTCGGGCTCGGCTTCCGAACAGGGAACGGAGCCGTCGGCACGCGTGAGGCATCGCACGGTGACCCCGCTCATCGCCAGCTCGGCTTCGCCCTCGGTGCCGACGACGGCCCACGCGACGCGCGCCCAGCCGGCTTCCGCCGCCTCGCGTGCCTCGGCGAGTGTCGCGACGTCGGCGGTGCGATTCTCGCGCTGGGCGAGCGCGTCGTCCCACAGCGTTTGCTGCTCGCGCACGAGCGCGTCGCGCACGACCTCTGCGACACCGCTCAGGCTCGCTGCGCTCTTCCCGCCCGACGCGCGCCGGACGATCGTCACCTCGTTGTTCGCGAGGTCACGGGGGCCGACCTCCAAACGCAGGGGCACGCCCTTCAGCTCCCACTCGGTTGCCCGCCGTCCGAGGGAAACGTCGGCGCGGTCGTCGAGATGGACGCGCACGCCCGCGTCACGGAGCTCCTGCGCCAAGTCCCGGCACCGCGCGAGCACGTCACCTTCGTCGCGCACCGCGACCACGACGCACTGGACGTGCGCGAGCCGCGGCGGGACGCGGAGCCCGTCGTCGTCGCCGTGCGCCATGATCAGGCCGCCCACCATCCGCGTCGACGCGCCCCACGACGTGGTCCATGCGGTCTGTCGCTCGCCCTCGGCGTCCAGGAACTCGATCTCGAACACGCGCGCAAAGTTCTGGCCGAGCTCGTGGCTCGTGCCCATCTGGAGCGCCTTGCCGTCGCGCATCATCGCTTCGCACGCCAGAGAATTCTCCGCGCCGGCAAATCGCTCCTTTGCAGTCTTCAAGCCGACGACAACGGGGATCGCGAGCACCTGCACCATGAAGTCCTCGTAGACCTCGTGCAGCACGCGCTCGGCGAAGGCGCGCGCGTCTTCGCGTGTCGCGTGCGCAGTGTGCCCTTCCTGCCAGAGGAATTCAGTGGTACGCAGGAAGAGCCGGGGCCGCAGCTCCCACCGAACGACGTTGCTCCACTGGTTGAGGAGCAGCGGCAGGTCGCGATAGCTCTGCAGCCATTTCGCCATGTATTCGCCGATGACAGTCTCGCTCGTGGGCCGGACCACCACCGGCTCGTCGAGCACCCTTCCTCCTGCCACCGTGACGACGGCGAGCTCCGGGCTGAACCCCTCGACGTGCTCGGCTTCGCGCCGGAAGTAGGACTCGGGTATGAACAGCGGAAAGTACGCGTTCTCCGCGCCGCACGCCTTGATCCGGAGGTCGAGCTCGGCCTGCATGCGTTCCCAGAGGCCGTACCCGTACGGCCGGATGACCATCGTTCCGCGCACGGGACCGTTCTCGGCCAGCTCGGCCTTGCTCAGCACGTCCTGGTACCAACGAGGGAAGTCGTCGCCTTGCGCGGTCAGCACCGGCATGCCGTCAGAGGGTAGTGACGGCTTGCTACGCCGACGTCACGATTGATTGTCTACCAGTCCGATCGACTTTATTCCTGACCTCTCTGCTGGCATTTCAACCAAAACCCGAGTAAGTTCCTCAGGTATGGCAATCGACGTGCGCGAGCTCCGGGCGCAGCCCCTCGACCCCGAGATCGAGGAGGAGCTCCGGACCTTCGAAGACGGTGCCCGCCGCTTTGTGGCGGGCGAGATCGACGACGACGTCTTCCGGGTCTTCCGCCTCAACCAGGGTATCTACGGCCAACGGCAGGGCGGCTTCAACCAGATGGTTCGCGTGAAGGTTCCCTACGGCAGTGTCGAGCCCGACCAGCTCGAGATGCTCGGCTACATCGCGGAGACGTACTCACGGGGTTGGGCCCACCTCACCACGCGCCAGAACGTCCAGTTCCACTTCGTGCAGCTCGAGCAGTGCGGCGAGGTGTTGCGGCTCCTTGCTTCGGTGGGCCTCACGAGCCGCGAGGCGTGCGGCGACACCGTCCGCAACGTCGCAGGCTGTCACCTCGCCGGCGCGTGCCCGTATGAAGTGCTCGACATCAGTCCGTGGGCCGAGGCGACGAAGTCACTCTTCCTCCGCAACCCGATCGCGCAGCGTCTCCCTCGGAAGTTCAAAATCAACTTCTCGGGCTGCGCGACCGATTGCGGTCAGGCGATGTTCAACGACGTCGGCGTGATCGCGGTCAACCGCCCACGGCCCGACGGCACGGTCGAGCCCGGCTTCCGGGTGTTCATGGCCGGCGGGCTCGGCGCCAACCCGCACCCCGCGCAGGCGCTCGAGGAATTCACGTCGCGCGAAGACCTGCTGCCCACGATCGAGGCGATCCTCCGCGTCCAGGACCACTACGGCAACCGCGACAACAAGCTGCGGGCGCGGATGAAGTGGCTCGTCGACACGATGGGTGTCGACGAGTTGCGGGAGCGGATCCTCAAGGAGCGCAGGTTCCTGCCCGCCTCGGCGACCTATCCCGGTGGGATCCCCGCGGTCGTCGATCGCGAGGGCGACGCGCCGGCAGGCATGGGTACATCGGTCAGCGCGGACGGCGGGCTGGTCGGCTCCCTCGGCGGCGGTGTGCTCGCGACGCCCGTCGCATTCCGCAACCTGAACCCGCTCGCGCGGTGGGACACCGCGAACGTGGTGCGGGGGAGGGCCAACGGCACGGTCAGCGCGTACGCCTATGCGCGCCTTGGCGACATCACGGTCGACCAGTTCCGCGGGCTCGCGCAGATCCAACGCGACTTCGGTATCGAAGTCCGCATCACCAACCGGCAGAACTTCGTGCTCCGCGGGCTGACTGAAGCACAGTTGCCGGACCTTTTCTCGCGACTCGACGCACTCGGCATGGCCGAAGCGGGCGCGGAGCTGGCGCGCGATGTGGTGTCGTGCCCCGGCGCCGACACCTGCAATCTTGCGGTCACGCAGTCACGCGGGCTCGCGGCCGACATCGGCGACGCGCTCGAGAAGGCCGGCCTCGCGGAGGTTGGCGGCGTGCGGATCAACATCTCCGGATGCACGAACTCTTGCGGCCAGCACCACATCGCCGATATCGGCTTCGTCGGCATCGAACGGCGTGCGCACGGCCGTGCCGCACCCGGCTACCACATGATGCTCGGTGGTCGCGTCGCCAACATGGAGATCGCCTTCGGCGAGAAGTCCGTGAAGCTGCCCGCCCGACGCGTCTCGGACGCCGTTGTTCGCGTTGTCGAGCAGTTCGCGGGCGAACGTGACGCGGGCGAGACGTTCTCCGACTGGCTCACACGAGTGGGCGGCGCGAAGGAGGTCTCCAGAACGCTCGTCGACCTCGACAACTACCCCACACCCGAGGAGGCACCCGAGTTCTACGTCGACTACGACGAGACCGGGCCGTATGTCGCCGAGGTCGGCAGCAGCGAGTGCGCGACATGAGCCAGGCCAACACCTTGCGGTCGCTTGCTGAGGCGGAGGGTACCTCCGCCTCAGGCGCTCGCTCCCTGGCGAGCACCCTGCGCTCCTCCGTCGCTCCAGGTGCCGCAACCGGGGAAGACACGCTCCCACACGTCGCGCCCGCACCCGACCTGGCCGAGCTGGCCAGGATCTCTGCAGAGCTCGAGGCACAGCCGGCTTCCGAAGCGGTGCGCTGGGCCTGGGAGACGTTCAAGGACGAGGTCGTGCTCGCGGCATCGTTCCAGGACTGTGTGCTCATCGACGTTGCGATGCAGGTCGCGCCAGACATCGATGTCGTTTTTCTCGATACGCAGTACCACTTCGCGGAGACGCTCTGGTACGTCGAGCAGGTCACCGAACGGTACGACCTCAACCTGCGCGTCGTCACGCCGCGGATCGAGCCCGACAACCTGTGGCAGGTCGATCCTGACGCGTGCTGCGAGATGCGGAAGGTCGAGCCGCTCGCGCGCGCGCTCGAGGGGAAGGCCGCGTGGCTCACCGGTCTGCGCCGTGACGAAGCGCCCACACGGGCGAACTCCCCGATCGTCGGGTTCGACGTGGGCCGCGGCATCATCAAGGTGAACCCGCTCGCGCCGTGGTCACACGACGACATCGACAGTTACGTCGCGAGCCGTGGCCTCCCGCACCATCCGCTGCGTGACAAGGGATACCAGTCAGTCGGCTGTTGGCCGTGCACACAGCCGGTCGCCGACGGCGGCGACCCGCGCTCGGGCCGTTGGGCAGGAACCGGCAAGTTGGAGTGCGGCCTCCACGGGTGGACACCGACCTTGCCCGCTTGAGACCCCACGACGTAGCGGTCACGGGCTTCGGCTCGCAAGCCGACGCATACGAACGTGCCCGCCCGTCGTACCCGCCCGACGCGGTGGCGTGGCTCGTCGACGCCCTGCGCATTGCACCGGGCCGTGTCATCGCCGACGTCGCGGCGGGGACGGGCAAGTTCACACGACTGCTCGCGTCGTCCGGCGCAGACATCGTCGCCGTCGAGCCCGTCGAGCGCATGCGAGAGTTCCTGGCCGCGACCGCGCCGACCGCTTCGAGGGTCGCGGCAATCGCGGAGGCGCTGCCATTCGCCGCCGGTTCGCTGGACGCGATCAGCGTCGCGCAGGCCTTCCACTGGTTCGACGAGCGCGCCGCACTCCAGGAATTCCATCGCGTGCTGCGCCCCGGAGGACGCATCGGGCTGATCTGGAATGCACGCGACCGGCTGGTTGCCTGGGTCGACGCGCTCTGGGCGATCATGGATCGCGTGGAAAGGCGGGCGCCCTCTCGGGATCACGACCGCTGGCGTGAGATCGCGTTCAACGACCAGTCGTGGTTCTCGGACCTTCACGAAGCAACCTTCTCCCACGAACAGGTCGTGACACACGACGAGGCCGTCGAGCGCGTGCTCAGCGTGAGCCACGTCGCGGTGCTCCCACGGCACGAACGCGACGTCGTGTTGCGCGAGGTCCGAGCGGTGCTCGACACCGATCCCGCGACTGCCGGCAAGGACATCATGGCGATCCCCTACCGCGTCGACGTGTACTGGGCGGAGCGCCGCTGATGCGAAGACCGTCCGCGATCTGACAGGAGACCACATGGCCCTCGCACGGCAGACGACCGACGCGTTCAACCAGCTGATCCGGTTGCTCGCCGACGTCCGCGACGACTACGTGCTGTCACCGGAGCGGAAGCGGGACGAGCTGGACGCGCTCGAAGGTTTCGGGTACGTCTTCCATTTGCTGTCGGAAGGTACCGAGCTCTTCCTCGAAGGCGATCCGGAACGGCCGCGCTTCTCCTCGATCGTCTCGCCGGCGCGGAAGTTCCTCGGCGACAACCCCGACGCGATCTACCACCAGGCGCTGATCCGCGGTGACCGCTCGTACCGCGTCACCGGGACGCGCGACCGCGAGGTCTACATCTCCTTCACGGTCCACGGCCGCGACCCCGCCGGCGGGATCAACGGGCCGATCCTCGGCGACGTGAACGACACGCAGTTCGAGATCGATGCCGAAGGCAGGTTCGAGCTGATCCTCAGCCCCGACGAGCGTCCGCGCAACTGGGTGAAGCTCGATCCCGGGGCGCGCGTGGTGATCGTGCGGAGTTACTTCCTCGAGAAGCTGTCCGCACAGAACAACCCCGACATCAGCGTGCAGCTCCACATCGAGCCGCTCGACGACACGGGCCCCGCGCCGCCGCTCGACGACGCCACGCTCTCGCAACGTTTGCTCGACACCCTCGCGTTCGTGCGCGCCACATCACTCGGCACGCGCGTGTTCGGCGAGCCCAACCCGACGCCGGTGCCCTTCGTGTCGAACGACCCGAACACCGTCGGCACACCCTGGAGCTTCCGCAGCACGGGTATCGCGGCGGCGGGCGGGGTCGACATCTTCTACTCGTCGGGGACCTTCGACCTCGGTCCCAACGATGCCCTCGTGATGGAAGGCACGATGCCGGACTGCGTGTTCGCCAACCTCGTGCTCTGGAACCCACACATGCAGATGCTCGAGTACCGTTCGCGGCGCGCGTCGCTCAACTCTGCGCAGATGGCGCTCGGGCCGGCCGGAGAGTACCGACTCGTCATCAGCGACCGGGACCCAGGCGTGCCCGACTGGCTCGACACCGGCGGACACCGACGCGGCACGATGTTCTGGCGCTTCCTGCTACCGAAGGAAGGCCCCGAGACACCACGCTGCCGTGTGATGCCGGTCGATGACGTAGCCAGGAGCTGACGGGCGTTACTCGGCGATCTCGCGAATGCGCGCGACGCGGTCGTCGCTGAGATTGGCATCGAGACCCTGGATCTGGAGGAGCTCCTCACGGGTAGCCGCCGCGATCGCCTCGGCATCCCCGTCGGCTGCCGCGAGTCGCGCGTCGATGCCTTCGGCGACGATCCGCTCGGCCTCGTCGACGAGAGCGGCGACCATCTCGGTTTCGGGCACGACTCGTACCACGGTGCCGCGGACGAAGAGGTGCCCCTTCCCGCGGCCGGCGGCGATCCCGAGGTCGGCGCCACGCGCTTCACCGGGGCCGTTCACGACGCATCCCATCACCGCGACCTGCAACGGGATGTTCCGTGCCGCGAGCGCGTCCTGCGCCTCACGCGCGACCCGGATGACGTCGACTTCGGCCCTCCCGCACGAGGGGCACGCAATGAGGTCGAGCCCACGTCGCTCCCGAAGGCCCATCGCCTCGAGCAGCTGACGTCCAGCCCGCGCCTCCTCCACCGGGTCCGCAGTGAGAGAGAACCGGATCGTGTCGCCGATGCCCTCCGCGAGCAGTGTGGCGATGCCCGCCGTCGACTTCACGAGGCCCCCGGGCAACGGGCCTGCTTCGGTGACGCCGAGGTGCAACGGGTGGTCGACGGCCTCGGAGAGCAACCGATACGCGTCGATCATGACGGGCACGTTCGACGACTTCACCGAGATCTTCACGTCGTTGAAACCGACTTCGGCGAAGTAGGCGAGCTCTCGCTCGGCCGACGCGACGAGTGCCTCCGGCGTGGGCCCGCCGTACCGCTCCGCGATGTCGGGGTCGAGACTGCCGGCGTTGACGCCGATCCGGATCGGGAGCCCGCGGTCCTTGGCCTCGCTCGCCACCGCCTTGATCTGGTCGGGCTTGCGGATGTTGCCCGGATTGAGCCGCAACCCCTGAACGCCGGCCTCCATCGCCGCGAGCGCGAGTCGGTACTGGAAGTGGATGTCCGCGACGATGGGCACCGGCGAGCGCGGAACGATGCGCGCGAGTCCCTCGGCGGCGGGTTCCTCGTTGCACGTGCAGCGCACGATGTCGCAACCGGCACCCGCGAGCTCGTAGATCTGCGCCAGCGTGGCGTCGACGTCGGCCGTCTTGGTGATGGTCATCGACTGGACCGACACGGGCGCGCCGCCACCCACGGCGACGCCACCCACATGGATCTGCCGCGTGACCCGCCGCGGGAACTGCGCGACGTCGCTGCACTCGGTCACACCGAGAGGCTACTGGCCGATGGCTTGACGCACGTCGAGGAACATCGCGGAGAGCGCGATCGTCACGAGCAGGGCGAAGAAGGTGACGCCGATCGGCAGCACCTTGCGGTAGTCGACCTCGACCCTGCGACCCTTGATCTTCGATGCGGCCCACTCGTATCCGACGATCGCGGCGTGGCCGCCGTCGAGGATCGGTGGTATCGGAAGCAGGTTGAACACCGCGAGGATCAGGCTGATGTCACCGAGCAGGAGCAGCAGCGTCCACAGGTCGTTCCCGACGAGGTTGCTGCCCTCGTCGACGATGCCTACGAGCGAACGGGGCCGGTTCAGGTCGGCCGGCGAGCCCTGCTTCGGCGCCTCTGACGTGAAGTTCTTGCTGTACTGGGCAACGCCCGACGGTGAGAAAAGCTTGCCGAGCGCTTCACCCGTGCCCGCGGTCAGCTTGCCCATGAACTTGAACGACTCCGGTACCGCCGCGGGGAGGCTCACGTCACGGAACGCGGTGGTGGGCGACACACCGAGGAATCCCTGGCTGTTCTGCTCGCGCGGCGTGGCCTCGACCTGGAGCTCGTGACCGTCGCGCTCGACGGTGAGGACGGCACGCTGGCCACCCCTCTTCTCGATCGCCTGCTTCAGGTCGTCCCAGCTCCGCACGACGTGGTCGTCGACGGCGAGGATGCGATCGCCGGGGTGGAGCTGGGCCTCGGCCGCCGCGCTCCCGGCGACGATCGAGTTGATCGTGGTGCTCGGTCCCTCGGCCACTCCGCGGCCGACGATCACGACGAAGAACAGCGCGAAGGCGATCAGGAGGTTCACGGTGACCCCCGCGAGCGCCACCTTCAGCCGATCGCGATAGCTACCGTGCCGGTAGGTGCGGGGTTCCTCGTCGGGATCGATCTCCTCGAGGTTGCTCATGCCGACGATGCGTACGTAGCCGCCCAGGGGTAGCGCCTTGACGCCGTACTCGGTCTCGCCGCGTCGGAAGGACCAGAGGCGAGGTCCGAACCCCAGGAAGAACTCGGTGATCTTCATCCCGGCACGTTTGGCCATGACGTAGTGGCCGGCCTCGTGGAGCATCACCATCAGGACGATGCCGACGACGATCGCCAGCGGAATGCGACTGCCCGGCACGAAGATCGCGAGTGCGGCGATCGCGGCGACGAAGAGCAGGAGGAAGCGCGCTGCGAGCCCGCGAGTCACCTCGACGGTCGTTTCCTCGAGCGGATCCTTCATGCGCTGCCCATCGCTACGCGGCCTCGCTCACCTGCTGCACGGCTTCGGTCGCGCGCTGGCGCGCCACCCGGTCTGCTTCGAGAACGTCGGCGGCCTCGCGAACGTTCCCGGTGCCGGCGGCGAGCGATTCGTCGACGACGCCGGCGATGGCAGTCCAGGGGATCTTTCCCGCGAGGAACGCAGCGACCGCCACCTCGTTGGCGCCGCTCAGGATCGCCGGTGCAGATCCCCCGGCCCGGCCCGCCCTGTACGCGAGTCGGAGGCACGGGAAGGAATCGGTGTCGGGTAGCTCGAAAGTGAGCGCAGCGAGCGACGCCCAGTCGATGAGCCCGAAGGGCTCGTCGAGCCGGTCGGGGGCGCCGAGGGCGAGCCCGATCGGGAGTCGCATGTCGGGCATCGACAGCTGGGCGATCGAAGCGCCGTCGGTGAACTCGACCACGCCGTGGACGACGGACTGCGGGTGGACCACCACGTCGATCTGGTCGAAGTCGACGCCGAAGAGCTCGTGTGCCTCGATCACCTCGAGGCCCTTGTTCATGAGCGTCGAGGAATCGATCGTGATCTTGGCACCCATGTCCCACGTCGGGTGCTTGAGCGCGTCGGCGACGGTGACCAGCGCGAGCTCGTCACGGGTGTAACCCCGGAAGGGGCCTCCGCTGGCGGTGAGGACGAGCCGGCGGACCTCGTGTGACGCGCCCGCGCGCAACGCCTGGTACAGCGCTGAGTGCTCGCTGTCGACGGGCACGATCTCGCCGGCGCCGCGTGCCCGCGCCTCGGCCACGACCGGGCCGCCGGCGATGAGGCTCTCCTTGTTGGCGAGCGCGAGGCGCTTGCCGGCGAGGAGAGCGGCGATCGTGGCAGGAAGCCCGGCGAAGCCGACGACCGCGTTCAGCACGACATCGGCCTCGGGAAGGGCCGCCAGCTCGGCGAGGACGTGCGGATCGTCCGCACACGTACGGGCGTACTCGGGCGCGACGTCGAACTCGGCGCGTTGCGCGTCGAGGAGTTCCCGGTTGCGGCCCGCGGCGAGCGCGACGACCTCGTACCGATCGCGGTGGCCGCGCACGACCTCGAGCGCCTGCGTTCCGACCGATCCGGTGGAACCGAGGATCGCGACCCTGCGCCGGTCGCCGGCGGGCCGGGCCGGCATCAGACCAGGCCGCGCGCGAGGACCAGGTAGTAGACGGCAGGCAGGCAGAAGAGCATCGCGTCGAATCGGTCGAGGACACCGCCGTGACCGGGGAGCAGCGTCCCGAGGTCCTTGAGACCGAGATCACGCTTGAGCATCGACTCACAGAGGTCACCGAGCGGGGCGAAGATCGCGACAACGATGCCGAGCAGCAGCCCGTCGCCCAGGGAATTCCAGGGCGTGAGGTCGACGATCCCGCCCACGATCCCACCGAGGATGATCGCGGCTCCCATGCCTGCGGCGAGTCCCTCGACCGTCTTATTGGGAGACACGTCAGGAGCGAGCGGGCGGCGCCCGAGGCGCGAACCAACGACGTACCCGACGATGTCGTAACCGACCGCGCAGATCACGAGCCCGAGCACCATGCCGACGCCGTCGGGATACACGAGCAGGAGACCGGCGAAGCCGCCGATCACACCTACGTACGCGAAGCCGAGCACGGTGACCGCGGCGTTGACCATCGGTCTGGCGTGCACCACCTTCGCGAGGTACCAGAACAGCGTGAACCCCACGACCACAGCGGAGACGAGCGGAAAGGCACGCTCGCCGTAGTTGTAGGCGATGCCGACCAGCGAGGCGGAGCCGATGAGGCCGATGAGCGTCGCCGGCTGGAAGCCCGCACGTCGAATGCCTTCGTACAGCTCGAACGCGGCTGCGGCGACGATCACGGTGACGAGCACGGCCGTGGCAGCTCGCCCAATCGCGAACGCGATGAGGCCGATGACCGCGAGCGCCACGCCGGTGACCACTCGCGTGGTCATCTCGTCGCGCATCTGCAGCCCCCGCGACGGGCGACCAGGATCGGCCGCGCCGTACGCGCCCGCGGTCGCCGCGGCCCCGGCCCGGGCGGCGCGGCCCCGTCCCCGTCTTGGAGGCGCGCGCTTGGCCGCCACCTCGGCCGCGAAGAGCTCGTCTTCGTCGACGTCGGGGATGTCGACGAGTGCGCCGAGCGCGCCACTGTCCTCGTCGTGCACCGGCTCGTCACCGAAGTCGCCGAAGTCTGTATCGGACCAGTCGGCAGCCTCGCCACGGAACCGCGTGCTCCCGGAGGTCGAGAAGATCTCCTCGTCCGCCGTCTCACCGGTGATCTGCGGGACCTCCCCGCTCGGCGGCTCCGTCCAGTGCGGCAGGGGCAGCGGGCCACTCCCCTCACCAACCGGCGGGGGCGGCGTGGGCCGGGGCGAAGGCACGTCGAACTCGCTCGTCCGGTCGGTCGGGAGCGGGAACCGCGCCGCCGGCTTCACGTCGGGCGGTGGCTCGCGCCGAGGCCGGGGTGGTTCCTCTTCCTCACGTTCCTCACGCGACCGCCCGGCTCCCGCCTCGACGGCCGCGTGGGCTTCCTCGGCGCCGAGGATCCGCACCCCCTCGCTCGGCGGCTGTTCGGCCGGCTCGTGCTCCTCGGGCCGCTCGTCTTCGAAGTCGTCGGGCACGGCCCCAAGGCTAGACCTGTTGCCCGCCAGTGTCGGCCAATGCCAGAGCCGAGCGCCACGCGGACCCGCCCGCCAGCGGGCCTTCGACTCAGATCTGGAGCACCGAGCTCCTTCAGATCTGAAGGAGCTCGTGCTCCTTGTGCTTGAGGAGCTCGTCGATCTCGGCGACGACGTCGTGGGTGCGCTTCTCGAGCTCCTTCTCGGTTCGCTCGAGATCGTCCTTGCCGAGCTCGCCGTCCTTCTCGAGCGCCTCGAGGTCGTGTCGCGCCTCGCGGCGTACGTTCCGGACCGCGACTCGCGACTCCTCAGCCCGGTTGCGCACCATCTTCACGAGGTCCTTGCGCCGCTCCTCCGTGAGCTCGGGAAACACGAGCCGGATGATCGTGCCGTCGTTCGAAGGATTGATCCCGAGGTCGCTTCCCTGCAGCGACTTCTCGATCGCCTTGATCGACGACTTGTCGAACGGCGAGATTGTGAGCACGCGCGGCTCGGGCACGCCGAAGCTCGCCAATTGCTGGAGCGGTGTCTCCGTCCCGTAATAATCGACCTTGAGCTGCTCGACGAGCCCGGAGTTGGCCCGACCCGTGCGCACCTTCGCGAACTCACCCTGGAGGTGTGTGATCGCCTTGCGCATCTTGTCACGGCACTCTTCCATCACGAGGTCGCGCAGTTGCTCGTTCATGTCGCGTTTGCTCCCGAGCTCACGAGCGTGCCGATTCCCTCACCGAGCAGGGCCCGGCGGATGTTCCCTGGTGCGGTGACGTCGAACACGATGATCGGCAGCTCGTTGTCCATACAGAACGTGATGGCTGTCGAGTCCATCACTTTGAGACCGCGGCTGAGCACCTCGAGATAGCTGACCTCGACGAGCTTCACCGCTTCGGCGTCGTGGCGCGGGTCGGCGCTGTACACGCCGTCGACACCCGAGTGCGTACCTTTCAGGATCGCCTCGGCTCCGATCTCCGCCGCACGGAGGGCCGCGGTGGTGTCCGTCGTGAAATAGGGATTGCCGTTGCCGGCGGCGAACACGACGACCCGGCCCTTTTCCAGATGACGGACCGCGCGCAGCGGAATGAACGGCTCTGCGATCTGCGTCATGGTGATCGCAGTCTGTACACGTGTGGGTTGGCCCACCGCCTCGAGCGCGTCCTGGAGGGCGAGGGCATTGATCACCGTGGCGAGCATGCCCATGTAGTCGGAGCGGGCGCGGTCCATCCCGCGGTTCTCGCCGGACATGCCCCGCCAGATGTTGCCGCCGCCCATCACGACGGCGATCTCGACGTCGAGATCGCGCCGCGCCTCGCGGATCTCGCTGGCGATCCGCGCGACGACCTCAGCGTCGATGTGGTGGCCGGTGACGGAGTTCTCGAGCGCCTCGCCCGAGAGCTTCAGGACGACTCGACGGAAGCGGCTGGGCACCGCCGTGCCCCCGTCGCTCACTGCGGCGCCGCACGAAGCGGCGCCGGCACCGTTCGCTCCGTCACGGCCGCTGAACCTACTCCTCGCCGACCTTCACCCGGGCGAAGCGCCGGACCTCGGCGCTCGGACCCAGCGCGTCGACCAGCTTCCGGACGGTTGTCTTCGGGTCGCGCACGAAGGGCTGTTCGAGGAGCACGTTCTCCTTGAAGAAGCCGTTGAGGCGTCCCTCGACGATCTTTGGAATGGCGTTCTCGGGCTTCCCCTCGTTTCGGGTGAGCTCCTCGAACACGTCGCGCTCCTTGTCGAGCACGTCGGCGGGAACGTCGTCGCGCGTCAACCAGCGCGGCGCGGCCGACGCGATGTGCAGCGCGAGGTCGTGGGCGAGCTCCCGTGCCCGGGCATCGGACCGACCGACACCGCCGAGCTCGACGAGCACGCCGATGGTGCCGCGCAGGTTCTGCACGTGCTTGTAGCCGTCGAGGATTCCGTCGGCGGTCTCGAAGACCACGGTGCGGCCGAGCGAGATGTTCTCGCCCAGTCGTGATGCAAGTTGCGTGACGTGCTCGGCGACCGTCTCGCCTTGCAGCTCGAGCTCGGCCAGCTCTTCTTTGCCCTCGTCGACCGCGAGGCGAGCGAGCTTCGCAACGGTCTCACCGAAATCGCTGCCCTTGGCGACGAAGTCGGTCTCGGCCGTGAGCTCGACGATCGCGCCGACGCCGCCTTCCACGAGCACCTCGACCGCGCCGTCCTCGGCCGCTCGGCCGGCGCGCTTCTGCGCGCCCGCGAGCCCCTTCTTCCGGAGCCAGTCCTTGGCGTCGTCGATGTTGCCGCTGCTCTCTTCCAGGGCGCGTTTGCAGTCCATCATCCCTGCGCCGGTGGCTCTGCGCAGCTCTGCGACGAGTGGGGCCGAGACGTCAGCCATCGGTGGTCACCTCCTGTTGCGGGATCGCGGCGTCGGCGTCGGCCGACGAGCCGCTGCGCTCCTCGGCGCCGTTCTGGGACGCGTCGCCGCTCTTCGCCGACGCCAGGCGCGCTTCGCGCTCGCGTTGCGCCGCGGCTGCCTGGTTGCGCGCCGCCTGCTGTTCCCCCGCCTTGCGCGCACGCTCTTCCGGGGTGAGCTCGGGCGCCGGTTCGGGCGTGGGCTCTTCGGCTTTCGTGCCCGGGCGACCCTGCTTGCGCTGCGCGAGCCAGCGGCCTTCGATGATCGCCTCCGCGATGATCCGGCACATCAAGTTCGCGGAGCGGATGGCGTCGTCGTTCCCCGGGATGACGTAGTCGATGACGTCGGGGTCGCAATTGGTGTCGACAACGGCGATGACCGGGATGCCCAGCCGGTTCGCCTCCGTCACGGCGATGTGCTCCTTCTTCGTGTCGATCACGAAGATCGCGTCCGGTGGGCGCTCCAGATTGCGGATCCCACCGAGGTTGCGATCGAGCTTCGCCAGCTCGCGCTTGACCTTGAGCCCTTCCTTCTTGATCATCTGCTCGGTCTCGCCCGATGCAACCAACTGCTCGAGCTCGCGCAACTTCGCCACGCGCGCGTGAACCGTCTGGAAGTTCGTGAGCATGCCGCCCAGCCATCGGTAGTTCACGTACGGCGAGTTGGCGCGATCCGCCTGCTTCTGGATCGGCTCCTGGGCCTGCTTCTTCGTGCCGACGAACAGCACGGTGCCGCCGTCCTCGGCCAGACCGCGAACGAATCGGTACGAGGTGTCGATACGGTCGAGCGTCTGCTGCAGGTCGATGATGTAGATGCCATTGCGCTCGCCGAAGATGAAGCGCTTCATCTTCGGGTTCCAGCGCCGGGTCTGGTGGCCGAAGTGGACGCCGGCCTCCAGCAGGTTCTTCATCGTGACGACCGCGGTGGTCTCTTCCACGGTGGTCCTTTCTCTTCTCGCAGCCGGACGCGCCCGGCTCGGCCGGTCGTCCGATCTGCTCCTCGGTTGTTCCTCCGCCCGCGGCACCCGCAGAGGGCGACCGTGGAATTCCGGGCGTGCGTGATCCCGAACGAGATGCTCGAGTCGGTCGACATTGTAGTGTCGGGCTCTCGCCTGAGGTCTGGCGTTCTTCCCCTCAGGAACCCGCGGACGGCGACGTATCGGCGATGGCGCTCACGATCGCGGCCGGTGTGAGCGGCTGGTCCGTCAGGACCACCCCGAGGTGCGCGAGGGCGTCCGCAACCGCGTTGAACACCGCCGCCGGTGCGCCGATCGCGCCGCCTTCGCCCATCCCCTTGAAGCCGCCCGGGCGAGCCGAGGGCGTCTCGATGTGGCCGTATTCCATCACCGCCACGTCAGTGGCCGTCGGTATCAAGTAATCGAGGAACGTCGTGGTCGTGGGGTTGCCCTCGTGGTCGTAGACGAAGTGCTCGAGCAGCACCCCGCCGATGCCCTGCGCGACCCCTCCCGCGATCTGGCCTTCCACGATGTTGGGATTGATCAGCGCCCCGCAGTCTTCGCTCACGATGTAGCGGAGGATCGTCACGAGACCCGTGTGTGGATCAACCTCGCAGGTACAGACGTGGGCGGCGTTCGACCAGGTGGGGCCGTCGGTGGTGAACCGCGACGCGATCTCCAAGCCAGGTGGCACACCGTCGGGGAGCTCCTTCGGCCGCAGGTACGCGAGCTGTGCGATCTCGGTCAGCGTCTTGCGGGCCGACGGCGTTCCCCGCACCGACACCACACCGCCGTCGATCTCGAGGTCGTCCGGGGATGCTTCGAGCATGTGCGCCGCGACCTGGAAGACGCGCTCGCGCATCTCGAGCGCCGCCTGCCGCGCGGCACCGCCGCCGAACACCGCGTTGCGGCTACCGCCCGTGGTCGCGCCGACCGGCGCGGTGGCCGTGTCGCCGAGGAGCACTTCGACGTCGTCGACGTCGACGCCCAGGTATTCCGCGGTGATCTGCGCGATGACGGTCTCCATGCTGTGGCCCTGGGAGTTGACCCCGCTCATCACCTGGATCGAGCCGGTCGGGTCGATCCGGATCGTCGCCGACTCGGTGATCCCGACGCCGAAGCCGCCCGCCGTCGGCTCGACGAACACCGCGATGCCGACTCCGAGCCACCGGCCCTGTTCGCGGGCAACCGCTTGTTCCCGTCGGAATGCCCCATAGTCGAGCATCTCTACCGCTTGCTCGAGCGTCTCGGCGGGTGTGACGCGGTCGAGTCTTGCACCGGTGGAGGTCGTGTACGGGAGATCCGAGCGCTCGATGATGTTGCGCCGACGCAACTCGAGCGGGTCGATCTCAGCTCGCCGCGCCGTGATGTCGAGCATGATCTCGCGCGCGACGGTCTCCATCATCCACGGCCCGCGGTACGCGCCGCGCCGAGACGTGTTCGTGATCACGCTCGTGCTCGACCCGCCCACCTTCCCCACCTTGTAGGGCCCGGGCAGGAAGCGCAGGATGCTGGGCATGCCGCCTCCAGCCGAGTACGCGCCGAGGTCGTCGATGTGCTCGACCTGCATCGCGAGGATCGTGCCGTCGTCGTCGAGGGCGACCGACACCTCCGCCTCTTCGGCTCGAGCGTGCGACGCGGCCACGAGGTTCTCGTAGCGGTCCTCCGACCACTTCACGGGACGGCCCAGCACGCGAGCTGCCAAGACGAGCGCGGTTTCCTCGCGTCCGACACTGATCTTCTGACCGAACGCTCCACCGACGTCGGGGACGATCACGTGCACCTTGCCGGTCGCGAGACCGAGGAACTGCGCGAAGTGATCGCGCGCGGCGTGTGCACCCTGGCTCGAGATCCAGACCGTCATCTCGCTGCGAGACGGGTCCCAGCTCGCGACCGCGCCGCGCGTCTCCATGGGCACCGCGAGGTAGCGGTGCTGACGGATCGTCTCGGTGACCACGAGCGCGGCGCGGTCGAACAGGGACCCGAGCTCCGCGTCGTCGGGAGAGGTCGTCGTGCGCGCGACGTTGGACCCGAGCTCGGCGTGCACGAGCCGCTCCGAGTCGTCGACGGCCGACCACAGGTCGAGCACGGGACCGTCGGCGTTGTACTCGATTGTGACGAGCTCGCACGCGTCTTCGGCGAGAGCGCGGCTCTCCGCGACCACGATCACCACCGGATCACCCACGAAGCAGACGACGTCGCGCGCGAGCGGACGGGCACCGAGTGGACCGGCGCCGAGGACGTCGGGATCGGCCGCTCCCGAGAGGTCGTCGAGCGTGTACACCGCGCACACGCCGGGCAGCGCGGCGGCGTCGTGGACATCGACGCGTGTGATGACGGCCCGCGCGTGCGGGCTCCGCACGAACGCGGCATGCAGCATGCCCGGTACGACGACGTCGTCGGTGTAGCGCCCCCGCCCCGTGAGGAAGCGCGGGTCCTCCTTGCGCGCGACCCGCGCCCCGACGAAGCGCCCCGCTTCTACCCCCTCGAGCTCGGAGTGCACGGTCTGCGCCATCGTTCTCCGCCCCGCTCCTCGTCTCTGCGTCGCTTCGTCGAGCGGCGAGCCTACCCATCACGGCACGCGCCGCAGCTCGACGCGACCGGGCTCGGTGAGGCGGAGCGAGACGAGCACCCGGTTCCCGGTGCGGAACGGCGCGGTGTCGCGCGGGAGGCCGTCGAAGTCGTTCGCGTCGCCACGCGCGACAACACGCCCGGAGACCCGGTCGAGGACGAACAGCTCGCCGTTGAGCGTGGTGAGCACGACGCGTCGTCGCAACAGGACCACGCGCGTGTCGAAGATCGGCCGTTCGAGCGCGCGCGTCCAGCGCGCGTTCCCGGACACCGGATCGATCGCGGTGACAAGACCGAGCTGGTCGGCGACGACGAGGTCGCGGTCGTCGACACCCAGGAGGACTCCACTTTGGAACGAAGCGGGCACGAACAGTGCCCAATCCGAAGCACCCGTCTGGAGGTCGTACCCGGCGACCATCGCTCGAAACCGACCATCGCCTTGTGCGATGAACGCACGCCCGTCGTAGAGCGCGGGTGAGGCTGTGTAGAGCCCGACGGGCTGCTCCCATCGCAGCACACCAGTTCCGAGATCGAGCGCGCGCACTGCGGGCGCGGGAGGTTCGTGCCACGATGCCACCACGACCGAGGCCGCGAGGTCGACGTGGGCGGCCGAGGCGAGTAGTCCGGGATAGCGGACCGCCCATGTCGGCGCGGCGGTCGAGGCGTCGAAGGCCCGGAGTGTGCCGTCGGTACCCCCCGCGAGGGCATGCCTCTTCGCGAGCGCCACGGACCTGACCTGGCCGTTCATCGGTTGCTGCCAACGCGACGCACCGTTCCAGCGCGCCAGGGCGACGACACGCCCAGTCGCGCCAACGAGCACGAGCTCGCCGCTGATCGCCGGGTTACTCCTGGTCGCGCCGTCGACCTTCGTCTCCCAGAGCTGCACGCCGCGCCGGTCGATGGCCCGCACGAACCCGGCGTCGGACACGACGACGGCGCCTCGCGCGTCCGTCGCGAGGCCCCACGGTCCGCCGCGCAGGATGCTCGACCAGATCGGCGGACGCCACGCGCCGGCGCGCGCGCGAGTCGGCGTGGGCAGCGCGAGTCCGACCGCGAGCGCGACAGCGAAGACGAGCACGCGCGTCTTCATGGCACCGCGCCCGCACCCACCGCGCCACTCAGAAGGTCTCCACCCAGGTTCGAGGCACGGCTGATCACGACCGGCGCCACCGCTCCGCGCAGTGCCGTATCGAGCCCGACACACGGCGGCGCGCGTCCTTCGAGTGCCGCGCGCACCGCACGCAGCGCACTGGGGTCTCGCACGATGGC
Organism: Actinomycetota bacterium; assembly: GCA_046727575.1. Classification (GTDB taxonomy): domain Bacteria; phylum Actinomycetota; class Acidimicrobiia; order IMCC26256; family DASPTH01; genus DASPTH01. The sequence goes on from JBKPCV010000211.1 coordinate 18,435, forward strand.
CGAGTGCTCACTCACGCTGTTCACTGCCACCGTCGTCTCGGCCGCGCCACGCAACGAGATGTTGGTGGCCGGCACCACGGCGTCCTCGGTCGCGCCGATCGACGTGAAGTCGACGTGCTCGGGCACCCCCGCGCGCTGGATGCCCCGAATGGTGCGCGATGTCTGCGCGAGCTGCGCGACCGATTGCGCATTGGGATCCGGGATCGACGGCAGCAGGTTGCCGACCGCGGACAGCGCAGCCTTCCCCACCGGCGCCTTCCGGATCTGCGACGCTGCGGTCGCAAGCGGGGCGCCCTCGTGCGGTGACGACAGCGTGACGACGGTGCCGAGCGGCGGCAAGGTGGGGTCGGACGCGTGGTAGTAGTTCGTCAGGAACAGGTCCACCACGACGCCTCCCTGCGAGTGCGCGATCAGGTCGACCTCGCGTCCGGGTTGCTCACGTTGCATCGTGCGAAGCTGCTCGGCGAGCTGAGAATCGGCGGCGGGAAGGTCGCCGCGCGTGTCACGCGCGTCGTAGGGACCTCCGTCGCGCCCGTAGGAGTAGTACCGCACCTCACCCTCCGCGGGGTGGTATCCGAGCGCTGCGACGTCGAGCGCGACCGTCGGCCCGCGATCGCCAGCGGCGCCCGAGCTGTTGATCCCGGCCACCACCATGACCCGGTGGGCGGACCCGCCGGTGCCGTCCGCGGAGGGTGCGTCGTCACTGCACTCCGCGAAGAAGGTGTCGGCGAAACGGCGGCCCATCTCTACGAGGCCGAGGGCCACCTGGCCCATCGGGGTCCGCGCCACCGACTCGGCAACCTTCCCGGGGAGCTCGCGGAGGGTCGCGACGAGCTCGTGCAGCGGTGCGCGCAGCTCGTCGAGCACCGTGCTCGCGACGTTGGTGATCGCGTCGACGACGGCCAAGCCCGCGTCGAGCGCGTCCTCGGCGCGGCCGCCGAGCCAGCCGCCGACGTCGCAGACGGCACTGACGGCCGCGCCGAAGATCGGAATGCCGCCGCCGCACCCGCTTCCTTCGCCGGTCGTGCCCGGCGCGCCACTGCCGAGGGCGCCCCTCGGCATCGGCAGGTGCAGGGACGCCTGGAGCTCACGACGCTCGTCCATCGACGTCCACGGCGCCTCGTCCGTGCCGTCGGCGGGCACGAGG
>JBKPCV010000212.1:0-3676 GCA_046727575.1 Actinomycetota bacterium
GCGCTCGACTGCGACGACCCGATCAACATCCAGTACACGAGCGGCACCACCGGCAACCCCAAGGGTGCGACGCTCACGCACCACAACATCCTCAACAACGCGCGGCTCATCGCCAAGACGCTCGGCTACACCGCCGACGACCGCGTGTGCATCCCCGTGCCGCTGTACCACTGCTTCGGGATGGGCATCGGCAACCTGGGCTGCCTCGCGAGCGAGTCGACGATGGTGTACCCCGCGCCGAGCTTCGAGCCGCTTGCGACGCTCGAGGCGATCGCCGGGGAGCGGTGCACGAGCGTCTACGGCGTGCCGACGATGTTCATCGCGCAGCTCGAGCACCCGCGCTTCGGCGAGTTCGACCTCACGTCGCTGCGCACCGGGATCATGGCCGGCGCGCCGTGCCCGATCGAGGTGATGAAGCGCGTGATCAGCGAGATGCACGCGTCCGAGGTGTGCATCGCCTACGGCATGACCGAGACCGCGCCCGTGTCGTTCATGAGCGCGCCCGACGACGACATCGAACGGCGCGTGAGCACCGTGGGCACCGTGATGGCGCACGTGGAGGCGAAGATCGTCGACCCTGCAACCGGTCACACCGCGCCGATCGGCACGCCGGGTGAGATCTGCACCCGCGGCTACCTCGTGATGCGCGGCTACTGGGACAACGAGGAGGCCACCAACGAGGCGATCGACGAGGCGGGCTGGATGCACACCGGCGACCTCGGTGTGATGGACGACGAGGGCTACGTGAACATCGTCGGTCGCATCAAGGACATGGTGATCCGCGGCGGCGAGAACGTGTACCCGCGCGAGATCGAAGAGGTGCTGTTCGAGCATCCCGCGGTCGGCAGCGCGCAGGTGATCGGCGTTCCGGACGCGCGCATGGGCGAGGAGCTCATGGCTTGGGTCGTGTTGCGCGACGGCGCGACCGCCAGCGACGACGAGCTGCGCCAGCACTGCCGCGAGCGGCTCTCGCACTTCAAGGTGCCGCGCTACGTGCGCTTCGTCGACGAGTTCCCGATGACCGTCACCGGCAAGATCCAGAAGTTCCGCATGCGGGAGATCGCGATCGCCGAGCTCGGCTTGGAGGAAGCAGCCGCGGTCCGGACGGCCTGATTCGGCATAGATGCCGAATCAGGCCAGCTGTGCTCGCGACCGTCTCCGGACCCGGACACTCGAGCACCACCGCGCCAGACCATCCGTGGTCACCCGCGCGACCCGGACCCTGCTCACCCAGCACGAACGCGAGAAAGCGCCCACCGACAAGCACTCGCTCTGCGGGACGCCACACGGACGGCGCGAGCGCAGCAAGCTGAAGTTGCTCGGAATCGAGCGTGGCGGTGTCGGCGGGCCACGTGCGAACCGACGCACCACCCACCGCTCGACGAGAGGGGCGGCGCGCGACTGGGCGTCAGGACAACGGCCTGAGCCGTGCACGAACATGGGTGCCGTTGGGCAGCATCCCATGGCCGCGGTCGCCCCTGGACATCGCAGGCGGGCAGGCGGAAACTCGAGCTGTCCGAGCGACGCACCGGTCGTGACGCAATACCAGAGAAAGAAAGGAGGTGCGGATGCTCGGTTGACCCGGCGGGGTGGTCGGGTGTTGGCGATCGGCCTCGCTCGTGACGAGCCTCAAGCTGACAATGTCCGCCGTGCTTCGCGGCGGCGGGAAGCGTGGGAGGTGATGAGTGATGTCAGTCGTCAGAACCTGGAATCTCCGACCCCGAGCCGGGCGTTTCGAAGACGCGATCGGATTGCTCACCGAGGGTGCGAAGCTGCTCGATCGCCACGGGGCGCGTCACATCCGGCTCACGCATGGGGGCATCGCCGGCAACAGGTCGGGGGCCTTCGTCGCATCGTGCGAGTTCGAGACCCTCACAGCGCACGGCGAGTTCATCGACGAGCTCATGACAGACGTCGAGAACCAGGCCTTCATGCACCGAGCGCGGGAGGCGGAGGCGCCGTTCACGCTCGAGTCCACTGCACTGCTGACCGAGGTTCCGCTCGAGCGGACGGCCAAGGGTGGCCGAGGCAAGGTCCTCGAGGCGTTCGTCACCCGGGTCCGACCCGGCTGCATGCAAGACGCGCTGCGCCTGGCGGCGACGGCGTTCGACGTCTCTGAGCGTGGTGGGGCCTTGGGTTGCCGCCTGTTCGAGTTGATGGGCGCGGGCGAGTTGACCGGTGCCCACGTGTCGGTCATTGAGTACGAGAGCATGCGCGACTACGGGCGGGTCGCGGACGCTTGGCTCACCGACGCGGACGCACGCAGCGTCACCGACGCTGTTCGCGGCAGCAGCCCGCCGGTCGACATCCTCTCGTCTGGCGTATACACGGAGATCCCGATCCTGGGTTGACCGCCTCTTCCGCCACGTTTTGGCGTCGCCGGAGCGTGATATTGGCGCTTCTGCGACGCCAGGACGTGGGGTCACAACTTCTACCGGATGCGGCGGAGCACATGTGGCCTGCGTGTCAGCGGGGGCCATGGGGTTGAGAGGGCAGGGGGGCGACCGTACGATTAGTGCCGGATCATTCCTTTTTCTTTGGTCAAGGACGACGCTGGCGCCATACGGTGACGAACAAGTTCCAATGGCGACGTTGATCGCGTACCTGAAGACGTGTCAGAGCGGCGACGGGCGGGAACCGGTCGGCCTCGAGGCGCAGCGCGCAGCCATCGAGGATTGGGTGCGCCGTCGGCGTCATCAGCTCACAGCGATTGTTAGTGACGACGCCTCTGCGGAAGGACTGGAAGCCCGCCACGGACTAGCCGAAGCGCTTGCCGCGCTTCACCAAGGCGCGGCGCAGGGTCTCGTCGTCTTCCGCCTCGACTGCCTCGATCGTGCCCTCGTCGCGCAAGAGCAGCTCCTCGCGGAGGTGCGCGCGACGGGTGCCCGGGTCTATTCCTTGCATCCCGATGAGGCTTTCGAACTTCGGCGGGTGCCCGCCGACCCGCGTCGCCAGGTCGTGCGTGAGGTGCTGCGAGCAGCCGCCGCTAACGAGCCGAAGATGGCTGCGCTGCGCTCGCGTCGCCGCCGACATTCCCGTCCCGGCGCGGGGTCGCCGCCGTTTGGATACCGCATCGACGACGGGGAGCTCGTTCCAGACCGCGCCGAGCAAGCCGCGCTGTCCCGCATCGCAGAGCTGCGAGCGTCCGGGGCGACGCTACGCGAAATCGCACGCGATCTCGACAGCAGTGGGCACAGACCCAAGCGCGGCGACCACTGGCACCCCGAGAGTCTTCGACGGATTGTGGAAAGGTTGGAACACAGGTAGCGACAAGTTGAGGCCCGAGGCATTCCCCGGGCCTCCCTTCCGCTGTGAGCTTGTAGTCGCGTTGTCTGAGCGCCGGCATCACACTGCGGTGCTCAGACGCCGGCGACCCCCGCTGCCGGTTCCTCCGCCGCGGGCCCCTCCGCCGCGGGCTCCTCCGCCGCCGGTTCCTCCGCCGCCGGTTCCTCCGCTACGGGCTCCTCCGCTACGGGCTCCTCCGCTACGGGCTCCTCCGCTAATGGTTCCTCCGCTACGGGCTCCTCCGCCGCGGGCTCCTCCGCCGCGGGCTCCTCCGCTACGGGCTCCTCCGCTACGGGCTCCTCCCCTGCGGATTCCTCCCCAGTGGCTTCCTCCCCGGCGGCCTCCGCTGCAGGTTCCTCCGTCGCGGCTTCCTCCGCTGCGGGTTCTTCCA
>JBKPCV010000213.1:0-10178 GCA_046727575.1 Actinomycetota bacterium
GGCGAGATCACAGGCGGGGCCTTCGTCGGTGAGCCACTCCTTGAGCGTGCGATGGAACCGCTCGAGCTTCCCCAACGTCTGCGGGTGATAGGCGGTCGAGTTGATCAACTCGACGTCGAGCTCCTTCAACGAACGCTCGAACTCGACCGTGACGCCGTGCAGCCGGCCGGTGAAACACAACCCGGTGTCCGACAGCACCTGACGCGGCAGCCCGTAGCGCGACGCGGCTTCTTCGAAGCAGTCCCACGCCGCCTCCCCGGTGGGGCCGTCAGCGGCGATCGCCGCCAACAAGTAGCGCGAGTGGTCGTCGATCACATCCAGCACGTACGCCTTGTGCTGATCGGTGAGGCGCACCTCGGTCGCGTCGATCTGCCACAAGTCATTGGTGATCTCGCGTTCGAAACGCGTCAACGCCTTCGGCCGACGTGGCTGATCGGCGACCAGGTGATTGCGCCGCAACGCCTGGTGGATCGTCGACACCGCCGGCGGCTCGACACCCGCCTTGCGCAGCTCGCCGTGGATGCGGCGTGCACCCCAGCGCGGATGCGCCCGGCGCATGCGACAGATCTCGGCCTCCACCTCGGCGTCGATCTGGCCCGGTGACACCTTCGGGCGGCGCGAGCGATCCTCGAGCCCTTCGATGCCCGCCGCGAGGTAACGCCGTCGATACCGGTAATACGTCTCGCGCGAGATCTTGTAGCGACGACAGATCGACGCCACCGACTCGCCCGAGTTCTCGGCCTCCAACAAGACCTCGAGTCGCAACTCCGCCATGGTCACCGTCCTCAGGGCCATGCCCACCTCCAGCACTCCGGCTGCAAGCAGGCTCGGGCCTCACTCGGGCGGTGTCAGGGATCTCCCCGGAACGTCACACATCTCGTGCAACAGCGCCACGGTGACCTCTCTGGGGTCGGACTTCTCGAGGCGCCGGGCCAGGATGGTGAGCAGGTTCACCGGTATGGGCGGGCGGGTGAGCATGTAGGAGAGCACCGAGACCAGCTCGTCGAGCTGGACGAGATAGGCCGCGCGGCCGGCGGCGTCGAGTTCGGAGAGGTTATGGGCGGCCTCCCAGGCTCGCTCTCTGGCCTTCTGCAGCGAAAACCGAAAGAGCCGTCCGCCGCCCAGGAAGCCGGCTTCGCTGACCCAGCGAGACACGCGGTCGAGGTCCTTCATCACGGCGTGATAAGTGTCGGCGAACGTGTCGCCGACGCGGTCGAAGTCACCCTCGAGGTTGCCCAGGCCGCCCACCTCCACGGCCACCTCGTTCAACGCTTGCGGCATGTCGTAGTTCACGTGGGGGTTCACGCCAAGCAGGAGTTGCTGGACGATGAGCAGGTGCGGGTCGTCGGAGACGTCCCACGCAGCCTGCCAGCACTTCGGGCGAGGGGCGTCACCCCTGGCCACCCGCAGGTAGTGCGACGCGAAGGCCAGGACGAGCCGCTCCATCCGCTCTCGGTCCTCGAACGCGCCCGCCGACGCGGCGGCTGCGATCGCGGCAGTCTCCCGGGAGTACACGGCGGTGAAGTACCCGGACGCGCCGTCGGCCTCAAGCGCCGTCTGCCGAAGCTCCTGAACCACCTCCTCGATCTTTGACATCAACCTGCCACCTTCCTGAATGCTCGGTCGGGGGCCCACCCGATTCAACCGCGGCCGTCGGCCGCGGACATACGGTCAGGTCCTTCTCCTTACCATTGCGAGGCCGGCGGAGACCGTCTTCCACAACGTGTTAGCGCAACGTCGGCCAGAACCATGCGTCTGTTTGTCGTCCGCAGTGTCATCGGTGGGAGAGGGCGAGGCGTGGCCGACTTGTCGCACGCGCGGCAGCGGCGTGAGCGATGGTGGCGATCGGCCGGTTTATGTGCCCGAGTCGCCTGACTGAGTGATCGACTGCGACGCTCGTGTTGGAACTCAAGCCAGGCCATATCTCATCGTTAAGTCGTTGCGTTCTGTGGCAATGGCGGTAGCGCGGAACGGCAGATCGGTGTGGCGTCATCGCGGTCGCCGCATCTTGCATCGCGCCCAACCGCGGTCCGCGCGACGGGCACCGAGTCGTCGATCTGGTCGGCCCGGTTGACCGGCGTCTTCGGTCTGCTTCCCGCTCGGATACAGCGCTCGTCACCTGGTCGCCTGAACCCTGTTGGTGCGAGCAAGGACGGCCACGACACTGCCGGACCCGAGTTGCGGACCAAAGTTAGGAGCACGCCGCGGCTCGAGACCGCTCGGTCCCTGCTTCCGCTATTCGCGTCCCTCCGGTACGAACGCTGCCGCGATCTCGGTGACGATCCGGTCGGGCGCATCCTCTTGGATGTAGTGGCCCGCCTCGGGAAGCTCGACGAGTGTCGACTGGGGGAACGCCTGTCGCCATCGGTCGATGACGGACCGACGAGCGAGTGCGCGGTCCTTGAGGCCGAAGATGAGCAGCATCGGGTGGTGGCGCAGCGACTGGTGCACACGCGTCTCGAGTTCGGCGAGCCACGGGCGCGCCGCGCGGATCTGACGGGGGAACTCGGCGATCCCACGGCGCGACGCCGGCGTCGGCACCACGTCGACGTAATGGGAAAACTCCTCGTCGCTCACGTCCGCGCGCAGGGTTCGCTTCATGAGGGGCGACACGAAGAAATTCCGCTCGGTGATGAGTCGCTGCATCGGCCATGACCCCATCAGGAGGCTGAAAGTCTTCATGAGCAGCTCGTCGGCCGGCCAGAACCACGTGTTCCCCATCACCAGGCCGGTGACACGGTCGGGCATCCGCGACGCGATGTCCATACCGATTGGCCCGCCCCAGTCCTGACCCATGATTACAAGGTCGGACGGGTTGAGGTGTTCGATCAGCTCCCGCACCACGGCCGCGTGCTCGGCCGCGGTGTAGCCGTAGCCCGCCGGGTGCGCCGACAGCCCGAACCCCGGATAGTCGACTGCGAGGCATCGGAAACGGTCTTCGAGTCCGGTGATGATCTTGCGGTACAGAAAGCTCCAGTCGGGGTTCCCGTGGAGCAGCACGAGCGGGCGGCCGGTGCCCTCGTCGACGTAGTGGACGGGTCCGACCGAGCTGTCGAACCATTTCGACTCGAACGGGAAGTGCTCTGGCGAGGGTGTGAACTCGACGATGCCGGCAGGACGACTCATGGCTACCTCCTCGGGAATCGATCGCTCAAGCGAGCGGGTGAAGCACGCTGCGTCGGATCCAGCATGTCGCATCCAGCCCGGGCCGAGAGGGTTGGCAGGCGCGGATTTTTGACTCCGATCCGACAGTGAGCTCTCGTCCTTGAACCGGGTCCAACCCTCGACCGACGATCACCGACCAGCGCCTCCGTTTCGGGGTGGCGTCGATCGGGAGACGAACGTCGTGTCGGCACTGGTGGAGATCGTTACGCGTTTGGTCGTGCAGGAATTGCTGGAAGGCGAGCAGGCCGATGCCCTCGGCGGACGCGGCCGGTACGAACGTGGCGGTGAGGGCCGGGGCGGGTTGCGCAACGGCTATGAGCCCGGGCGTCTGCGCACCGCCGAGGGTGCGATTGAGGTGCAGGTCCCCCCAGACCCGTGGTGCCGGCGAACCATTCCGCTCGGCGCTGATGGGGTTCTTGGAGGGCAACTCGGATGTGTTGGATCGGCTCGTCACCGAGATGTACGCACGCGGCATGTCGACGGGCGACGTCGAGGACGCGTTCCGAGACGCCACCGGCGAGTTGTTGATCTCGAAGTCGGCGGTGAGGTAGATCACCGACCGGCGCTGGGACGACTACGAGGCGTTCTGCGCCCGGGACCTGGCCGACATCGAAGTCGAGTACCTGTTCGTGGACGCGATCTTCGAGTCCCTGCGCCGCCAGGGTGCCAAGGAAGCCCTCCTCGTCGCCCGGTGCATCGCCTCGGATGGGCGCAAGCACCTGCTGCACCTGGCCGTCGGGAACAAGGAGTCCGGGGCCTGTTGGACCGAGTTCTTGTGCAACATGGTCGAGCGGGGTCTGCGCACGCCGACCACAGTCACCTCCGATGGGCCGCCGGGACTCATCAACGCGATCGAGACGGTGTTGCCCGTTCGATTCGGATCCGCTGCTGGTTCCACCGGCTCGCCAACATCCGCTCCAAGCTCCCCGACGAAGCAGCGCCGGAGGTCATGGCGCACCTCTACGCGGTGCGTGATGCGCCAACCCTCGACGCGGCGAGAGCCGCAGACGACCGCTTCGAGAACACGTACCGGGTGCGTTTCCGGCCGCGGTCGCCTGCTTCGCCGAGGACCGCGACGCGTTGCTCGCCATTCATCGCGTGCCGGTGCGGCACCGCATCCGCGTGCGGACCACAAACCTCGCGGAACGCAGCTTGGAAGAAGAACGCCGGCGCACCAAGGTCATCCCGCGGCTCATGAGCGAACGATCCGCGATGAAGCTGGTGTTCGCCACCATGATCCGCGGCCGCCGACCGCTGGTGCGCGTATCGATCACCGACCTCGAGCGTCACCAACTCGAACTGTTGCGCGCCGAGCTCGGCCTCGATCCGCCCCCAGCCGAAGAACGCGCAACCGGTCGAACCAGAAGAACCAACAAGCGCATCGCAGCATGAAGCGAAACCCCATTTACAGGACGCTCAGGGCTTGACCCGGGAGTCGTCCGGGGCCTCAACAGCGTCGTCAGTGACGGAGCCGTTGCTTTCGTCGCGATTGGCCATGCATCGCACACCGAGGTGCCGTGACGCGCTGCACGGACGTGCTGACGCGCCGTCGTTCTCCCGTCGTTCGGTGCGCGCCGGCTGGCGCAGAATGCCGAATCTGTAGCGACGATCGGCGACGCTGACTCTCAGCCATGCCTGCGCGCGAGCCCCGTCGCGAGAAGCGACGGCGCGGATCTGGTGACGTCTACGACGTCGCCCGCGGAGAGCTCTCTGGAGGCCTTCAGCGGAACTGGCCGTGGGCTGACTGAGGGCGCCGGATGCCGGCGTAGTATGCGGATGGTTCGGGGAGGGTCACATGACCCAGCAGTACCTTGTCGGCGAGCTTTCCGAGCTGATTTCTCTGCTTGAGCCGGCTGCGGGCGAAGGCCTGGTGGAGTCGGTGCGCGCGTTGCGACGGTTGGTGGAATGTTCCCCGGTCGCTGCGCTGGCGCCTCTGGCCGTGGAAGCGACGACGATTGCTGACGTGATCTGCTGGGCGACGCTCGACCGGGGGGATGCCGCCGAGTTCGCCCGGGAGTCGGCAGCGGCTGCCCAGCTCCACGAGTTCGCGGTCAGCGCCAACCTGTTGCCGTGACCCCGGCCGGTTCCGGGCCCGGTGAGGGCCAAGACCGGGTGGTCCTCGTCGGGCAGGCTGGCCGCGGGCTCGTAGGGTGTCGGCGAGGTCGCCTCGAATGGGAGGTCGGGCGGTGGCAACAGAAGAGCGAGTACCGGTCTCTGAGGCACACATCGCGGTGCACTGGCGTGAGGAGGACTACTACCACCCTCCGGCGAGGTTCATCGCCCAGGCCAACGCAGGCGACCCAGGTATCCTGGAACGCTTCAGTGAGCGGCACTTTCCCGAGTGCTTCAAGGAATATGCCGATCTGCTCAGCTGGGAGCGCTACTGGCACACGACGCTGGACACGAGCAACGCTCCGTTCTGGAAGTGGTTCGTCGGCGGGCGACTAAACGCCTCGGTCAACTGCGTCGACCGCCACTTGGCTACGAGCCGGAACCGGGCGGCTCTGATCTGGGTACCGGAGCCGGAGGCCGAGGAGACCCAGGCGATCACCTACCAGGAGCTCTACCGGCGGGTGAACGAGTTCGCCGCCTTGCTCCGGGACTTCGGCGGTGTCAAGGTCGGCGATCGGGTGACCTTCCACTTGCCGATGGTGCCCGAGCTGCCCGTCTCGATGCTCGCCTGCGCCCGGCTCGGCGCCATCCATTCCGAGGTGTTCGGCGGGTTCAGCGGCGCGGCGTGCGGGGAGCGGATCGCCGACTCGGGCAGCCGGATCCTGGTGACGATGGACGCCTACTACCGCAACGGCGAGCTGATCGACCACAAGGCCAAGGCCGACGATGCGCTGGCCAGGGCTCGAGAGCTCGGTGCCGAGGTGGACAAGGTGCTGGTCTGGCGCCGCCAGCCGGGTGAGAACGGATCGCAGAGCCCGATGGTGAACGGGCGGGACTTCTTCGTCGACGAACTCATGCGCGACTACCGCGATGAGCTGGTCGAGCCGGTCTCCATGCCTGCCGAGGCGCCGCTGTTCCTCATGTACACGAGCGGCACGACGGGGCGACCCAAGGGGGCTCAGCACAGCACGGGCGGATATCTCGCCTACGTCGCCGGCACCTCGAAGTACTACCAGGACATCCATCCCGAGGACACCTACTGGTGCCTGGCCGACATCGGCTGGATCACCGGCCACTCCTACATCGTCTACGGCCCGTTGGCGCTCGGTACGACGAGCGTCATGTATGAGGGTGTGCCCACCTACCCGGACGCCGGTCGTCCGTGGCGGATCGCGGAGCGGCTCGGGGTAACCATCTTCCACACCGCGCCCACCACGATCCGGATGTTGCGCAAGCTCGGCCCCGACGAGCCGGCGAACTACAGCTACCGCTTCAAGCACATGACGACGGTCGGCGAGCCGATCGAACCCGACGTCTGGCGCTGGTACCACGACGTCGTCGGCAAGAGCGAGGCGGTGATCGTCGACACCTGGTGGCAGACCGAGAACGGCGGCTTCCTCGGCAGCACCCTGCCGGCGCTCCATCCGATGAAGCCAGGGAGCTGCGGGCCGGGCGTGCTCGGCGTCTACCCCGTCATCTATGACGAGCACGGCGAGGTCATCCCGGCGGGGAGCGGTCGGGCGGGCAACATCTGCATCCGCAACCCCTGGCCGGGCATCTTCCAAACCATCTGGGGCCAGCCCGAGCGATTCGTGCAGATCTATTACGAGAAGTACTGCCGCAACAAAGACAGCAAGGACTGGCGCGACTGGCCCTACTTCGCGGGCGACGGCGCCGTTCAGGCGGCCGACGGCTACTTCCGGATCCTCGGCCGGGTCGACGACGTCATCAACGTCGCCGGCCACCGGCTCGGCACGAAGGAACTCGAGTCGGCGAGCATCACCGTCGAGGAAATCGCCGAGGCTGCCGCCGTCCCGGTGATCGACGAGCTACGGGGCCGCGCCGTCGAGATGTACGTCTCGCTCAAGCCCGGCTTCAGCGCCAGCCCCGACGTCGCGGCCAAGGTGGCACAGGCGATCGAAACCGAGATCGGCAAGATCGCCCGCCCCAAGAACGTCTGGATCGTCCCCGACATGCCCAAGACGCGCTCCGGCAAGATCATGCGCCGGGTGATCGCAGGGATCTCGAACTTCACCGACGTGGGCGACGTGTCGACCCTGGCGAACCCCGAGATCGTCGATGACATCCGCCAGCACGTCCAGACCGACAAGGTGGCCCGCGGCGAGGTTCCGCGCGCGCTCACACCGGAGGAGATCGAGGAGATCAAAGCATTCGGCCGCGTTGAATAGGTGCTCCCATCAACGGGGGGCGGCCCGCCGGCTTCCATGCCGCCCTCCGAAACATGGAAGTCGCGTGCTCACCGACCGCAGGCCGGCACCGCGCTCGCCTGGCCGAAGGTCGCTTCACCAGATAGGTCGCCCGTGCCGTGTCGTTCCCGCCGCCGCTTCCGGCGGAATGGTCGAGCGCACACGCGGTGAGGCGAGCACCTTGCGAGAGCAGTCAAGCCAACCCTCGTGTCAGCGCGACGAACCTGGACTCGGACGAGCCGCCGGCCTCTGGGTGCCGGAAACGTGTTTGGGTGGGCGATGAGTAACCGTCGGAGTTCGCGTTGGGGTGTGGGAGGGACGCGGGCGCGTCGAAGCAACTGGCGTGTTCGTGATGGGTTGACCGCTGTCCGGTGGTCAAGCGGCTTGGCGATACTCGTTGATGAGTCCGTTGCAGCTGGGATGTCGTCGGATGGGTCGGCCCGGCCGGTACGCGACAACTTCGGCGTTGTCGGGTGCGCGTTGGCCGAGCGTCCGGTGAGGCCGGTGCGTGTTGTAGTGCTCGACGTAGTCGCGTAGGAGCCGTTCGAGGTGGGAGCGGTTCCAGACGAGGGTGCGGTCCAGGAGTTCGCGGCGCATGCTGCCAACCCAGCGTTCGGCATAGGCGTTCGCGACGGGGGCACGCGGTGGCGTGCGGATGATCTTCGCGCTGTCGCTTCGGAAGACCTCGTCGAACGCGGCGACGAACTGGCCAGCGCCGTCACGGATCAGGAACCGGATCTTCCGGTCGTAGCGCATCGTGAAGTTGCGGGCTGCTTGTGCGGTCCAGACGCCGGTCGGGTTGGTCGTGACGCCGGCGAGGTGCACGCGGCGCGTGTCAAGTTCGATAAACGTAGTACCGACGCAGCAAAACGGTGTCGACGGTGAAGAAGTCGCAGGCGACAATCCCGGCTGCTTGCGCGCGGAGGAATGTCGTCCACGACTCCGATGCTCGGTTCGACGCGGGGTCCGTCCCCGCCGTCTTGAGGATCGCCCACACTGTCGACGCAGCAATGGTGACGCCGAGCCGGGCGAGTTCTCCGTGGATGCGGCGGTAACCCCACGTGGGATTCTCTGACGCGAGACGGATGATCGTCCGACGGGTCCCGACCGCGGTGGATCGCCGGCCAGGCCGATGCGCATAGGTCCAGTGGTTGGCGACGAGGCGTCGGTGCCAACTCAGGATCGTGTCGGGCTTCACCAGCAAGATCGACCAGCGCTCACGGCCGAGCACGCGAGCGAGCGCGCTGAGGACCGCCCGGTCGTCGGGTTCGAAGCGTGGACGGGTGATCTGGCGCTGCAGCACGGCCAGTTGCTGGCGCAACACGAGGATCTCGGCATCTTTGGAACGATCCTGGCGACCGCGCAGCACCAACAGGTCGATCACAAGCCGGAGGAGACGATAGAAACGGGCCACGCGCTGATCCTCGCAGCCCTCGAACCACGCCGATCACGCCGAGTCCGAAGCCCCAGGTCAACCCACACGACGAGTTCTCGGCACCCACAGGGTGCGCCGACCTTCGAACGGGCTGGGGCGGTAGCTTTCCAGGAGTCGGCGGGGTTAGCGGACCCGTTTGCGCGCGGCCTTCTTCGCAACGCCCTTCTTCGCTGTCTTGCGGACGGGCGCTTTGCGCGCGGCCTTCTTCGCAACGCCCTTCTTCGCTGTCTTGCGGACGGGCGCTTTGCGCGCGGCCTTCTTCGCTGTCTTGCGGACGGCCGTGTTGCGCGCGGCCTTCTTAGCGACGCCCTTCTTCGCTGTCTTGCGGACGGCCGCCTTGCGCGCGGTCTTCTTCTTCGTCGTCGACGGCCGAACCGGGATGGCTCCTCGGGCACTTCTCGACGTTCTCGCGCTGACGTTTGTTCTGGGGCGCCTCGCGTCCGCGCGACCGAGGACCGTGAGGGTCCCAGGAGCGGGAACAAAGACGGATTGGTCACCCGTCGCCCATTGAACGGTGAGCATGCGACCGCGGACATCGGTCACGACGCCGCTTCGGGGTGCCTGGTCCACCTTGGTACCGACCACCTGAATCTGGTCACCGACTTCTGGCACGAGAGCCTCCTGACTACACACGTCGGACACGTCCGTAGACCAGCGATCTTGGATTGCGCAACCTCGATGGGATTCCCATGCAAGGTACGCGTTTCGCGCTCGCGCTTCGAGTCTTCGTGGCTGTCCGGCGATCCGACGCCGAGCCTTCGTCAAGTCCGGTACTGGTCGCGGCGGCTGGCGGAGCGGGCGGTTGAAGCGTGCGAGATCGGCGTCACTGCTGATCCGCGCTGGGAGCAGGCGGCGCTCGCCTCGTCGTGAACAACGAAGACCCGAGAAAGCTTCCTCCGGTAGTTCCTTGCGAAACCGCCTTCAGTTACCTTCTCGGGACTCCACCTTTAATGTACACCCGTCGTCAAAGGTCACGCGCCGTGGATCCGGCTGGCGTCCGCGCCCCGCAAGGACGGCCCGCGATTGTGACAACCTGCGGGGGTCGATCGTTCACGTGCCGAGCCGGGGTTCAGCCCTCGCGGCGGACTGCTCTTCGGTCTCGGCCTTCAGAGTTGCATGAGCGACGCCTCTAATGCCCGCTGAATCGCGCGTGCTGAGGGAGCCTTGGTCGGTAGGGCAGGAGCCGACTGCTCAGTCTTTGGTCCGACTTTCGGGACGATGGACCCTGTCCGCCGCTTCGAGCGCGGACGATGCTGGGC
>JBKPCV010000214.1:0-4682 GCA_046727575.1 Actinomycetota bacterium
ACGACCCCGAGCAGGAAGCCCTGCTCGCGGACACGGTCGGTGGGGCGCTGCTCCTGGTGCTCGACACGCTGAGCCCCGCCGAGCGCCTCGCGTTCGTGCTGCACGACACGTTCGCCGTGCCGTTCGACGAGATCGGCGCGATTCTCGGGCGCTCCCCGAATGCGGCCAAGCAGCTCGCGAGCCGCGCGCGCGGCAAGGTGCGGGGATCCGGTCCCGTTTCCGAGACCGACCCGCTCCGCCAACGACAGGTCGTCGACGCGTTCCTTGCTGCCTCACGCAACGGCGATTTCGACGCGCTCGTCGCTCTGCTCCATCCTGACGTCGTGCTCGAGGCCGACTCCGTCGCCGTGCGGATGGGCTCGCCGGAAGAGATCCGCGGCGCGAGAGCCGTTGCCGGAATGTTCTCGGGCCGCGCACAGGCGGCGCAGCCCGCGCTCATCGGCGGAGCCGTCGGCATCGCCTGGGCGGTCGGTGGGCGGCCCAAGGTCGCTTGGGACTTCACGATCGAAGGCGGCAGGATCGTCCACATCGAGATGCTGGCGGCGCCCGACAGCTTCGACGACCGCGACCTCACCCTGCTCGATGGCTGAGACCGGATACCTCGTCCATCCGATTGGGTGGGTCGAATCACCGCTCACCGCTCGGGACGAGGCACCGAACCAAGGCGACGAAGGCGCGCCCGATGCATGGCTCGTGCTCGACCCGACGATGCGGCCTGCGATGCGCGACCTCGAGATCGGTGGAGAGGTGATCGTGCTCACGTGGCTCGATCGCGCCGACCGTGATGTGCTGCTCGTGCACCCTCGCGACGATCCGAACCGGCCGCTGCGTGGGGTGTTCAGCACGCGATCCCAGGATCGGCCGAACCCAGTGGGGCTGCACGTCGTGCAGATCCTTGCGATCGACGACACACGGATACGAGTGCGCAACCTCGAAGCGCTCGACCGGACGCCCATCGTGGACATCAAGCCGCTCCTCGGACCCGTCGGCGAACGATGACAGAACCCACCGACATGACCGATCATCGCCGCCAATGAGTCTCAGCGAGCGATGGAGCGAAGAAAGCGTCTCACCTCGGCATTGAACGTCTCCGGCGCCTCGATGTTGCTGATGTGACCGACACCGCGAAGTACAACCAGCCGCGACCCTGGAATAGCACCGTGGAGCGCCTGGCCGATAGGGAGAGGCGAGCGCGTGTCCGAGTCCCCGTGGAGTACGAGCGTCGGTACGCGAATCTCGGGTAGCACCGCTCGCAGGTCCGTCTTCGCAAACGATCGTGCGAACGCGGCGAGTGCATCGGGGTGAAACTCCGATGCGATAGCCAGAAACTCCTCGACACGATCAGCCGGTGTCGTCGGCGAGAAGAAGCCGGAGGCCCAGCTGCGCAGCGCTTCGTGCCGAGGTGTACGGGCCGCGGTGAGATAGGCGTCGAGCCGTTGCGCGAGAGCATCGGGCGGAAGAGAGCCAGCCCAACCGGCATAGCCGGACGCGAGCACGAGGCTCCGCGGTACCTCGGGCGCGATGCGGTACAGGTCGAGCGCGACGCCCGATCCCCACGACAGCCCGAGAACGTGCGGCCGCCCGAGCTCCAACGCCGCGACGAACCCCGCGAGACAGCGCGCGACGTCGTCCAAACCGAATCGGCTATCAGGATCTGATGATTTCCCGCAGCCCGGGGCGTCCCACGCGATGACCATGAACTCGTCCGCCAGCGCCTCGAGTTGACGCAGCCAGACGCGCGCGTCGCTCGGCAGCCCGTGCAGCAGCACCAGGGGCTCACCGTGACCCCGTCGTTCGAACCCGATTCGTAGCCCGCCCACCTCGATGAAGTCCATCGTCAAATCTTCCCGCGGTACTCGGTCGGTCTGGACACACGCTCGCCTCGCCGCACGATTTACGCTGCTCGAATGGCACGGAAGATCCCCAGACCCTTCACGTACCCATGGGGCAGCGGCCAGATCGTCGAAGAGGTCTCCGCGACCCGAGAGCACTCCGAACCCACACTGCAGCTCCTGGAGTTCCAGGACGAGGGTCACGATCGGTACGTGATGATCCGCTTCTGCTCGTACACGCCGCGCGGCGCATTCCGACGCCATCCGATGCTCGCCGGCGAAGACGACATCGCTCAGCTGCGCGAAGCCCTCAAACAAGCGCCGCGTTTGCGGTCGTTGCTGACGGAGCTGGTCAGGGACTGAGGGTCCACGAAAAAGAGTTGGGCCTTGCGCGTCGAACACATGTTCGCTAAAAGTGGAAGTGCTTTCCGCTACGGCACCGGAGCACTCAGTTACGAGCCGTAGCTCCATGGTCTAATGTGCTCCGCCACCGAACCGGGAGGGGACCCATGGCATTTGCGCCGCTCGAACCACAGCTCGCGCACTCACCGATTGAGATCGCACCCGATACGTTCCTCGTACAGCAGATCCAACCGGCGTGCGGACAACCGCTCTTCGTCTACCTCAACTCACTCGTCATCCGTGGCGAGGAACCCGTGATCGTCGACACCGGCACAGTGGCCAACCGCCGGCAATGGCTCGAGGACGCGTTCGCATTGGTAGAACCACAGGACGTGAGGTGGATCTATCTCTCGCACGACGACGTCGACCACAGCGGGAACCTCGCCGAAGTGCTCCACGCGTGTCCGAACGCGGCGCTCGTGTGCAGTTGGCCGATCGTCGAGCGGCACACGAACTGTTTCGACTTTCCGCTCGACCGCTGCCGTTGGATCAACGACGGTGACTCCTTCGATGTGGGCGATCGCGTGCTGACCGCGCTCCGACCGCCGCTCTTCGACTCGCCGACGACGCGCGGGCTGTGGGACCCGAGTACGGGCGTCTACTGGGCCGTCGACGCGTTCGCGACGCCGCTCACCGTCGTTCCCGCCGTCGAGCTCGACGGCATCGATCGCGACTTCTGGCAGTTCGGATTGACACTCTTTGCGTTCGGAGGCGTCAGCGCGTGGCTCACCTTGGTCGACGAAGCCAAGTTCGCCAAGCACGTCGATCGAATCCAGAGCCTCGGTGCGACCACCATCGCGTGCTGTCACAGTCCGGTGCTCCGCGGCCAACGCATCGACGATGCGTTCCGCATCGTGCGCGGGTTCCCGACCGCGGCGGTGCCGGACCTCCCCGATCAGTCGGTGCTCGACCAGATCGTCGCCGCAACCGCCACCCCGGTCACCTGAGCGCGTCGAGAGCATCCGGACGGGCTCAGGGCGGGTTTCCTGCCTCCAAGTGCTTGACGGACGCGGACCCGAGATAGCGCTCAGCCGCGCGCGGCGCCGAGCCGAATTCGACGTCGAGCACGAATCCCACATGGTCGCCGAGGTCGACCCGCGCGACGACGGGCCCGCCGAACCAGTCGCATCCCGCGAGCACGGGCACGTCGTCGGGTCCGGGCTCCCATTCGCACTGCGGGAACTTGTCGGTCTCGAAACCGGTCTCCTCGCCGAACAGGCTGGCCAGGATTCGGTCGTGCTCCGCGTCGTGCAACATGTGCACAACGATTGTCGGCGCCTCTCGTGCGACCTGGTACGTGCGGTTCGCCTTCGACAGACAGACGAGGTAGCGCGAGGGGTCGATGCTGCACTTGGTACCGAACCCGACGAGGCAGCCCTCCATCTCGTCACCTCGACGGACGGTGATGATGGCCATCGGCGTGTCCAGGGTTGCCGAGATCTGCTCGAAGGCGTCGCTCACCATCAGCGCGAATCGTTGCTGAGCGCTCCGCCGTCGACAAACACGCGGTGGATCTCGATGGCGCACACCGCGCGCTGGATCGAGTTCGTCGGTGCCGCGCACTCGGCCAGTTGGCCGCGATGCTCGTCGAGGTACCGCGCGGCCGCGCGCACAGCGTCGTGTTCGGCGCGGTCGGCCTGCGTTGGAAACGAGAACTTCCACCGTCGCGCCTGTCGAGCGATCGGGACCTTGTCGTCGTCGATGTCGACTCCCGTAGCCGCGAAGATCCGGCAGTCGTATGTGCGGCAGGACCTCGGACGGTGCTCGTAGATCGAGCACTGGTTGTCGATCAGCATCGGGCAGTGGCCACGCTCGTCGTAGCCGAGCAGCACGTGACCCTTCGGACGTCCGGGCGCAGGGAAGAGCAACTCTGCGGGGATGTGCGACAGGGTGTCGTGCTCGTCCGGCGCGATGTGGATGAACTGCGACGACGTGCAGCAGGCGGTGCATCCGCCGCAAGGCACGTCGGCATCGACTACGCCGCTGAGCGCGGCCTCCATTCCGGCTACCCACGACGAGAAGTCGCCGGCCGGCAGATCCGGTTCGTCGGCTGCGGTGTCGTCGACCATGGGCGTTCCATTCTGCGACGCGGTCGCCACCGTGTGCTACACCACCGCAGCGGTTGTCGGATACGCGGCGCCGGCGACCGCGAGGATCTCGCCACGGTCGGCCTCGAGCACGAATCCGTCGCTGATCGTGTGCTCCAACGCCGCTTCGAACCGCTCGAGGTAATTGGCACGACCGCCCGGATAGAGACGGGCGAGGATCCCGGCATCGAACGGTGTCGTCGTGCCGAACAGGATCGAGAACACCTCACCGGTCTGACCAAGACCCGACAACGTCGCGGTCGGCACGTCGACCCATGGCGACCGCAAGCCGCCCATGGCGATGCCGTGCTCGTCGCGATGGAAGTCGGTACCGTCGGCAACCGCGTCGAGACGTGGTGCC
>JBKPCV010000215.1:0-4733 GCA_046727575.1 Actinomycetota bacterium
ATCCGATACACACCGAGCCGCCCACCATTGCTGTCCAGGCCCACGATCACCGACCGGCGACGATGCAGAGCAATCGCGACGTACCGTCGCTCCACAGGGGCCACCTCCTCTTCGAGATGTGCGGTGTGGAAGCCCAAGCCACGACCACCAGCCCGGAACCTCCACGGGGAGCGCAGGCCCCGCCCCTTCATCGCATCAGACATGGGCGGCTAACCCGAGGAGTCGGGCGTGTTCTCGCGACCTACCAATCAGACGGGCGGAGCGGCATGTTCTGCGTGCGGGTCTCGATCAGAGACGGCATCACCTAACCACCCTCCATGAGACGGGTTGGCCGTGCGGGTAGATCGACAAAAGCCCGAAGCGGGCGAAGTCGTCGCCGAGGATCTGGCGGAGGGCGGATGCCTCCGCGGCGGTGACCTCAAAGGCTTCGAAGGGCGGTAATGGCCCCCCGAACGTAGATGCGGGAAAACTGATGTTCAGGTTGTAGATGCGTTGCTTGCCGCGGAGCAGGGCTTGCGCCGCGGGCGGAAATTGCTCAACCACGCGGTCGGCGTCGACGAAGAGCCATGGCACGGGCACGGACCGCGGGACGACTGCGTAGCGGGACGGCTTGTACGGTCGCGAGGTCGGCTCGGCCCACGCGTCCTCAGGCACGTATGGAAGCGTGTAGTTGCTGGGACACGTTCCTCCTGGGCACGGTTGCGGCCACTTGCCGTTCGCGAAGTCAGCAGCGGTGATCTTGCCGGCGCGAACGAGCTCGAGACCGCCCGGGTTGAGGCGTCGTTCTAGGGGCGGGGGGAAATCCGAGGTCACCGGGGTCGCCGGGTTCCGTCGTCGGGCAGCGGATGGTTGTGATGCCAGACCACGCGCCCGTCGGCGTACACGAAGGCGTACCCATACATCCCTGCCGCGGACGTGAGCAGGGTTGACCCGAGGTCCGGGCCCCATACCACTGGCGCGCCGAGTGGCTTCGGTGGGGGTGGAGTGGGCACGTTTGGAGCCGCGCGGTGTGGCGGCGCCGGGTTGCTCGGAAGAATCGCGAACCCCGCGACCGCGGCGATCGCAACGACCACCGCCGCGTCGTAGATCCATCGGCGGCGCTGCGCCCGCTGCTTGGCCTCATTGATCAGCGCCTCACCGGGATCGTGCCCGGCGGACTCGCTCAGCTGCGGCGGTCGGGGTGGAGCAGCAACGGTCATCGGGCATCACCCGTTTTGTGCTAGTATCGCTAGCACAATGCTTCATGTCAAGGTCGACAAGGGCGACCCCACCGACCTCTACGAACAAGTCGCCGCCGACATCCGCCGCGCCATCGCCGACGGCGAAGCCAAACCAGGCGAACGGCTCCCGCCCGCCAAAGACCTCGCCGCGGTGCTCGGGGTCAACGCCAACACCGTGCTCCGCGCGCTCCGTCTGCTACGGGATGAGGGCCTGTTGGAGCTCCGACGCGGCCGCGGCGTCTCCGTCGCCGGCACCCCCGAACGCGGCGCCGTCGTCAACAAGACCCGCGAACTCGTCGAGTTCGCTCGCCGACACGGCTACAGCGTCGACGAGCTGATCCAAGTCATGCGGGACGTCACCTGACCCACCACATCGACACCGCGACCCCGGCCACACCGAATGCCCGCTCGGTAGCGGTTAGGCACGCCGAAGGGCAGGTGCGTGTGTGGAGCAGAACCCGCGCAGGTCGACCTGCCGTGATCGGATGATCACCCCGGAGGGAGTGCAGGCCGACGCGCGCGCGTGACAGATCGCGGAACGAGGTGGACACTTGGGGAGCCCGGAAGAGAGGGGACAAGGATGGGAGCCAAAGAGAATCTCGCTCTGATCGAAGAATTGCAGCAGGCGATGCGGGACAAGGACGTGGATCGCTACGACGCGCTGCTGGCCGATGACGCCGTGGTCCGGGCGGCGGGTGTCCCGGCCAGCATGGGTGGGGTCACCACCGGACGACAGGCAATCGTGGACAGGTTCCGGCGGAACCTCGCCATACCGGAAACCTTCGAGATCAAGGAGCTATTCGGCGACGACGAGCACGTCTGCGTCGTCGGGAAGCTTCGGGCGGAACGTTGGCCTGGAAACGAGTACCTGAAGGCTGCGGACCAGCCGTATTCGACCTACGAGTGCATCGTGTACCGGATCGAGGGCGACAAGGTCGCCGGGTGGACCGCGTACGTCAACTGGCTCGACGCCTACGTGCAGGTCGGCCTCGTGGATGTGACCACTCTGCTGTCGTAGTCGCGAGAACATTCATCACAACGCCACCGAGACGGAGCCCATTCGTTGTCGTGACTCGCATCTCCGCCCTGCCGCGCGCGTACCGATTACCCGATCAGGGGCGCCCCGGTCGAGCGCCGAACGGCATGTTGGCGTGTGCCTCTCGTCCGAGGCGATCTCAACTGTGTAGTCATCATGGTCCCTCACCTTGACTGAGACGCGTCCGGCGGTTCCCGATTTCGACTGGTATTCGCGACAGCGACCAGGAAGCGTTCCAGTCATAGAGCGCCGCCTTGGCAGCGGGGTTGGCGAGCGGCGGGTACATCACGTCGAAGGCGTGCTCGGTCCAGATGTACTCGACGTACACGACGGGGACGCCGGCGGCCTCCAGCGATCGGTGCAGTCGTCGGGCAGCTTCGAGCGGCACCACCGCGTCATGGGTTCCCTGGAACATGAGCGTTGGCGGGCAGGCTGGATTCACGTGGTGGATCGGCGACGCCAGGTCATAGATCGCGCTGGCGGATTCCTCAGGTTCGACGCCCAGCAGGTTCCGGACCAGTTGGCGCACGGGTGGTGCGGGCGGCGACTGCGCGGCGGTTAGAGGTCGTCGCATCATCAAGATGGTGAGGAGGTTGGCGACCTTGCCGGGCTCCTTCCGATCCCACACCTGCGCCGATGGGGTTGCAGCCTGTTGTCCAAGCCACCGCTCGACGGCGGATGCCATCTCTGGGATGCCATACCAGGAGACCACCGCCATCACCGACGTATCCGCGCCGTGCAGCTCCTCGGGGACCAGGTTGGGCTCGTGGGGCGCGTAGGCGGCCTGGAGCGCGATGTGGGCGCCGGACGACGCGCCCATCACGACCACCCGCTCGGGATCGATCCTGTAGCGCTCGGCGTTCGCCTTGATCCAGGCAACCGCGCGATGCGCGTCGCCCACCATGCCGATCACATCCGTCTCGGGGCAGCTCCGGTGCGCGGCGTCCATGACGACGTGGCCCTGCGCGGTGAGCTGGCGGAAGAGTGGGCGCGTGAGGACGTCCTTGTCGAAGAAGTGCCACGAGCCGCCGTACAGGTAGACGATTGCCGTGCCGGTCCGCTCGACGCCCGCCGCCGGCTCCCAGATATCCGCGAGGAGCTGGCGATCGGTGCCGGGAATGGTCCAGAAGGGCACGTCGCGCGCCCAGCGTGGCGCCGGCACCCGGGGCAGGCGCATCGACCGGCGACGCTGGAGCATCCTGCGCTCGGCGGCAGGACGGATCCGCTGTTTCCAGTCCGGCCCGAACGCCCGCTCGAGACCATCGTGGGAGGTGGTCACCCGGGTGATGTAGTACGTCCCGACACTTGCGCCGAGCACGCCGGTGATCGTGGCGAATCGTGAGCGGCGGATGGCGCCGAGGGCGGCTGTAAGTACCCCGAGGACGGTCAGCGCTGGCGTCTGCGCCGTAGCTGTCGACTTGAGAATGAAGCCCTGATAAGTGTTGACCGGGCGCACTACCAGCGCGGAGAGACTGGCTGACAGCACACCGAGGACGGCGGCGAGACGTTTCGTGGGAGCGTCCTTCACATTGCTGCAATGCCGGATCGGGAGTGCCCCCATCCAGAGGAACGCGACCCTCCGCAAGCTACCGGGGGCTGCCTGCTGAGGAGCTCCTCAACGCAGCGAACGTCATCAATCATGGCGATGAACGCCCCACCGATCGCTCCGTTCATCTGCAACTCCGGCGCTGACGCGCACCGAACCGCACATCGATGCTCGCTACACAACACCGGAGGCAACAGGTGAGGTAGCGCGTAATGCCCGCTCGGGAGCGGCCCGGTCGAGCGCCGAACGGCAGATATGGCGCTACGGACAAGGGGCGCGTGGTCGCTTTGGTTGCGGCGACGGATGGCCGGTTCAGGCGCCGTCGCGTTCCTCGCTCGGCGGGGTGTTCTGTGTGGCTCGGGTAGGCAGGTGACGTTCGCGCCCTTGCCTGGTTTACTTGTTCGTAGGGCGGCTGGGAATGGGGGGGCCTCCATGCCGGGGTTGCCTTCGGGGACCGTGACGTTCTTGTTCACCGACCTGGAGGCGTCGACGCGTCTGTGGGAGGAGTACCCGGGCGCGATGAACGCGGCGTTGGCTCGCCACGACGCTCTTTTGCGTGACGTGGTCGAGGCGCATGGCGGGTCCGTCGTGAAGATGACGGGCGATGGCGTGCATGCCGTCTTCGCCTCGGCGCACGACGCGCTCGATGCTGCAACGCTCGCGCAGCAGCGGTTGGACACGACGGAGTGGGGTGACACTGAACCGCTGAAGGTCCGCATGGGGGTTCATACCTGCGAAGCCGAGTTCCGGGACGGGGATTATTTCGGCAGTGAGGTGAACCGTGCGGCGAGGCTGATGGGGATTGCGCATGGTGGACAGGTGGTTGTGTCGGCGGCGTCGGCGGCGCTCGTCCACGATACGCGCTTCGAGTTGCACGATCTCGGGGAGCATCACCTGGCTGGGCTGTTGCGTCCCGAGCATGTGTGGCAGT
>JBKPCV010000216.1:0-22859 GCA_046727575.1 Actinomycetota bacterium
CATACGAGATATTACTCACCGTCTCGTGGGCTCGGAGATGTGTATAAGAGACAGCTCGTTCCGTTCGCTTCGTCGCCGCGTGCGCCGGACCCTCCTATTGTTTCGGTGTGGTCTTGCTGGAGGTCGACAAGTGGCCGGAGCTGCGTGACCCGTTGATGCTCGTCACCCTGTCGGGGTGGGTCGACGCGGGGATGGCGGGCGCCGGCGCGGTGGCCGTGCTCCTGGAACAGCTCGAGGCGAAGCGCACGTTCGGAAGGATCGACCTCGCCGACCTCATGGACCTGCAACAGACGCGACCGACGGTCCACTTGGTGGGCGGGGTGTCGCGCGAGATCACGTGGCCGTCGATCGAGCTCGTGGCTGGCCGAAGCGGTCGCGATCTCGTCGTGTGCGTCGGACCAGAACCGTCGTTGCGCTGGCGTGCGGTGCTCGCCGAGCTGGTCGAAGCGGCCCAGCGGATCGGCGTGAAGCGCGCGTTCACGCTGGGCGGCATCCCGACGGTGGCCTCCCACCGGCGGCCGGTCGAGATTCTGGCGACGGCGACGAGCGAGGACCTCCTCAGCGAGGTCGGGGCGTGGCGCAACGACTACACCGGCCCGACCGGCGCGCAGAGCGCGCTCCAGGTGCTCCTCGGTCAGGCGGGCATACCGACGATCGCGCTGTGGGCACAGGTGCCGCACTACGTCGCCGCGGGACCGTCGCCTCCCGCGATCCGGGCGCTCCTCGCTCGCGTCCGTGAGCTCGGGGGCGTCGTCGTCGATCTCTCGACGCTGGACGACCAGGCGCACGCGTACGTGCAACGGGTCGAGGAGGGCATCGCCGACCGTCCCGACGTCATCGAGGCGATCCAACAGATCGAATCCGGAACCGAGCAACCGCTTCCGAGTGGCGAGGAGCTCGCGTCAGAGATCGAACGCTTCCTGCGCGGCCAGCCCTGACCCCTCGCGTGGGTGGGTGGCGGGCCGGCGGGCCGGGGCAGGGTCGGCCCGGCCAGCCCACCAGGCTTACTGTCGAGTAAACCACCCGACGGGCACATTGACCCAACGCGTACCAGCCGAGGCACGCTACCGGCTCCGAGGTGCAATGCGTCCAACGTGCTGCAAGATTCCTGAGAAATCGCTGATCAGGGAGCAGACATGAGCGTCGTGAGGATCAACGCCATCACCGTTCCGCCTGAGCGCGCCGAGGAGCTCGAGGCTCGCTTCGCCGCTCGGGCGGGGGAGGTGTCGTCGTCGCCGGGATTCGAATCATTCGAGCTGCTCCGGCCAACTGACGAGCGCGACGTCTACCTCGTCTACACGCGGTGGCGGTCCGAGGAGGACTTCGAGGCCTGGGTCAACAGCTCGGCGTTCCAGCACGGGCATCGCGCGCACAGCGCGCAGGGACCGGTGAGCAGCCACAGCGACCTGTGGTCGTTCGATGTCGTGCAACACGAGGACGCACCCGCGTCGTAGCGCCAGGGCCCGGCGACCGCGCCCAGGTACCCTCACCACGGCTTGCGCGCGCTCTTCGACTTCCACAAGGTGTGGGGCTACGTCGCGATCGTCGCCAACGGCTTCGTGGGTGTGCTCGCGCTGATCGCCTGGCGGCTCCGGCGTGCGCGTGGACGCTGGCTCTGGATCGTGACGATCGTCGCCGAGTCGATGATGATGCTGCAGGTGCTGATCGGGGCGATTCTCGTGATCAGCAAGGACTACGTCGCGCCCCGATTCCACATGTTCTACGGCTTCCTCGCGTTCCTCACCGTCGGCCTCGCGTACCAATATCGTCGTCAGATGCGCGGACGAACCGAGCTATTCTACGGGCTCGTCGGGCTGTTCATCATGGGCCTCGGCATCCGCGCTGCTCTGCAGGCCACGTGAAGTCGCGCGTGCGGGTACTGCTCCTGTTCGGCGGCAGGTCCGCCGAGCACGACGTCTCGCGGGCAACCGCGGTCGCGGTCGCACGTGCACTCGACCGTGAGCGGTACGAGATCGTTCCGGTCGCGATCACGACCGACGGTCAGTGGCTGTTTGCAGACGCCGCGCGCGCCGCGATCGAAGCAGGTCCCGATGCGCTCCCCGCCGAGTTCCCGATCGACGGCACGCCTGCGGAGGGCGTTGGTCATCTCGTCGCCGACCCGAACGCGCGGGCGTCTGCGACGGCGCATACCGCGCTCGATGTCGACGTCGTGTTGCCACTTCTGCACGGGCCGTACGGCGAGGACGGAACCATCCAGGGGCTGTTCGAGCTCGCGGACGTCCCGTACGTCGGATCGGGAGTGCTCGGTTCTGCGGCTGCCATGGACAAGATCACGGCCAAGCGACTCTTCGCAGCGGCGGGCCTCCGCACCCCACGCCATCGCTCCTTCCGCGATGGGCACGACCTCGCCGCCTTCGTCGCCGACGTGGAGCGCGAGCTCGGGTATCCCTGCTTCGTGAAACCGTCGAACATGGGCTCGTCGGTCGGAGTCTCGAAGGCCGAGGACCGTGTGGGTCTCGAAGCCGCCTGCTCGCTCGCACTGCGGTACGACGAGTGGGTCCTTGCGGAGGAGGCCATCGCCGGCCGCGAGATCGAGGTGGCGGTTCTCGGCGACGACCCGCCCGAGGTCTCGCTACCGGGCGAGGTCCGACCGGGCGACGAGTTCTACTCGTATGCGGACAAGTACGAGTCCGAGGAGGCGGAGCTGCTGGCTCCTGCGCCGCTCGGCGAAAAGCAGACCGACGAGGCACGCGCGCTCGCTGCGCGTGCGTTCGAGGCTTGCCGGTGTGAAGGAATGGCGCGCGTGGACTTGTTTCTCGAAGACCCGGGACGGGGCTTCATCGTGAACGAGGTCAACACGATCCCGGGTTTCACACCGATCTCGATGTATCCGCGTCTCTGGCAGGTGTCGGGAGTCTCCTATCCACAGCTCATCGACCGACTCATCGAGCTCGCGATCGACCGGCACCACCGCCGCGCGCAACGCGCGGGAAGACAACGGGACGAGCAATAAGAACGTGCGCGGACAAGGCGCTCTTGGCAGACGCCGATGGCGGCGGCGCCGTCCCAGCGGCGGCCCCGAAGTTACAAATTGACTATCGGGCAGGTGAACGTGCGGGTGATGCCGTCCACCTTTTGGATCTCCGAGACCACGAGCTTGCCCAGGTCGTCGAGGGAAGGGGCTTCGGCCTTCACGATCACGTCGTAGGGCCCGGCGACGTTGTCGGAGGCGATCACGCCAGCGATGTCGCGCGAAGCCCTCGCCACCTTCTCGGCTCGTCCAACTTCGGTCTGGATCAGTACGTACGCGGTGACGGGCATCACGACCCCCTGCTCGACCTACCGCCGATGGTAGCGGCGCGCTGTCAGGCGTCGCCGAGGTAACGTTCGAGCGCCGCGAGCTCGTCGCGGAGTGTGGCAGGCAGACGCTCACCGAGCGCGTCGAACGATGCGCGAATCGCCGGCAGCTCTCGCAGCCATTCACGGTTGTCGACGGCCAACGCGGCCTCCGCCGCTCGCGGCGAGATGTCGAGCCCCTCGAGATCGAGGTCGTCCGGCCCGGGAACGACGCCGATCGCGGTGTCGCGACCCGATGCGACGCCGTCGAGCCTGCGGAAGATCCACTCGAGCACGCGCGAGTTCTCACCGAAGCCGGGCCAGAGGAACTTGCCAGTATCGGCGTCCTTCCGGAACCAGTTGACGCCGTAGATCGTCGGCAGCAACGTCTCGTCGGTTCGGTCGGTCATGCTCAGCCAGTGCGCCATGTAGTCGCCCATGTTGTAACCGCAGAACGGGAGCATCGCGAACGGGTCCACCCGGAGTGCGCCGACCTCGCCAGCCGCGGCCGCGGTCTGCTCCGAGCCCATCGTGGCAGCGGCGAGCACGCCGTGCGCCCAACTCCGCGACTCGAACACGAGCGGGACCGTCGTCGCCCGGCGGCCGCCGAAGAGGAATGCCGAGATGGGCACGCCGGCCGGGTCTTCCCACTCGGGCGCGATCGACGGGCACTGCGACGCCGGCACGCAGAAGCGGGCGTTCGGATGTGCCGCCGGCCGGTCGGAGCCCGGGACCCAGGACTCGCCGCGCCAGTCGGTGAGGTGCGCCGGCGGCTCGCGCGTCATACCCTCCCACCACACGTCACCGTCGTCGGTGAGCGCGGTGTTTGTGAACACCGCATTGCGCGTGAGCGTCCGCATCGCGTTCGGGTTCGAGCCGTCGTTGGTACCGGGAGCCACCCCGAAGAAGCCGTACTCCGGGTTGATCGCGTAGAGCCGGCCGTCCGCGCCGAACTTCATCCACGCGATGTCGTCGCCGATCGTCTCGACCTTCCAACCCGGGATGGTCGGTATCAGCATCGCCAAGTTGGTCTTGCCGCACGCCGACGGGAACGCACCCGCCAGGTAGCGCACCTGGCCTTCCGGGCTCGTGATCTTGAGGATCAGCATGTGCTCGGCGAGCCAGCCCTCGTCGCGTGCGATCACCGAAGCGATGCGCAACGCGAAGCACTTCTTGCCCAACAACGCATTGCCGCCGTAACCGGAACCGAACGACCAGATCTCGCGTGTCTCGGGAAAGTGCACGATCCACTTCTCGTCGGAGTTGCACGGCCACGGCACATCCGGCTGTCCGGGCGCCAGCGGTGCCCCAACCGAGTGCATGCACGGGACGAAGGGACCGTCGGCGCCGAGCACGTCGAGGGCTTTCTGGCCGGCGCGGGTCATGGTCCGCATGCTCACTGCGACGTAGGGCGAATCGGTGAGCTCCACGCCGATGTAGGAGAGCGATGAACCCAGAGGTCCCATGCTGAACGGCACCACGTACATGGTGCGGCCGCGCATGCAGCCGCGGAACAACCTGATGAGCGTTGCGCGCATCTCCGCCGGGTCGCGCCAGTTGTTCGTGGGGCCGGCGTCGGCCTCCTGCTGTGAACAGATGAACGTGCGGTCTTCCACTCGCGCGACATCACTCGGGTCGGACCGTGCCCAGAACGAACCGGGGCGACGGTCCGGGGCGAGGCGCACGAATGTCCCCGCCTCGACGAGCTTGTCGCAGAGGCCCTCGTATTCCGCGTCAGAGCCGTCGCACCAGTGCACCGCGTCAGGCTCGCAGAGCTCGGCCATCTCATCGACCCAACGCACGAGGCGTTGGTGCTTGGTGGGAGCCTGCACGAGCGTCACCGGTACGTCCTCCGGAAACAAAGGTGGCGAGCAACTGCGCGGAACCCGAAATATCGGTCAGGCAAGTCTACTAGCGCCCTCGTTCGGCCCCCGAACCGGCGAGCCTGCATGGATAGGGTGTCGTGCTCATGAACCGCGCAGGGTGGGCCGGCTTCACACCGGAACAGTCGACGCCCGGAGCCTTCGGCTTGCCGCGCCCGGCGCCGGACGCGCCCAACGTCGTCGTGATCGTGCTCGACGACACCGGGTTCGCGCAGTTGGGGTGCTTCGGGTCGCCGATTGCCACTCCGGCGATCGACACCCTGGCCGCCAATGGACTCCGCTACAACCGCTTCCATGTCACCGCGCTCTGTTCGCCCACCCGCGCGTGCCTGCTCACGGGTCGGAATCACCACGCTGTCGGAATGGGGTACCTGACCGACATTCCCACCGCGTACCCCGGCTACACCGCCCGCATTCCGAGGTCGGCGGCGCCGCTGCCCCGGTTGCTGCGCGACAGCGGCTTCAACACCTTCGCAGTGGGGAAGTGGCATCTCGTGCCGTCGGGTGAGCGTTCCCACGCTGGCCCCTTCGATCGCTGGCCGCTCGGGTTCGGCTTCGAGCGCTACTACGGGTTCCTCCAGGGTGACACCAATCAGTGGAGCCCGAACCTGGTGCGTGACAACCACTACCTCGATCCGCCGCGCCTTCCTCAGCACGGCTACCACCTCACCGAGGACCTCGTCGACACCGCGATCCGGTACGTGCAGGACCAGAAGCACGCGGCGCCCGACCGCCCGTTCTTCCTCTACTTACCGCTCGGCGCAACCCACGCGCCGCACCACGTCGCGCCCGAGTGGGTCGAGCCGTACCACGGGCGCTTCGACGGCGGCTGGGAGCGGCTCCGCGCGGAGACGTTCACGCGGCAGCAGGAGCTGGGCATCGTGCCAGACGGGACCACGCTGACTGCACGACCGCCCTGGGTGCAGGACTGGGATGCGCTCGGCGCCGACGAACGTCGCGTGTACGCGCGGTTCCAGGAGGTGTTCGCCGGCTTCCTCACGCACACCGACGCCCAGATCGGTCGCTTGATCTCGTTCTTGGACGAGATCGACCAGCTCGACGACACCTTCGTGCTGCTCGTGTCGGACAACGGCACCAGCGCGGAAGGCGGTCAGAGCGGCACCTTCAACGAACATCGCTTCACGCTGGCGCTCCCCGACAGCACCGAGGAGAACCTCGCCCGCCTCGACGAGATCGGTGGCTTCCGCTCGTACAACCACTATTCCTGGGGATGGGCGTGGGCAGGCAACACCCCGCTTCGCTTGTGGAAGCGATACACGTGGCTCGGTGGTGTGCGCACGCCACTCGTCGTGCACTGGCCCAACGGCTTCGCGGCCCGCGACGCCGTCCGCCATCAGTTCGTCCACGCGATCGACCTCATGCCCACGCTGCTGGACGCCTGTGGTATCGACGCGCCTGACACGTACGACGGCGTCACGCAACAGCCCATCGACGGACAGAGCATCCGTGCGACATTCGACGACAGCAGCGCGCCCGAACCCCGCGATGTCCAGTACTTCGAGATGCTCGGGTCGAGATCGATCTACTACCGCGGGTGGAAGGCCACGACCGACCACGTGTCCAAGGGGGTGGCCGACGAGGAGCGCCTGCTCGAGGGCAGCCGCGACTTCGAAACCGATCGGTGGGAGCTGTTCAGGATCGACGACGACTTCGCCGAGGCGCACGACCTGGCGGCCTCGCATCCGGACGTGCTCGCCCAGCTGCAGGACGTGTGGCTGATCGAGGCCGCGCGCAACCAGGTCTTCCCGCTCGTCGACGACCTCGTGGGCCGCTTCTCCGCAGTGTTGCCGCCGCCGAACCCACCACCGTCACGCTGTGTGTTCCGGCCGACCGGCGGACCGGTACCCGATGATTCGGTGCCGCGATTGTTCGGAGGCTTCTGTCTCTCCGCGTCCGTCGACGTGGCTGACGCGCCCGAGGGCATTCTCTGCGCGCTCGGCGACTGGACGAACGGTTTCGCGTTCTACGTGCACGACAGCCGACTCGTGTTCGCGCTGAACCGTGCTGGCGACCTCAGGCTCGTCCGCGGCGTGCCCCCGGTACCGCGCGGGCCGCACACGCTGGTCTGCCACTATGCGCTGCGAGACGACGGGCCGGCCGTCACCCTCCTCCACGACGACGACGTGGTCGCGTCGGCCGCGCTCGACGTCCCCGTCCCCATGTTCTGGCAGCACGGCGGAACCGCGTTGTGTCTCGGGTACGACCGCGGCTTCCCGGTGAGCGACGACTACGAGGTGCCGTTCGCCTGGAACGGCACGTTGCACGAGGTGGTCGTGGAAGTGGGGCGCGCGCTGCGCCCCGACCCCGGCGCGGAACTGCGGGTGGCCCTGGCTGCCGAGTGACCGACCCGTCAGACCTGAGCCGTCGGAAGACCCATGTCGGGCTCGGAGCCGATGCGCACCCTCGTGACGCGGCCGTCGTCATCGAGATCGAAGTTGACGCGCTGGCCCTGACGGAGCATGCGGAAGAGCGAGCCCTCCAGGGCGTCGGCCGCGAGCACCAGTTCGGCGCGGTCGGTGTCGCGCATGACCACACCTTCGCCGGTTTGCGGGTCGTAGATCCTGACGACGCCCTGCATCTACGGCTTCTGGACCTTGCCCGCCTTGAGGCAGGAGGTGCAGACGTGGATGCGCTTCGGTGCGCCGTTGACGACGGCGCGCACGCGCTGCACGTTCGGGTTCCAGCGCCGCTTGGTGCGCCGGTGCGAGTGACTGAGGCGCATGCCGAACTGCGGTTTCTTCCCGCAAATCTCGCAAACGGACGCCATCGTCGAACCTCACTCGCGCTCGTGTGAACAAAAAAGGCTAGCAGCGTGCCGGATACCATCCCAGCCGTGGGGGTCCTGCAGTCACTTGCACCGTCCGACCTGCGCCGCGTCGTCTCCACGTACCGAGACGTGCTCCGCAACCACCAGGACGAGTTGAACCGCCTCAACGTCTACCCGGTGCCCGATGGCGACACCGGGACCAACATGGCACTCACGCTCGAGTCGGTCGTCGACGAGCTCCCCGACGACGGCTCGGGCATGCCGGAGGTGTGCGAGGCGATCCGGCACGGGTCGTTGATGGGTGCGCGTGGGAACTCGGGTGTGATCCTCTCGCAGATCCTGCGCGGGCTCGCGGACACGTTCGCCCCACTCGACGCCATCTCGGCGCGCGACGTGATCTCCGGGCTTCGGCGCGCAGCCGATGCGGCCTATCAAGCAGTGCTGCGGCCGGTCGAGGGCACGATCCTCACCGTCGTGCGGCTCGCCGCGGAATCCGTCGAGCGCGCGTACGCGAGCGGTGAGGCCTCACTCCGTGACGTGCTCGACCGCGCCGCCGTCGCCGCTCGCGACGCGGTCGCGAGGACACCGGACCTCCTCCCGGTGCTGCGGGAGGCCGGCGTGGTCGACGCCGGTGGCCGCGGCTTCGAGCTCTTGCTCGCGGCGTGTCTCAACGTCGTCGACGACCGGCCGGTACCTGCCCCCGAAGTCGTCGCCACCCCCGCCGCGGTCGCTGCGCACCTCGACGCGGAGCACGACAGTGATGCATTGCGCTACGAGGTCATGTATCTCCTCCAGGCGGCCGACGACACGATCCCGCAGCTCAAGCGGACATGGAGCGAGCTGGGTGACTCGATCGTCGTGGTCGGTGGTGACGGATTGTGGAACTGTCACGTGCACACCAACGACATCGGCGCGGCCATCGAAGCCGGCATCGCCGCCGGCCGGCCGGCGGACATCCGCGTCACCGATCTGCACGAGCAGGTCGAAGGGCGCGAGGAGGCGACGTGGGTTCGTGAGCGGACGCCGCCCGGTCCGCTCGACCAGGTCGAGACGGGCGTCGTCGCGGTTGCGGTGGGCGACGGCCTGCAGCGCCTGTTCGCCGAGCTCGGTGTCCAGCGCGTCGTCGCAGGCGGCCAGTCGATGAACCCGTCGACTGCTCAGATCCTCGAGGCCGTGCACGCGTGTGCGGCCGAGTCGGTGATCGTCCTGCCGAACAACAAGAACATCGTGCCGGTCGCGCGGCAGGTACCGGAGCTGGCCGACCGGCCCGTCTCGGTGGTGCCGACGACCGCGGTCGTCGAGGCGCTGGCGGCCCTCGTCGCGTACGACCCCGACGCGTCGCTCGAAGCCAACACCGCCGCGATGGACAAAGCCGCGTCGTTGGTCCGTGCGGGAGAGGTCACACAGGCGGTGCGTGACAGCGTCGCCGAGTGTGGACCGATCGCGGCGGGTGACTGGATCGCGATCACGCGGGACGGGGTCTCTGCTGCGGCGAAGTCGGCGGCGGACGCGGTCATCAGCCTCGTCGATCGGCTCATCGACGACGACGCCGAGCTCGTTACCGTCGTCGTCGGCGCGGAAGCCGAGCGCGGCGAGACGGATCGCATCACCTCGCACATCGAGGCCGCGCACCCCGACGTCGAGATCGAGCTGCACCAGGGTGACCAGCCGCTCTACCCGTACCTCGTCGGCGTCGAATAGCGCGCGCCCGGTGGAGATGCAGCGGAGGCGTGGCCGGAGGCCGGGGCGCCGGAGCGGAATCGACCTGGTCTGATGGAGATGCAGCGGAGGCGTGGCCGGAGGCCGGGACGCCGGAGCGGAATCGACCTGGTCTGATGGCACCAGGGCTCACCCTGCGGGAGCTCACGGAGCGACGCGTCACAGAGCTGCGGGCGGTGGGGCCGAAGCTCGCGAGCGGGCTCGCCGAGATGGACATCACGACGGTG
Organism: Actinomycetota bacterium; assembly: GCA_046727575.1. Classification (GTDB taxonomy): domain Bacteria; phylum Actinomycetota; class Acidimicrobiia; order IMCC26256; family DASPTH01; genus DASPTH01. The sequence continues at coordinate 9,915 of JBKPCV010000216.1, forward strand.
CTCGACCTCCTCGAGCACTATCCGCGTCGGTACGTCGACCGCACGCAACGCGCCGAGATCGCGGAGCTGTCCATCGGTGACGAGGCCACCGTGGATGCCGAGGTCCGATCGATACGGTCGCGCCGCACACGCGATGGCAAGCGCACCATCGTCAACGCCACGGTCTATGACGGCACGGGGTTGCTCGATCTGGTGTTCTTCAACCAGCCATGGCGTGTCCGGCAGCTGCCGGCCGGTACGCAGGTGTCCCTCTTCGGGAAGGTCGAGCGGTATCGCGGGAAACGACAGTTGACCAACCCCGTGGTCGACGTCTTGTCGGCACCCGAGACCGAGCGTGACCACGAGGCGTCGGACGTCACCGGCACGGTGGTCCCCGTGTACCAGCAGTCAGGCAAAGCCGAGGTGCACACGTGGCAGCTCCGACGTGCGGTGTCGGCCGCGCTCCAACGCACGAAGCAGCGCGGCTTCGCCGATCCCGTCGACGACGACGTCCGGCGCCGCCACGGTCTCGTCGACCGGACACGCGCGTACTGGGACATCCATCGTCCCGACACGGTCGGCGACGCGCACGTTGCTGCGCACCGCCTGAAGTTCGACGAATTCCTCCGCATGCAGATCGCGCTCGTCGCACGCAAGCGCGCGCTCGCAACCCAGGCGCGCGGCATCCGACACACGGTCGACGGTTCGCTCGTCGCGGCGTTCCACGCCATCCTGCCGTTCGACCTCACGAGCGATCAACACCGCGCCATCGACGAGATCACCACCGACCTCGCCGGTTCCGCACCGATGCACCGGCTGCTGCAGGGTGAAGTCGGGTCCGGGAAGACCGTCGTCGCGCTCACGGCACTCCTGACGGCCGTGCAGGGCGGGTATCAAGGCGCGTTCATGGCGCCGACGGAGGTGCTCGCGGAACAGCACGACCTCACGATGCGGGCGCTGCTCAAGGGTCTCACCGTGCCCGCGGAGGGGACCCTGCTGGGCGTACGACCCGTGCGGGTCGCGTTGTTGACGAACCGCACGCCGGCGGTCGAACGTCGCCGGATCACGCAGGGCCTGGCCGACGGCGACGTCGACATCATCGTCGGTACGCACGCGCTGATCTATGCAGGGGTCGAGTTCGCCCGTCTGGGCGTCGCGGTCATCGACGAGCAGCACCGGTTCGGTGTGGAGCAGCGCGACCTCTTGCGTCGAAAGGGCCGGGGCGAGCGTCCCGGGACGGCGGAGCCGGGTACCCCGACTCCGAGCGAGCCGGCCAATGGTGGTGTGCCCGACGTGCTCGTGATGACCGCCACCCCGATCCCGCGTACCGCCGCGATGCTCATCTACGGCGACCTCGACAAGACGGAGCTGCGCGAGCTGCCGGCGGGCCGTTCGCCGATCGCGACGTCGGTGGTCGGTCCCGGGCCGCTCGAGCGGGCAGCGGTGTACGACGCCGTGCGGGCCGCCGTCGCCGCGGGGCGGCAGGCCTACGTGGTGTGCCCGCTCGTCGAGGGTTCGGAGAAACTCGAGGCGCGCGCCGCGACCGAGGAGCTCGAACGGCTCGCCGACGGCGAGCTCGCGGGTCTGCGGCTGGGGCTCCTGCACGGGCAGATGTCGGCTGTCGACAAGGAAGCCGGGATGCTCGCGTTCCGCAACGGCGACGTCGACGTCCTCGTCGCGACAACAGTGGTCGAAGTGGGGGTCGACGTGCCGAACGCAACGGTGATGGTGGTGGAGGACGCCGAGCGGTTCGGTCTGCTCCAGCTCCACCAGCTGCGCGGGCGGATCGGGCGTGGTGCGCACGCGTCCTCCTGCTACCTGCTCGCCGACCCGCGCACGCCACAGGGTGAAGCGCGCGTGCAGGCGATGCTGCAGTCGACCGACGGCTTCGAGCTCGCGGAACGTGACCTCGCGATCCGCGGTGCCGGTGAGGTCTTCGGCGAGCGCCAGGCCGGCTGGAGCGACCTCAAGCTCGGTCGCCTCCCGCAGGACGAGTCGATCGTGCTCGAAGCGCGCGGCGTGGCGGAGCAGCTGCTCGACGCCGACCCCGACCTAGCGCAGCACTGGCAACTGCGCGAGGAGGTGGCCGACCTCCTCGGAGACGCCGTCGATTTCTTGTTCAAGAGCTGATGGCGTTGCGCGTGGTCGCGGGAGAGGCGGGGGGTCGCCGGCTCGTCGCACCCCGGAGTGGGGCACGCCCGACCAGCGATCGCGTGAAGGAAGCGCTCTTTGCTGCCCTCGGCGCGGAGCGCATCGTCGGTGCAGTCGTGCTCGACCTCTATGCGGGCAGTGGCGCGCTCGGCATCGAGGCGTTGTCGCGGGGAGCCGACCGCGCGGTGTTCGTGGACATCGACCGCCGGAGCGAGGACGCGATCCGCGCCAACCTCGCGACGACCGGCTTCACCGATCGTGCGCGGGTTGCGCGTGCACCTGCGGCCGCGTTCCTGCGACGCGGGCGGCACGGGCCGTTCGATCTCGTCTTTCTCGATCCGCCCTACGACGCAGGTGCGGACGCCGTGGGTGAAGTGCTCGAGTGTCTCACGGAGCCGGGCGTCTTGGCGCGCGGTGCGACGGTGGTCGTCGAGACGCGACGACAGGCACCGCCGGACCTTCCTTCCGGGTGGTCGGTCGGGTGGGAGCGCGCGTACGGCGATACGCTCCTGACCGTCTCTACTGTCTGACCAGGAGCGACTTCGCGTGGCCATCGCCCTCTGCCCGGGCTCTTTCGATCCGGTGACCAATGGTCACCTCGACATCATCGACCGGACCGCCCGTCACTGGGACGAGGTGATCGTCGCGGTGACGCGCAATCCCCAGAAGGCTCAATCGCGCTTCTCGCTCGCAGAGCGTCAGGAAATGCTGCGAGACGCGGTCGAGCACCTCGGCAACGTACGGATCGAGACCCTCATGGGGCTCGTCGTCGACTTCGCACGCGACTACGGAGCCGAGGCGATCGTGAAGGGGCTCCGGGCGGTGTCGGACTTCGAGTACGAGCTCCAGATGGCCCAGATGAACAAGCGCCTGTCGGGCATCGACACCTTCTTCATCTCGACGAGCCCGGAGTACTCGTTCCTGTCGTCGAGTCTCGTGTGCGAGGTCGCGAAGTTCGGCGGCGACGTAGCCGCCATGGTGCCGCCCGGCGTGGCAGTCCGGCTGAAAGACCGGTTCCCGAGGTAGCGGGCACATCGTGAGTGACGCGCAGGCGTACGACCTCGAGACACTGCTCCTGCAGCTTCGCGAGATGATCGACACTGCACGGACCATGCCGATGTCCGCGTCCGTCCTCGTGAACCGAGACGAGGCACTCGAGCTCCTCGACGACTCGTTGCACGCCTTTCCCGAAGAGTTGCGCCACGCCCGCTGGCTGCTCAAGGAACGTGAGGAGTACCTCGCGCAAGCCCGACGTGATGCCGAGGACATCGTCGAAGCGGCGCGTGTGCAGGCCGAGCGAATGGTCGAACGCACCGAGGTCGCGCGAGAGGCGCGGCGTGTGGCACAACAGGTGGTGTCGCACGCCGAAGCCGACAGCCGCCGCCTGCGCCACGAGGCCGAGGACTACATCGACCAGAAGCTGGCGGCGTTCGAGATCGTGCTCGAACGCACGATCGGGACGGTCCAGCGTGGCCGTGTGCAGCTCCAGGCAGTTCCACTCTCACCGCCGCCGGAAGGCGAGGACGATCGCTCCGCCGCTAACTCCGAGGCCGGACTTTTCGACCAGGACGAGAGCTAAGCGGCACATCGGGCATCGGGTCGCACAACCTGCCGGCTGCTATCCTGAGAGTTCCGGCGCCGACGGTCTGGCGGCGCCGCCGGCAGGACCATTCCCAGTCGCCGTGCCGAGTGCCGCAAATTCCGGGCCGGCCCGTTTCACGAAGCCATGAGCGATCTCCGCATTGACGTCGCCGATCTGCTGACGCATCCCGGTGCCCGACGTCCCCTGCGCCGCCCGGTCTCGGCCGACGACCTCGCGACGCGGGCCGCCCGGGTCGAGGAGCCCGTCGAGCTCGATCTGGTGCTCGAACGGGTCCCCGACGGCATCGTCGCCCGCGGGGTGCTGCGGGCCCGCTGGAGCGGCGACTGCGTGATCTGTCTGCGCGGGCTCGAGGACGACGTCGAGGTCGCCGTCGGTGAGCTCTTCGAGGACCAGCCGATCGACGGCGAGACCTACCAGCTCCTCGGCCATGTGATCGACCTCGACCAGCTGGTCCGCGACGCGGTGCTTCTCGAGCTGCCCCTCGCCCCAACCTGTGCCACCACCGGTGGTGCCGCGTGCCGTCCGGCGGCACTGCCCGACGAGCGCGACGACACCGACGACGGCGACGCGTCGCCGGTCGATCCGCGTTGGGCGGCGCTCTCCGACCTCGATCTCTGACCCTTCCACCAACGTTCGCGACCCGTAGGAGCACGACATGCCGGTCCCAAAGCGCAAGACTCCGAGGAGCAAGACGCGTCAGCGCCGCGCCTCGACCTGGCGGCTCGCTCGACCGGCGCGTTCGACGTGTCCCAACTGTGGTGCGATCAAGCAGCCGCACATCGTGTGCAGCAACTGCGGGTGGTACGGCGGTCGTCACGTGATCGACGTCGAGTGAGCATGCGCGAGAGCCGGCGATGAGTGTCACCGTCGCGATCGACGCCATGGGCGGCGACCGCGCACCGAAGGAGATCGTCGAGGGCGCCGCGCGCGCGGTCGAGGAGCTGGCTGTCGGCGTCGTGCTGGTCGGCCCGCGAGACGCGGTGGAGCCCTTGATCCCGCCGGGTGTATCGGGAATAGAGCTGGTCCACGCGGACGAAGTCGTGGACATGGGCGAATCCGCCGGCGCGGTGCGGGCCAAGAAGGACTCTTCCATCGTGCGGTGCGCGCAGCTCGTACGCGACGGCCGAGCGGACGCGTTCGTGAGCGCGGGCAATACCGGTGCCACGATGGCGGCCGCGCTCCTGCGCGTCGGACGTATACGCGGTGTCGCTCGTCCTGCGATCGCAACGCCAATACCGGTGCCTGGTGGGCGCCCGCAGATCCTGGTCGACTCCGGCTCCACGGTCGACTGCGCTCCCGAATGGCTGGTGCAGTTCGCGGTGATGGGCCGCGAATACGCGCGGACACGGCTTGCTATCGACGAGCCACGTGTCGGCTTGCTGTCAAACGGCGAAGAAGAAGCCAAGGGCGACGAACTGCGAAAGAAGGCGTTCGCCCTGCTCACCGACGTCCCGGGGTTCGTCGGGAACGTGGAGGGTCGCGACTTCATGCGGCCGAGCGTCGACGTGATCGTCACCGACGGGTTCACCGGCAACGTCGCGCTGAAGACGATCGAGGGGGCGATCCGGGGCACCGCGGCGCTCGTCTTCGGCGTGCTCGAGATCCCCGAACTACAGGAGGCGGCAAGGGTCGTCATGCCGCACCTGCTGGAGGCCGCGAAAGCACTCGATCCCGATCATGTCGGCGGTGCGATGCTCCTCGGCGTGTCCGGTGTCTGCGTGGTCGGGCACGGCTCGTCGAATGCGCTCGCGATCGTGAGCGCGGTGCGGCAAGCGGCGGAATGCGTGAACACCGGGGTCGTCGAGCGCACGAGGGAGGCGATCCAGCATGCCGGCTGAGACGCACGTCGGCCGCAATCCGATCAGTCCCGACGAGGTGCTCCGCATGATCCGCGAGCGGCTCTCCGAGATCCTCGAGATCGACGAGTCGCGGATCACCCTCGACGCGACGTTCACGGACGATCTCGACGCCGACTCGCTCGCGCTGATCGAGCTGGTCGAGGCGCTGGAGGAGGAGCTCGGCGAGCGGACGGTCGGCTTCACCTTCGACGACGAGGATCTCGCCGATCTCCACACCGTGCGCGACGCCGTCGACTACGTCGTGCAACGACTCGGTGAGAGCGAGTAGGCGGGTGAGCACACAGATCGCGTCCACGAGCGCCAGCGATCTCGACGCGCGCCTGCAGCTCGCGATCGGCTGGACGTTTCGCGATCCGTCGTTGCTCGAGCTCGCGCTCACACATCGCTCGTACTGCGCGGAGCGCGGTATCGACATGTCGAACGAGCGCCTCGAGTTCCTCGGGGACTCCATCCTCGGCTTCGTCGTGACGAGCTTTGTCTACGAGCAGTACCCACAGCTCCCGGAGGGAGAGCTGGCGAAGTTGCGCGCCGTCGTCGTGAGCTCGGAGACACTGGCCCGTCTGGCCAAGGGCCTCGACCTCGGCGCGGCGCTGCGCCTCGGGAAGGGCGAGGATGCATCGGGAGGCAGGGCGAAGGCGTCGATCCTTGCCGATGCCATGGAGGCCGTGATCGCGGCGGTGTATCTCGATGCGGGCATGCAAGCGGCCCGGCGTGTCGTGCTCGCCGCGCTGGAGCCCGAGATCCGCGAGCAGGCCGCGGGGCCCGGCGTCGGCGACTACAAGACGCGGCTGCAGGAGCTCGCGGCACAAGTGCTCGACCAGCTTCCCCGATACCAGGTCCGCCACGAGGGTCCCGACCACTCGAAGCGCTTCTTCGCTTCGGTGCACCTCCGCGGCATCCCCTACGGCATCGGCGAGGGGCGATCGAAGAAGGCCGCGGAGCAGGAAGCGGCTCGCGAAGCGTGGCAACGGCTGCAGCACGAGGCCGCGAGCACCGCGGGTGAGGGGGGAGACGATGCCTGAGCTGCCGGAGGTCGAGGTGGTGCGCCGCGACCTCGAACGAGAGGTCGTGGGCAGGAAGATCAAGAACGTCGAAGCGGATGGCATGCGCGCGGTGCGCCGGCACCACAATCGCAAGCAGTTCGCCAACCGTCTCATCGGGAAGAAGATCGTCGGCATCGATCGCCGAGGGAAGTATCTGCTGTGTCGGCTCGACGACGACGACGTGCTCGTCATCCATCTCGGCATGTCGGGTCAGCTCGTGCGCAAGAAGACCGCGCGCGAGCCGATGGCAAAGCACACCCATGTGGTAATCACGTTCACCCAGGGCGGCCAACTCCGCTTTCTCGACCCGCGCACGTTCGGCGAGATGTTCGTCACCGAGATGGACAACGTGGAGAAGCAGGTGGCGGAGCTCGCGCACCTCGGCATCGACCCCCTCGAGACCGCGATGTCGTGGGAGCACTTCGGCAGCCTGCTGGCGCAACGCCACACGAAGCTCAAGCCGTTGTTGATTGACCAGAAGTTCATCGCCGGCATCGGCAACGTCTACAGCGACGAGATCCTGTGGGGCGCAGGTCTGCGATGGGACCGTATGAGCGACTCGCTCACTGCGCAGGAGGTGCGCCGGCTCTACCGGTCGATGATGGAAACGCTCCAAGAGGCGGTGAAGCATCGGGGGTCGTCGCTCGCCGATGAGCAGTACGTCGATCTCTTCGGGCGGCCGGGCGAGTTCCAGCAGTTCCACAACGTGTACGGGCGCGAGGGCGAGGCGTGTCCACGTTGCCGGCATCCGGTGGTGCGCGAGCGCTTCGCCGGACGCTCGACCTTCTACTGCAGCGCCTGCCAGGTCTAGAGCGAACCGTCGCGAGGGGCGCGTTGGTTCGGGGTCGGGTGCGCAAGGTCCTGCTCATCTCGGGGCGCGTGCAAGGCGTGTGGTTCCGCGAGTCGTGCCGTGAGCAGGCCGCCGCTGCCGGCGTGAGCGGTTACGTCCGCAACCTCGCCGATGGTCGGGTCGAGGCGGTGCTGGAAGGCCCGGAGGACGCGGTCGACCGCGTGGCCGCCTGGTGCCGCACCGGTCCGCGCCACGCGCGTGTCGACCGCGTCGAGACGCGGGCGGAGGAACCGGCAGGTCTCTCTGGCTTCCACGTGCGCTGACCCGCGAGTGCCGCGGAACGGCGGAGAGCCGTCGCTACGCTGCGACGTCGATCCATCGAGGGGAGCGCAGCGCGTGTTCCTGAAGTCACTGACGGTGCGAGGGTTCAAGTCGTTTGCCGACAAGACCGTCCTCGAGTTCGAGCCCGGCGTCACCGTCGTGGTGGGGCCGAACGGCTCGGGGAAGTCGAACCTCGTCGACGCGGTGGCCTGGGTGCTCGGCGCGCAAGGCCCGCGCTCCCTGCGCGGCGGGAAGATGGACGACGTCATCTTCGCCGGAACGCCGGACCGGCCGGCGCTCGGTCGGGCCGAGGTGTCGCTCACGATCGACAACACCGCCGCGCTCCTGCCAATCGAGTTCACCGAGGTCACGATCACCCGCACGTTGTTCCGCGCGGGCGACTCGGAGTACCGGCTCAACGGCGCCCCGTGCCGACTGCTCGACATCCAGGAACTGCTGTCCGACACCGGCATCGGCCGCCAACAACACGTGATCGTCGGGCAGGGCCAACTCGACACGGTGCTGAACTCCCGTGCCGAGGATCGGCGCGGAGTGGTCGAGGAGGCGGCGGGGATCCTGAAATTCCGCAAGCGGCGGGAGCGCGCGGAGCGGCGGCTGGAAGCGACGGAGGGCAGCCTCCTGCGTCTGAACGACCTCCTCCGCGAGGTGCGCCGTCAGCTCACCCCGCTCCGGCGTCAGGCCGACGCGGCCCGTCGGCACGGCGGGCTCGTCGCCGAGCTGCGGGCGATCCGGCTCCATCTCGCCGGTCACGAGATCGCGGGCCTCCAGGCGCGCCTCGACCGCCTGCGCGACGCGCGGTCCGAGCACGTGCAGCGCGAAGCAGAGCTGCGCGCCCGCCTGCGGGACCTCGACGTCGCCGTGCTGGGCGCCGAGCGATCACTCACTGCGATGGGCGACGACGCGCTCGCCGACTCGCTCGTGCGGCTCGAGTCGTTGCGCGAGCGCGCACGAGGACTCGGCGTGCTGATCGTCGAGAAGCACCGCGGTGTGGCTCGCGAGCTCGCGGCCGCGGCCGATGCCGGCGTGCTCGAGACCCTCGTCGCCGACGCCGGGGTGCTCCGGAACGAGCTTGCTCAGCTCGACGGCGCGCTCGGGACCGCGCCGCCGCCGAGCTCGCGCGACGTCTCCGGCGCCGAGGCCGCGCTCCGCGATGCCGACGCTGCATGGCGCCGCGCGGAGGCTGACGCCGCGAGCTGGCGCGCCCGCGCCGACGCGCTCGAGCTCGGTCTCGGGGTCGCACGCGCCGCCACCGGAGCCGAGCACCTGGCGGGCGTTGCGGGCGTGATCGGACCCCTCGTCGATGTGCTCGAGATCGAGCAGGGTGCGGAGCCGGCCGTGCTCTCGGCGCTGGGCGAAGCGCTCCTCGCCGTCGTCGTGGAAGGCGGCGACGCCGCTGCGCGCGCCATCGGACGACTCAACGACGGCAAGTCCAGCGGCTTGCTGCTCGTGCTCGACTCGCTCGGGCCGATTGGTCAGCCGTTGCTCACGCCGCGAGGTGCACGTCCGCTGGTCGACTGCGTCCGCACACGCGTCCCGGGCTTGCAGCGCGCACTTGGTCGGATGCTCGCTCGCACGGTGCTCGTCGACTCGGGATGGCGCACGGCGCTCGAGCTCGCGCTCGCGCACCCCGAGCTCGTCGTGCTGACTCGATCGGGTGACCGCCTGGGCGGTGGTGGTCCGTGGCGCATCGGAGCCGACACGGCCACGGTCACGCAGGGCGCGTTCGAGGAGGCGGTCGCCCGCGCGGTGGAGGCCGAAGCCTCGCGCGCCCAAGCCGCGGCGGAGGTCGAACGCGCACGAGCCGTCCTCGATCGCGCCCGCGCCAGTGCCGCAGACATTCTCGCGCTCGAGCATCGGCGCGCCATGGTGGAGGAGCGCCTGAGTACCGTCGAGGAGCGCCTGGCGGCGCGCGACCGCGACGAGCAGGCCGAGGCCGAGCGGCACCGGGCGACGTTGGTCGCGCGCGGCGTCGCCTATCAGCGCGTCGCCGCGCAGGCCGAGACGATCACTGCACGCGCCGCCGAACTGTACCGGCGGCTCCGCGAGCAGCGGCGCCGCCAATCAGAGGCGGCACGAGCGTCGGCCGAACAACTGGACGCGCTGCGGTCGGAGCGAGGCGTGTTGGAACAGCAGCTCGGGGAAGTCCGCGAGCTCGCGCGACGCGCCGAGATCGACGACGCCGAGGCCCGCCTGCGGCTCGAGAACGCGGTCGAGCGACTTCGGACCGACTACGAGGCCGAGCCCGACGCGGCGCTCGACGCACCGGCGCCGCCCGTGCCCGACGGCACGACGCTCGCCGGTCGAGCGCGCGAGCTCGAACGGGAGCTGCGCCTGATGGGTCCGATCAACCCGCTCGCGGTCGAGGAGCACGACGCGCTCCAGGAACGGCACCGCTTTCTCCAAGAGCAACTCGAGGACGTCAAGGCAAGTCGCCGCGAGCTCACGCGGGTGATCCGCGCCGTTGATCGCGAGATCGTCACGATCTTCGGAGACGCCTTCGCCGACGTGAGCGAGCACTTCGAACGGCTCTTCACCACGCTGTTTCCGGGTGGCTCCGGACGGTTGGTGCTCACCGACCCCGACGATCTGCTCAACACCGGCATCGACATGGAGGCGCGTCCATCGGGGAAGAACGTGCGGCGTCTCTCGCTCCTCTCCGGTGGCGAGCGCTCGTTGACCGCGCTCGCGTTCCTCTTCGCGGTGTTCCGAGCGCGTCCGTCACCCTTCTACCTCATGGACGAAGTCGAGGCCGCGCTCGACGACGTCAATCTGCACCGGTTCCTCGACCTCGTGCACGAATTCCGCGACGACGCCCAACTCGTGATCGTGTCGCACCAGAAGCGCACCATGGAGGCGGCCGACTGTCTCTACGGCGTCTCGATGCCGCCCGGCGGCTCGAGCCGCGTGGTGAGCCAGCGCATCCGGGACGAGTTGCCGGCCCTGTGAGTCGCGCGGCCCGGTTCTGATGGCACCGTCAGTCCCGGTGCTCGTACTGGCTGCAGGTGCGAACGACCCCGGTCTCATCGAGGCGTGCGGACCGAAGGACAGCCGGTCGTGGTTGTGCTCGACCGTCTTCCGCATCTCCGGCAACCGGACCGCGGCAGAAGTGGCCGACGCCCTGTCCAAGCCGATCCGGATCCTGCTGATCCTCGTCGTCGCGTGGGTCCTCGTCGTGCTGTCACGAGCGCTCGTGAATCGCTTCCTGCGTCACCTGAGCGGCGGAGTGGAGCGTCTCGCGTCCCTGCGACCGGGTGCCCCGATCGTCGACACGTCGCGCACCACACCCGAACGAAGCGCCCGTCGAACGGAGACGATCGGCGCGGTGCTGCGCAGCATCGCCGCGGTGCTGATCTGGTCGGTGGCAGCGCTCACGATCCTTGACGAGATCGGCGTGAACCTCGCACCGCTGCTCGCGGGCGCGGGAGTCGCCGGCCTCGCGATCGGGTTCGGCGCGCAGTCGCTCGTGCGCGACATCGTCACGGGCTTGTTCATGCTCCTCGAAGACCAATACGGCGTCGGCGATGTGATCGACACCGGGCTGGCGACCGGAACCGTGGAAGCGCTCAGCCTTCGCACGACACGCCTACGCGATGTCGAAGGCGTCGTCTGGCACGTACCCAACGGGGAGATTCACCGTGTTGGCAACAAGTCCCAGCAGTGGGCGCGCGCGCTCGTGGACGTCGCGATCGCCTACGACACGGATCTCGAGCGCGCGATCGACGTGATCAGAGGCGCGGCCGACGAGGTGCGTCGCAGCGACGAGGTCGGGGGCTCCATGCTCGGCGAGCCCGAAGTGCTCGGCATCGAGTCACTCTCACCGGACCGGGTCGTCATCCGGGTCGTCGCACGCACGCGGCCGCAGCAAGAGGAGGCCGTGACGCGCGCGCTCCGGGCGCGGGTCAAGCAGAAGCTCGACGAGGCCGGCATCACGATTCCCTCTGGTTGACTGACCGGATGGCAGTCACCGTCTATGGCGTCTGCGCGCTCACGTTCATGATGCTCATGTACGCACTCGAGCGCCGCGGGCGCGGCTTCGTGCTCGCGTTCGCGCTCGGCTGCGTGCTGTCGAGTGCCTACGGATTCTTGGCGGGAGCGTGGCCCTTCGGCGTCGTCGAGCTGATCTGGGCCGCGGTCGCGCTCCGCCGTTATCAACAGCTCCTGCCCGCCTGATCGATGCGACGTGGCCACTGCGGTGGTTCGCGTATCTAACATCGCGGCCTCTCCCGACGTCGAGGTCCCCCATGTCGCCCGTGCTGGTTGTCGTCCTGATCTTCGTGCTCGCCGCGGCCCTGATCGTGGTCGGTCTCGGCCTGTCCCGACGTGCGCAGCGTCGCGGCGAGGTCGCCCCCCCGAGACCCGCCCCGCCGGCGGTCGACGGGCTGGCACTGCCCGCGACGGTCGAGGCACCTCCCGAAGCCGAGGTGACGGCCGAGCCCGAAGTCGAGGTGACGGCCGAGCCCGAGGCGGAGCTGCTCCGCGAGGTCGAGGTCGAGCCACCGCGTCTCCGCGACCGGCTCGGCAAGACGCGCGCCGCGTTCGTCCGTTCGATCGCCGCGGTCCGCGGCCGCGGCACCGTCGATGACGACGCGTGGGACGAGCTCGAGGAGACGTTGCTGCTCGCCGACGTGGGTCTCCCCACGACCACGCGGCTGCTCGACGGTCTCCGGGAGCGGGCGCGACGGGACAAGATGACGGACCCGACCGCACTCGTCGGGGCCTTGCGTACCGAGTTGGTGGAGCTGCTCGACGAGTCTGGAGACCGAACGCTCACCGCGAAGCCTGGTGAGCCCAACGTGTGGATGTTCGTCGGCGTGAACGGCGTCGGCAAGACCACGACCATCGCCAAGGTTGCGCAACGCGAGTCCGACGAGGGCCACCGCGTCGTGCTGGCCGCAGCAGACACCTTCCGGGCGGCCGCGTCGGAGCAGCTGGCGTTGTGGGCAGATCGGGTCGGCGCCCAGCTCGTGCGCGGGCAAGAGGGGGCCGACCCGGGCTCTGTGGTGTTCGACGCGATGAGCGCCGCGACCGGTCGTGGTGCTGACCTCGTGCTCGTCGACACCGCCGGCCGACTGCACACGAAGGTCAACCTGATGAACGAGCTCGAGAAGCTGCGGCGCATCGTCGAACGCACGCCGGGTGCGCTCAAGGAGGTCCTGCTCGTGCTCGACGCCACAACCG